>NZ_DASXJD010000278.1:0-12481 GCF_036497585.1 Actinomycetospora sp. | reverse complement strand
CCTGCTTCTCCAGGCGCTTGAGCAGCGGGGACAGGGTGCCGGAGTCCAGGTGCAGCTGCTCGCACAGCGATCCCATGGTCACGGCCTCCTGCTCCCAGAGCACGAGCATCACCGCGTACTGGCTGTAGGTCAGCCCGAGCTCCTCGAGCCCCTGCCGGTAGCACGCGGTCATGGCCCGGGACGCCGACACCATGGCGAAGCACAGCTGCTCGTCGATCGGCGTGGCCCGGGCCGCCGAGGTGGTCATCCCCCCAGGCTAACCATGTGAACGGATGTGGTCGCCCCGATGACCACATCCGTTCACGTGGTCACTTCGGGTCGAGCACGAAGACCGGGATCTCCCGGTCGGTCTTCTCCTGATACTCCGCGTAGGAGGGGTAGGCCTTCACGGCCCGGTCCCACCACCGCGCCCGCTCGTCGCCGGACACCTCGCGGGCGACGTAGGTCTTCGTCTCGGTGCCGTCCTGCAGCGGGAACTCGGGGTGCGCCTTGATGTTGTGGTACCAGGTGGGGTGCTCGGGAGCGCCGCCCTTCGAGGCGACGACGGCGTAGCTGCCGTCGTGCTCGACGCGCATCACCGGGGTGTAGCGCCGCTTGCCGGACCTCGCACCGGTCAGCGTCAGCATCACGACCGGTGATCCGAGCACCTCGACGCCCTCCGTCGTCCCGGTCTCGAGGATCTTCTCGGTCTGGCCCTTGACCCAGTCGGTCGGGCTGAGTTCCACGTTGTCGCTCACGTCGGGCACCAACCCCGGCTCTCCCCGGGAGCATTCCCCGGCCGGTAGACCGAGCACATGGAGCAGCGGGCACGACGTCATGGGCCACGGCTACCGGTGGGCCGAGGTGACCGGCATGACCGAGGAGCAGGAGCGCGACGACCTCGAGCACGCGATGCGGGTGCTGCGCGCGCTGGTCGGGCGCCCGGTGCGCGGTTGGTACGTGCGATCCTTCCCCAGCGAGCGCACCCGCCGGCTCGCCGCCGCTCACCCCGACCTGGTCTACGACAGCGACGCGGTCAACGATGAACTGCCGTACCGCGCCGTGCTGCCCGAGGCGAGCGAGGACCGGCCGCGCTAGGTCCCGATCTTCGAGCGGGCCTGGGCCACCGAGACGTCGTGGCTCAGGGAGTCGATGTCGTAGGCCCCGTAGTGGCGCCGGCCGTTGACGAAGAAGGTCGGGGTGCCCGAGACGCCGCTGCGGTCGGCCGACTCGAGGTCGGCGGCGACCCGCTCGGCGGCGTCCGGTGAGCGCAGGTCCCGGCGGAAGCGCTCGACGTCGAGACCGAGCTCGGCGGCGTGGTGCTCGAGGTCGATCGCCCGCAGCTCGTCCTGGTGGTCGAGCAGCCGGTCGTGCAGGTCCCAGAAGGCGCTCTGGGCGGCCGCGGCCTCGCTTGCGCGGGCGGCGAGCTCGGCGTGCGGGTGCACGTCGCGCAGCGGCAGGTGGCGCCAGACGTAGCGCACGTCGCCGTGCTCGGCCAGGAGCTCGCGCACCGTGGGCTCGGCCTGCCCGCAGTAGGGGCACTCGAAGTCGCCGTACTCGACGACCGTGACCGGCGCGTCGTGCGGGCCGCGGACGTGGTCGCGGTCCGGGTCCACCTCGTCGAGCAGGTCGATGATGACCGGCGCGGAGCCGAGCAGCGCGCTGCGTCGTCGGGACGCCGGCATGAGGGCCAGCGCGCGGAACACCAGCCACGTCACCAGCGGGGCGACGACGGCGGAGGCGAGCACGCCGAGCTTGGCCTCCGCGAGGTCGGGCCCGGTGAACGCCAGCGACGCGATGAGCAGCGCGACCGTGAACCCGACCCCGGCGATCGTGCCGCCGCCGACCACCCCCGCCCAGCCCACCGGCGGGCGCAGCCGGCCGCGGGTCACCCAGGTGAGCAGCGCCGAGGTGCCGACGACCCCGACCGGCTTCCCGACGACGTAGGCGACGAGCACGGCCCACGTCGTCGGCGAGGTCGCCGCCCGGGCGAGGAAGGCGCCGTCGAGGGAGATCCCGGCGTTGGCCAGCGCGAACAGCGGGACGACGAGGAACGAGACCCAGGGCGAGACGAGCGCCTGGAGCCGGTCGTTGGGCGAGACCGCGGCGCGCACCCCGACGCTCGCGGACCGGGCGAGCTCGGCGGTGGGCTGCTCCCGGAAGGCCCGCACCAGGTCGGTGGCCCGCTCGAGGTCGCCCCGCGCGGCGGGGTAGGCGAACGTCAGCAGGCCCATCGCGAGCCCGGCGGCGACCGGGTCGAGCCCGCTGCCGAGCAGCGCCGCCCAGGTGCCGAGGCCGAGCAGGACGTAGATCCCCGGCGTCCGCAGCCCGAGCGCGCGGGCCCCGAGCACCACCGCGATCAGCCCGACCGCGACGAGCAGTCCCGGCAGCGCGACGTGCTCGGTGTAGGCGACCGCGATGACGATCAACGCGGCCAGGTCGTCGACCACCAGCACCGTCACCAGGAACGAGCGCAGGGCCGCCGACCGCGTGCCGACGAGGCCGAGCAGCCCCAGGGCGAGCGCGGTGTCGGTCGACATCACCACGCCCCAGCCGTGCGCGGTGGGGGTGCCGGCCGTGACGGCCAGGTAGAGCCCGATCGGCACCGCCATGCCGGCGAGGCCGGCGAGCAGGGGGAGCACCAGCCGCGGGCGCTCGCGCAGCTCCCCGAGGTCGAACTCGCGGCGGGCCTCGAGCCCGACCAGGAAGAAGAACAGCGTCATCAGCCCGCCGTCGACCCAGGCCCGCAGGTCCTGCGAGAGGCCGTGGTCGCCGAGGCGGACCGAGAACGGCGTCGCCCACATCTCCTCGTAGGACGCCGGGGCGATGTTGGCCCAGAGCAGGGCGGCGACGGCGGCCGCGATCAGCGCCGCGGCGGGCGCGTTCTCGCCGCCGAGGAAGCGACGCACCCGCCGGCCCCACGTCAGGTGCCAGGGCGTCTGCCCGGTCATGGAGGCGGACCCCGAGGCCGTCGGCTCCCCTTCCACGCCGACGACGTTAACGCAGCTCGCCGCCGATCCGGGCTGGGATCGTCACTCCACCAACGACTGCGTGCCGAGCACGAGCGCGAGCGCGAGCCGCTCGGCGTCCTCGGTCCCGGGCTCGGCGGTGTAGACCATGATCCGGACGTCGTCGGTGGCGACGACGAGCGTGTCGCAGTCGAGCGTGATCGGGCCGACTGCCGGGTGCTCGATCGTCTTGCGCTTCGACGGGTCGGGGCGCGGGCCGGGGTCCGCGCCCGACTCCCAGAGCTCGGCGAACCGGGGGCTGTGCGCGCAGAGCTCGCGGACGAGGCCGGCGATCCCGCGGTCGGCGGGGTAGCGCGCCGCGGTCATCCGCAGGTCGGCGGCCAGGTGCGCCACGTGCCGGGCCTGCTCCTCGGCGGTGTGCACGACGCGGTTCCCCGGCCCGGCGACGTTGCGCCAGACCGCGTTGCGCTCCAGGCCGCGCCAGGTGGAGGTCTCCCCCATCAGCGCGTCGAACGGCGCGTTGGCGACGAGCAGCGTCCACGTCGCGTCGTACACGACGACGGGGGTGTGCGAGAGCCGGTCGAGCAGCCGCTGCACGCTCGGGGTGATGCGCGAGGGGACGACGTCCGGCCCTGGCGCGGCGTGGCCGGCCAGGCCGTGGAGCAGGTCCCGCTCGGCGTCGCCGAGGCGCAGGGCACGCGCCAGTGCCTCCACCACCTGGGCCGACGGCGACGTCGCCCGGCCCTGCTCGAGCCGGGTCAGGTAGTCGGCCGAGATGCCGGCGAGCCCGGCGAGCTCCTCTCGGCGCAGGCCCGCAGCGCGGCGGCGCCCGCCGGCCGGCAGCCCGACGTTCTGCGGGGTCACCCGGTCGCGGGCGCGGCGCACCATCCGCCCGAACTCCCACGTGTCCACGCCGTCGAGTGTCCGCGCGGGAAGCGGCCCTGTCCTGGTCCTGCTGGTCCTACGACAACCGGACGGCTGCCTGGGCCGCCGCCGTCGTCGCAGGCTCGGCGCCATGACCACGACGCTCATCACCGGTGCCACCCGCGGCATCGGCCGCGAAACCGCCCGCCAGCTCGTCGCCGCCGGGCACACCGTCTACGTCGGCGCCCGCGACGAGGCCCGAGGCCGCGCCGCCGCCGAGGAGCTCGGCGCCCGGCACGTCCGGCTCGACGTCACCGACGACGCCTCGGTCGCCGAGGCCCTCACCCGCATCGAGGCGGAGGGCGGCCTCGACGTGCTGATCAACAACGCCGGCATCGCGATGTGGGGACTCAACGGGCCGGACGCGCTCACCATGTTCGACACGAACTGCGTCGGCGTCGTCCGGGTCACCGAGGCCGCGTTGCCGCTGCTGCTGAAGTCCGGGAACCCGGTCATCGTCAACATCTCGAGCGCGCTCGGCTCGTTCACCGCCAACCACGACCTGGCGAAGCCCGCCTCGCACGTGCAGGCGGTCGTCTACGGCGCCACGAAGGCGGCCGTCTCGATGCTCACCGTGCAGTACGCGCGGGCCGTGCCCGAGGTGAAGATCAACGCCGTCGAGCCCGGCTACACCGCGACCGAGCTCGGTGGGGTGGCGAACCCGCACGGCCGCCCCGTCGAGGTCAGCGCCGCCACCGTGGTGCGGATGGCCGACCTCGGCGAGGACGGGCCCACCGGCACCTTCCTCGAGGACGACGCCGAGCTCGGCTGGTGAGCGGCTGCGACGTCAGACCGCGGCCGGGACGTGCATGGCCGCGATCAGCTGGCCGGTGTCGACGAAGTCCCGGAACGCGACCACGCGCCCGTCGGCGCCGAACGTGAACAGGTGCACCTCGGTGTCGACGACCCGACGGCCGGTGGCGCGAACGGTGTAGTCGATGTCGACGAGGGCTACCACCTGCTCGGCGTTCTCGAGCATCGTGACCAGGGTGAACTCGGCGATGTCGAGCTCGGCCACCGCCGCGAAGAAGCCCGGGACCTCCGCCTTGCCAGTGCGGGCGCGTGCCAACTCGAGGCCGGCCGATTGACCGGAGTGCCCGGGACGCTGGTGGTTCCACGTCACGTCGTCGGCGAGGTACTCGAACATCCCCGGCATGTCGCCCCGGCCGAATGCCTCGTAGATCGCGTTCACGGTGTCGGTGTGGCCCATGGTTCCCTCTCCGACCGATCCGGCCGGACCGGCCTCGTCGTGACCGAGGGTGACAGGATCCGCGGGACCGACTGCACGATCGTCACCGAACCGTCGCCGTCGTGGCGTCCTCCCGCGATGCAGGGGAGCGGACGGTGATCGGCCGGATCGTCGGCGTGGCGGCGGTGCACGGTGACGACGTCCTCGACACATGGCACCGGGTGGCGGCCCCGCGACCTGCGGCTCCTGGCCCCGGCGCATTCGTCCCGGTCGAGCTCGGCGTCGATCTGGCGCTGAGCGCGTCGTCGATCCAGCCCCCGCACCCCTCGTCGGGCTCCCGGCCCGCGGCGTCGAACCCGGCCACCTACGCCTCGAGCAGCCCCTCGGGCCACTCGCGCAGATCCTCGGCCGGCGCGCTCTACAGACGGAGCAATTCGATCACCGCAGATGGATCACCGCCACCACCCCGCCCCCGTTACGCCAGATGGACCCGACTGCCTGGGTAGCTCACCTGCACACCTCTTGCATTAGCGAACCCTCCGAGGGAACGTCTCCTGCCGTGACCCTCACCGCGCCCGCCCCGACGCGCCGCTTCGCCCTGACCAGCCCGGAGAAGCGCTCAGTGGCGGGCATGACCGGCTTCGTGGTGCTGCTGCACGTGCTGGGCTGGGGGACGCTCGCGTTCTTCATCGCGCCGGCGCACTACCAGCTGGGCGGCGCCGGGGTGTTCGGGATCGGTCTCGGTCTGACGGCCTACCTGCTGGGGATGCGGCACGCCTTCGACGCCGACCACATCGCCGCCATCGACAACACCACCCGCAAGCTGCTCACCGACCGGGAGGGCGACGAGTCGAGGCCGCGGCCCCTCACCGTCGGGTTCTGGTTCTCGCTGGGCCACTCGACGATCGTGTTCGTCCTGGTCCTGCTGCTCGGGCTCGGCGTCCGGGCCGTCACGACCGAGATCGGCGACGACGATTCGCCGCTCAAGGTCATCGGCGGTCTGGTCGGGACCGCGGTGAGCGGCCTCTTCCTCGTCCTCATCGGCGTGATCAACCTGGTCGTGCTCGTCGGGATCGTGCGGATCTTCCGACGGATGCGCCACGGCGACTACGACGAGGCCGAGCTCGAGCGCCACCTCGACGAGCGCGGCTTCATGAACCGCATCCTCGGGCGCGTCACGAGGGCCGTCCGCAAGCCCGCCCACATGTACCCGACGGGGCTGCTGTTCGGCCTGGGGTTCGACACCGCCACCGAGATCTCGCTGCTGGTCCTGGCCGGCGGCGTCGCCGCCGCGACGCTGCCCTGGTGGGCGATCCTCGTGCTGCCGATCCTGTTCGCCGCGGGGATGAGCCTCTTCGATGCCGCCGACGGCGCCTTCATGTGCTTCGCCTACGGCTGGGCCTTCATGCGCCCGGTGCGCAAGGTCTTCTACAACATCACCATCACGGCACTGTCCGTGGTCGTCGCGCTCGTCATCGGCGTCATCGAGCTGGTCTCGATCCTCACCCAGCAGCTGGACATCCGGAACGGCCCGCTCGCCTGGATCGCCGACCTCGACCTCGGCAACGTCGGCTTCGTCGTCGTCGGCCTGTTCGTCGTCGCCTGGATCGCCGCGCTCGCCGTCTGGAAGCTCGGCCGCGTCGAGGAGCGCTGGCAGCAGGACCTGCGCGCCTGACCGCGGGCCCCGCAGGGGTCGTCAGGACGCGGCGCCCTCGCCGACCCCGGGATCGTCCTGCGCCAGGTTCTCGTTGACGGCGCGGACGAACCCGAGGACGGCCTGCCGCTCCTGGGCACTCATCGCACCGCTCGAGGCCTCGACGCGGGCGGAGAAGGACCCGAAGATCTCCTCGACCACCCGGGACCCCGAGTCGGTCAGCTCGACGAGGAGCTTCCGCCGATCCCGGGGATGCGGACGGCGGACCACGTGCCCGAGGGCCTCCAGCCGGTCGACGAGCTCGGTCGTGGACGCGGTGGTGATGTCGAGGAGCGCAGCCAGGGCCGACGGACCCCGCGGGCCGTCGAGGAACAGCGTGGTCAGCACGGTCACCGACGACCGGCTCAGCCCGCGACGGCGACCGGCCCGGGCACGGAACCGCTCCCCGGCCAGCACGAGGTCCCGGACCGCTCGCGTGAACTCCGAGTGCTCCCCCATGTTCGCTAGGTTACCTGGTGACATGGCTTCCTGACGGCTACTACTCTGTTGTGATCTGGACCACTACAGAGGGGGTCACATCATGGCCCGCAAGATCGTCGACTGCCGGGACGTGCCCAGCGAGGGCGGCTGCACGCTGACCCTCACCGGGGAGGAGGACGAGGTCGTCGAGGCGGCCTCGCAGCACGCCATCGCCGTCCACGGCCACACCGACGACCCCGCGCTGCGCGAGATGATCCGTTCGGGCCTGAAGGACGCACCGACCGGGACCGCACCGGGCGCGTTCGCGCAGCTCATCGAGTTCCCGATGAACAGGATCGAGGAGTTCGACGCCGCCATCGAGGACTGGCTGCGCGAGATCGGTCCCGACCGCACCGCACGGTGGTTCGTGCTCGGGGCCGACCGCGGGCGGCCCGGCGTGCACGTCGAGCTGGTCGAGTTCCCCAGCTACGAGGACGCGATGACCAACTCCAAGCACCCCGCCACCGCGGCGTTCGCCGAGCGGCTGACCGCACTGGCGGGCGGCGACGTCACCTTCCGCGACCTCGACGTGGTCCGCGCCCAGATGCCCTGAGTGCCCCTGAAGAACAGTCCGATCGGAGACGACATGAGCAGCATCGACGTCAAGGGCATGTCCACCCCGGACGAGACCAGGAAGCCGGACCGCACGACCGTCGAGGTCGTCGGCCTCGGTGACGCCACGATCGCGCGCCTGACGCTGCAGCCGGGCTGGCGCTGGTCGGAGTGCATCAAGCCCGTCGCCGGGACCGCGAGCTGCGAAGCGGCGCACCTCGGCTACCTCGTGGCCGGCCAGTTGCACGTGGTCGCCGACGACGGCACGGAGGCCGATCTCCGGTCCGGCGACGCCTACCGCCTCAGCCCGGGTCACGACGCCTGGGTGGTCGGCGACGAGCCCGTCGTCGGGCTCGAGTTCGAGTCCAAGACCGCCGAGACCTACGCCCGCACCTGACCGGAGGCCGCCATGAGCGTCGTCATCACCATCACCTTCCCCATCTCCGCCGGGACGATGGAGAAGGTCGTCCTCGACAACGCCGCCACGATGGCCGCGATCAGCGAGGACGGACGCCGGCACGGCGCGATCCACCACCAGTTCGTCCGGGACCCCGACGGCAACGCGGTGGCGCTCGACGAGTGGCCGGACCTCGAGTCGTTCCACCGCTTCTTCGACGCCCAGGAGGACATCAAGAAGGTCATGGCCGAGGCCGGAGTGACCGGGCCGCCCGAGGTGCGGGTGTACCCGGTGCTCGACACCCCGGACCGCTTCTGACGTCAGGCGCGCACCGCCCGGTGCGCGATCCACCGACCGAAGGCGCTGTTCGCCGCCCCGACCTGCGCCACCTCGGTGAAGCCGGCCCCGCCGAGGAGCTGCCGGACCATCGACGGGTCGTTCGCGACGGGCGCGAGCGGCCCGTCGTTCCCGTGCCCGCCGTGTCCCTGCCCGCCGTGTCCCTGCCCGGCGTGTCCCTGCCCGCCGTGTCCCTGCCCGCCGTGTCCGGGACCGTGCCCGAGCAGCCGGAGCAGCGGCGCGAGCAGGCGGAACGGGCGCGGCACGCCCTCGAAGTCGGCCAGGAACAGCGCGCCGCCCGGGGCGAGCACCCGGTGGACCTCGCCGAGCATGGCCCGCTTCGCGTCGGCGGGCAGGTGGTGGAACATGAACGCCGAGAGGACCTGGTCGACGCTGCCGTCGGGGTGCGGCAGCTGGTCGGCGAAGCCCTGCTCGACGCGGATCGCGAGCCCGCGGCGCTGCGCCTTCGTGCGGGCGCGCTCGAGGGCGGCGGGGTCGGGATCGAGGCCCACGACGGTGGCCCCCGGCTGCGCGCGGGCCGCGGCGATCAGCAGGTTCCCGGTGCCGCACCCGATCTCCAGCACGGTCGTCCCGGGTGCAGGGTCGGCCGCGGCGACCACCCGCCGATGGGCGCTGCGGGCGCCGAGCCAGCTCACCGCGTCGTAGACGGGCAGCAGGCCACCCGTCCCCATCGCGGGGAGGAAGGGACGCTCCGGTGACCCCGGAGCCGGCGTCGCGGGCTCGGACATCATGGTGCTCCTGTCGCAGGCATGGGACGGTTCTCTCCTGACAGGGTCAGCCTGTTGGCCCCGGGACCTGCGGACAAGGAACGGAACGGCGTGACGTCAGGACTTTCCTCCGATCTGCCCGGCGGCGTGACGCGCAACGCGGACGGCCTGCCGGTGATGGGCTACGCCCGCGCGCCGGGCGTGCCGGCGGTGACCGTGCACCGTCGCTCCGGCCCGGGACGCGACGGCGGCGCCCTCCTCGGCGCGCACATCCACGACTTCCTCGTGCTGATCTACGTCGAGCGGGGCGGCGGCCGGCTGCGGGTCGACGACCGCACCTGGTCCCTCGCGTCCGGGCACGTCGTCGTGGTCGCCCCGGGCGCCGTCGTCACCCCGCTCGACGAGCCCACGGAGGCCGACGCGCAGGTGTGGACGGTCTTCTTCCCCGCCGACCTCGTCGACCCCGACGCCCCCTCGTCACCCCTGGCCTGGCGCGCCCACCCGCTGCTCTACCCCTTCACCCGCGGCGGACGGCCCGGCGGCGAGCGGCTGCACCTCCCGCCCGACGACCGCGCGACCTGGGTCGCCGAGCTCTCCGCACTCGCGGCGGAGCTGACGGAGCGGCGCGACGGCTACGCCGAGGCCGCCCGGGCGCGGGTGACGCTGCTGCTCGTCCGGCTGGGGCGCCTCGCCGCCGACGTCCCGGCCGACCTGCGCGAGCACGACGAGACGCTGGTCGCCGCGGTCTTCGACGCGCTGGAGGCACGCTTCTGTGAGCCGATCACCGCGCGGGACGTGGCCGCGGCGGTGGGGCGCTCGCCGGGCCACGTGACGACGGTCGTGCGACGACGGACCGGGCGCACCGTGGGGCGGTGGGTCACCGAGCGGCGCCTGCAGGAGGCCCGGCGGCTCCTGGCCACCACCGACCTCACGGTGGCCGCGATCGCCCACCGGGTCGGCTACCGCGACCCCGGCTACTTCATCCGCCGCTTCCGCACCGCCCACGGCCTCGCGCCGCAGGAATGGCGGCGGGCGGGCTGAGCGCCGGGCAGCACGACGTACGGTCACCCCGTGGTCGATGCGGAACACGCGCGGGGTCCGCGGGAGGCGGCCCGGTGAGCGACGACGAGGGCTACCTGCTGGCGAACCGACAGCGCGGCGCCGCGACCCGCCTCGCGGCACTCGGCGAGCTCTTCGACGACACCACCTCCCGCCACCTGACCCGCCTCGGCCTCGGACCCGGGTGGCGCTGCTGGGAGGTGGGCGCCGGCGGGCGCGGCGTGCCGGAGTGGCTCGCCGAGCGGGTCGGGCCCGACGGGCTGGTGCTCGCCACCGACCTCGACACGTCCTGGCTCGGGGCAGGGGACGCGACGCTGCGGATCCTCCGCCACGACGTGGGCGTCGAGGACCCGCCCGAGACCGGCCTCGACCTGGTCCACGCCCGGCTGCTGCTCACCCACGTCCCGCATCGGGAGGCGGCCCTCGCCGCGATGGTCGGCGCCCTGCGACCGGGCGGGTGGCTGCTCGTCGAGGAGGCCGACCCGGGCCTGCAGCCGTTGCTGTGTCCCGACGAGTACGGCCCCGCCCAGCAGCTCGCGAACCGGCTGCGCCGCGGTTTCCGCTCCCTCATGGCCGGGCGCGAGGCCGACCTGGCCTACGGGCGCACACTGCCCCGGCGGCTGCGCGATCTGGGCCTGTCCGACGTCGGGGCCGACGCCTACTTCCCCATCACCTCGCCCGCCGCGACGACGCTCGAGATCGCCACCGTGGAACAGATCCGCGACCGTCTCGTGGCGGCCGGACTCGCGATCGACGCCGAGGTCGACCAGCACCTCGACAACTGCGCCGCCGGCCTCGTCCCCGATCTGGCGACGTCACCGTTGATCTCGGCCTGGGGACGCCGGCCCGACTGACGGGATCGAATCGGGACCCGGCGGAGAATGGCCGAACCCCGATCCGGGCGGGGACTCAGGCGGCGTCGTCGGAGGTGGTGGCCGACGGCCTACCGGCGGGCCTCCCAGGCGCGGTAGTTGCTGATCAGGTCCTTGCGGAGCTGGCCGCGCGGCTTGACCTCGATGCCCTGCTCCACGGCCCAGCCCCGGATCGTCTCGCGTTCCGGGGAGGTCAGGCCGTCGCGCCCGCGGGTCTGCCCGTCCTCGGACGACGACCCGGAGGCGGCCGGCGCGGCTGGCGCGGCCGGCGCGGACGTCGCGGGAGCCGGGGCCTCCGGAGCCGCGCCGTCGGAGGCGGGCAGCTTGGTGGGGTCGCCCGCCTCGAAGGCCTCGATCACGCGGCCGGGCAACCGGCCGCGCTCGGCCAGCGTGACGCCGTGCTCGGCGGCCCAGGCGCGGATCTGCGCGTTGGTGCTGCGCGAGCGGGCCGGGCCGCTGCCGTCCGTGCCCGACGACGCCGGACGCGCCGCGGGCTGGGCCTCCCGGGACGACCGGCGGCGCCCGGTGCGGCGCGCGGCGGCCATGTAGGGCGCGAACAGGCCGCGCAGCGCGTCGGCGTGCTCGGTGGACAGATCGATCTCGTAGTCGACGCGGTCCAGGCCGAAGGAGATGCTCTCCTGCGCCTCGCTGCCGTCGACGTCGTCGACGAGGGTGACCACGGTTCGTGTAGCCATCGCTGGGCCCTGCTCCCATCGTTCGGTGAAGCCGGTGCGCGCGTTTGCGTGCGCCCGATCGCGGCAATGCCGTGCGGTTTTCCCCCTCGGGCATGTCTTAGCAGAAGTGTGGCCGGCACGCTTCCCCGTCGTGCCCGACATCCGAACACCGAGGTCATGACGCGTTCACGACGAGTTCTCACGGACGGCCCACGAATCGGTGGTTCGGGTCGGCGGTGCCCCGGGAACCACCGGCGGGACCAACGGCCTCCGACGCCTCAGGAGCTCTCGTAATGCTCTCTCTTCCCGCACAGTCCTCACCGGGCGGTGGCGGCGGGTTCGACGCCCTCTCGTCACTGCAGAACGCCTTCACGACGCTGGTGAATTACGTGCCCAACGTGATCGGCGCCCTGCTGGTGCTGGTCATCGGCTACATCATCGCGCGCCTGATCCGCGCGGGGATCTCGCGACTGCTGCACCGGGTGCACGTCGACGACAAGCTCACGCACGGACGCGGCGGCGAGTACGTCGCGCGGTTCTCGCCCAAGGGCCGGCCCTCCCAGCTGGTCGGGCTGGTGGTGCAGTGGGTGCTGCTGGTGTTCGTGATCGTCTCGGCGGTCGGGACGCTG
>NZ_DASXJD010000277.1:0-6638 GCF_036497585.1 Actinomycetospora sp. | reverse complement strand
TGCGGATGCTGCGGGTCGGCGACAAGCCGCTGCGGCTGCTGCGGGCGGTCCGGGGGCTCGAGCTCGTGGAGCTGCCCGACGCCGAGGTGTGCTGCGGGTTCGGCGGCACCTTCGCGGTGAAGAACGCCGAGACGTCCACGGCGATGCTGGCCGACAAGATGGCGAACGTGCTCACGTCGAAGGCGGAGGTCTGCACCGCCGGGGACTCCTCGTGCCTGATGCACATCGGGGGCGGGCTCTCGCGGCTGCGCTCGGGGGTGCGGACGGTGCACCTGG
Source organism: Actinomycetospora sp. (assembly GCF_036497585.1). Lineage (GTDB taxonomy): Bacteria > Actinomycetota > Actinomycetes > Mycobacteriales > Pseudonocardiaceae > Actinomycetospora. The sequence goes on along the minus strand of NZ_DASXJD010000277.1, from coordinate 6,362 downwards.
CGGAGATCCTGGCCAGTACCGACCAGCGCGACGAGTCCCGGGACTTCGTGTTCGACCAGGCGGAGGTGGCGCCGTGACCGATCACGGACGCGCAGCGCAGCGGAGCCGGACCATCGAGCTGGGCATGCCGACCGTCGCGTCCGACCCGCACGGCCACCTGCGCGGCACCGAGTCCTTCCCGGTCGCGGCGCACCGCGCGCTCGCCGACACCCAGCTGCGCCGCAACCTCGGGCACGCCACCCGGACCATCCGCGCGAAGCGTGCCGGGGTGGTGGCCGAGCTCGACGACTGGGAGGAGCTGCGCCGCGCCGGTGAGGCGATCAAGGCCGACACCATGGCGCGGCTGCCCGAGCTGCTGGTGGAGCTGGAGGCGCGGGTCACCGAGCGCGGCGGGGTGGTGCACTGGGCGCGCGACGCCGAGGAGGCCAACCGCATCGTCGTCGACCTCGTCAAGGCGACCGGCGCCGACGAGGTCGTCAAGGTCAAGTCGATGGCCACCCAGGAGACCGGGCTCAACGAGGCGCTCGAGGGCGCCGGGATCGCGGCGCTGGAGACCGACCTCGCGGAGCTGATCGTGCAGCTCTCGCACGACCGGCCCTCGCATTTTCTCGTCCCGGCGATCCACCGCAACCGCGCCGAGATCCGCGAGATCTTCCTGCGCGAGATGCCCGACGTGGACCCGGAGCTGACCGACGAGCCCCGCCGGCTCGCGATGGCCGCGCGGGCCCACCTGCGGCGGCGGTTCCTCTCCGCGAAGGTCGGGATCTCGGGGGTCAACTTCGCGGTCGCGGACACCGGGACGATCTCGGTGGTCGAGTCCGAGGGCAACGGGCGGATGTGCCTGACGCTGCCCGAGACGCTGATCACCGTGATGGGCGTCGAGAAGCTCGTCCCCACCTGGTCCGACCTCGAGGTGTTCCTGCAGCTCCTGCCGCGCAGCTCGACCGGCGAGCGGATGAACCCCTACACCTCCACCTGGACCGGGGTGACCCCCGGCGACGGCCCGCAAGCGTTCCACCTGGTCCTGCTCGACAACGGTCGCTCGAACGTGCTGGCCTCCGCCGACGGCCGGCAGGCGCTGCACTGCATCCGTTGCTCGGCGTGCCTGAACGTCTGCCCGGTCTACGAGCGCACCGGCGGCCACGCGTACGGCTCGATCTACCCGGGCCCGATCGGCGCGGTCCTGTCCCCGCAGCTGACCGGCATCGACGGGACGCACGACGTCAACGCGACGCTGCCCTTCGCCTCGTCGCTGTGCGGGGCGTGCTTCGACGCCTGCCCGGTGCGCATCGACATCCCGCACCTGCTCGTGCAGCAACGCGCGGCCGCCATCGACGCCCACACCCGCCCGACGGGGCAGGACGTCGCGATGCAGGCCGCGGCGATCGCGATGACGACGCCGGGCCGGTTCAAGCTCGCGGAGCGCGCGCTCGGCGTCGGGCGTCTGCTCGCGGGCCGCAAGGGCCGGATCTCGACGCTGCCGTGGCCGCTCTCAGGGTGGACGAACGCCCGCGACGTGCCCGCGCCGCCGTCCGAGACCTTCCGGCAGTGGTGGGCCCGGACCCACGGGGACACCTGATGGGCGCCCGCGACGAGGTCCTCGCCCGGCTGCGGACGGCCCGCGACGCCGGGGCCCCGGCCACCCCCGTCGTCGTGCCGCGCGAGTACCGCCCGGCGGGTCGGTACGCACCGGGTGGCGAGCAGGTCGTGGCCCGGCTCGACGAGACCCTGACCGACTACCGCGCCACCGTGACCCGGGTGGCCGCGGAGGCCGATGTCGCGGACGCCGTGGCGGCGTTCCTCGGGTCGGCGGGTCAGGTCGTCGTGCCCCCGGGCCTGCCCGAGGGCTGGCTCTCCGCGTTCGGCGGGAGCGTCCGCCGCGACGAGCCGCCCTGCACCGTCGACGAGCTCGACCACCTCGACGCCGTGGTGACGGGTGCGGCGGTCGCGGTCGCGGACACCGGCACGTTCGTCCTCGACTCCGGCGCCCCGGACCAGGGGCGCCGCGTGATCACCCTGGTGCCCGACCACCACGTCTGCGTCATCCGCGCCGCGGACGTCGTCTGCTCGGTGCCGGAGGCGATCGCGCGGCTCGACCCGACCCGGCCGCTCACATTCGTCTCCGGCCCCTCGGCCACGAGCGACATCGAGCTGGACCGCGTCGAGGGCGTCCACGGGCCGCGGCGCCTCGACGTGGTGCTCGTAGGTGGCGTTCGGCCTGGTGAGCAGTAATCCGTCCTATAGCGCGGATTACTGCCGAGCCCGATCCCGACGTTCAGGCAGGCCACCGCGATGGGGCGGTCCAGGTCGCGCACGGCGTGGCCGTGCTCGGCGAACTGGCGCGCCAGCTCGAAACCCGGTGCCCGAGGAACCGCCGGTGACGAACGCGAGGGGACGGGAGTCAACCATGGTCGGGGTTGCCCGGGTCGCGGGGCGGCCACGCACCTCGCGCTCCGGTGGGGCGGCGCCGACGTGGCTCGACCGGAATCCGGTCGGGGCGCCGCCGGCGCACGGGGCGCGCTGTCTCCTCCGCTGCCCGGTCGCCGCCCGTCCCGGTCTCCTCGGTCACCGCGTCAGTCCGGGACCAGCTCGATCCAGCCACGCACGACGTCGGGCGTCACCTGGGCGACGAGGTCCGGATGGTCCTGGCGCACGTGCGCGAGGACCTCGTCCACCACCTGCTGCTCGGCGTCGCTGCGCGCCGCGTACCCGCACTCGCACGTGACCTGGTTCATCCCGGTCCCCTCCCCTTTCGACGATTCACGGAGTGTGCCGACGACCGTTGCCGGAACCTTGTCGTCGTGCTGTCGGCCCGCCCGCCCCCCTGGCTAGGGTCGAGCACGGCCGAGCCGGAGGGCGTCGCCACGGGGGAGCCTCATGTCGGAGCCGGAGCGGTGCCCGCCCGTGCGGATCCAGGTGCACGGGCGCTTCGTGGTGGCCGTCGACGGGCGCCCGGTCGACCACCTGCTGCCCGGTCGCCGTGCCCGCCTGCTCGTTGCGATCCTGGCCGCCTCCGACCGGTGCTCGGTCGACCGATCCATCCTGATCGACCGGCTCTGGAGCCCGGCCTGCCCTGGCGACGGGGCCTCAGCGACGTTCTCCGCGTTGCTGTCCAAGGTCCGCGCGCTGATCGCGCCCGCCGAGATCCGGGGTCGCCGGAGCCTGGACCTCGTCCTGCCGCGGGGCTCGATCGTCGACGCGGCGGTGGCGCGGGCGGCCCTGCACGCCGCCGAGTCGCGGCGGCCCGCGAGGAGTGGGCGGTGGCGTGGACGGAGGCGCTCAGCGCGCTGTTCGTCACCCAGCGCGGCTTCCTCGCCGACTTCGACGATCCCTGGAGCGAGGAGCGCCGCGAGGAGGCGGAGCACCGCCACCGCAGGGTGCTCGCCTGCTACGGCGAGGCCTGCCTGCACCTCGGGCCGGGCGAACGGTCCGGGGCGGAGCGCAGCGCCCGCACCACGCCGAGATCCTGAGCTGACGCGTCCGGCGACTTGCGTCAGTCGTACATGCCGTGCACCATCCATGTGGATGGTCTGCGGAGGGAGGCGTGGAGTTGGCCGGAGAGCTGGAGCGCACCGAGAAGATCACCGTGAACCTGGGTCCGGTGGACCTGGGCCGGATCGACCTGCTCGTGCAGGAGGGGTTCTTCTCCAACCGCACCGACTTCATCCGCACGGCCGTCCGCGCGCAGCTCGCGCGCAGTGAGTCCGCGATCGAGCACACGGTCGCCCGCCGCACCCTCGTCCTCGGCACGCAGCACTTCGCGCGGGCCGATCTCGAGCGCCTCCGCGCCGCGGGGGAGCAGGTGCACATCCGTGTCCTCGGGCTCGCGACCGTGGCCGAGGACGTCGACCCCGAGCTGGCCCTGGCGACCATCGCCTCGGTCGAGGTGCTCGGGGCCTTCCGCGCCAGCCGCGCGGTCAAGGCGGCCCTCGGGCCGCGCATCGTCTGACGATCGTCAGGAGCACCCATGTCCCACCTCACCCGGCTCGTCGACGCCCTCGGGCGGCCCGGCGGCAGCACCTCCCCGCGCTTCGACGAGGCCGCGAAGCTCATGCGCTCGGGGCAGCTCACCGAGGCCACCGCCGCCATCCAGCGCGCGCTCGGCGGGTCGGGCCTGCCCGGTTCCGGCCTGCCCGGTGCGGGCCTCCCGGGCGCTGGCCTCGCCGGCACGGGGCTGCCCGGCCTCGGCGGCCTCCCGGGCACGACGGGGCTCGCCGGCGGCCTCGGTGGCCTGCGCGCCCCGTCGTCGGGCGCGACCAGGTCCCCGGGCAGCGTCACGCGGGGCGGGGCCGGCTCCCTGGCCTACCGCGTCTACGTCCCGACGACGCCGCAGCGTTCCACTCCGCTGCTGGTCATGCTCCACGGCGGCACCCAGGACGCCGACGCCTTCGCCGCCTCGACCGGGATGGACGAGGTCGCCGAGCGCGAGGGCATCGTCGTGGTCTATCCCGAGCAGTCCCGCTCGGCGAACGCCATGGGCTACTGGAACTGGTTCCGCCCCGGGGACCAGGAGCGCGACCGCGGTGAACCGGCCGCGATCGCCGCGGTCGCCCGCGAGGTGGCCGACGCGCACGACGTCGACCCGGGGCGGGTCGGCGTCGCCGGGTTCTCGGCCGGCGCGGCGATGGCGGCCGTCCTCGCGGCGACCCACCCCGACGTGTTCTGCGGCGCCGGGGTCCACTCCGGGCTGCCCTACCGGGCCGCCCGCGACGTCGGGTCGGCGTTCGCCGCGATGTCGTCCCCACCCGCGACGGTCGCCGATGCCGGCCCGGTGCCGCTGATCGTGGTGCACGGCGACGCCGACCGCACGGTCGCGCCCGGGAACGCCGACGCCGTCGTCCGCTCCGCGGTCGGCCGGGTCCCCGGAGCGCAGCGGGAACGTGAGACCCGCGGCGGCGAGGGCGGGCGGTCGTGGACCCGCGAGCGGTGGAGCGAGCCCGGCGGGCGGGTGCTGGCGGAGTCGTGGACGGTGCACGGGATGGGCCACGACTGGTCGGGCGGGCGCGCCGGCGCGTCCTACGCCGACCCCACGGGGCCCGACGCCGCCACCGCGATCACCGCGTTCCTCGGGATGGCGCGCGGCTGACCCCGGGACAGGCCGGTGGCGACGACGATGTTGAGGTCGACCTCGGCGTTCACCCGGGCGACGCGGGGGACGTAGCGGCCGAGCCCGACGACGGTGGTGCGGACCCCGAGCCCGCACAGCCGCGTCAGCTTGTCGATCGCGTCGGCGACCCGGAGCTCCTCGTCCCAGTACTCGTGCCGGTAGTTGGCGAGCAGGTCTGGGGTCAGCACGAAGACGTGCTCGTGCATGAGCGTCGTGCCCAGGTCCGCCGCGTCGACCGGACCCCGCACCGTCTCGACCATCGCCGCCTCCGCCCCGCGTGACCACACCCGGGCGGCACCCTGGGAGCGCGGGGGCCCGGGCGCCTCAGCGGTGACGGCGGGCCAGTGTGAGGAGCCGTCGCAGGCGCCCAGCGAAGGCGTCCTTGGACAGCGGCGGGTCGGCGCGGGCGGCGAGGTCGGCGAGCCCCAGCTCGGGATGGGCGAGGCGCAGCCGCCCGGCCTCGCAGAGCGAGTCCGGCACGACGACGCCCGCGCGTTCCAGGGTCGCGAACGCCTCGGCGACCGCGGTGCCGGCCCGCGAGGCGGCGACGGTGGCGCGGGCCTCGTTCGCCGAGGCCGGCGTCGGCTCCCCGGCCGGCTCGTCCAGCCCGGCCGCGACCGCCGTGGCCCGGCCCCCGCAGGTGGTGAGCAGGAGGGCGACCTCGGCCGGGTCGGTCACCGCCACGCGTGGGGCGTCCGCGCCCCGGCGGGTCCCGGCGCGCACCCCGAGGCGCAGGCCCAGTTCGGCGAGCGCGAGCGCGGGCCCGGGGGCCGGACAGTCGACGACCACCGCGACGCCCGAGTCCTCCCGCTCCACGTGCCCCCGCGCGAGCAGCGCCCCCCGCCAGGTCGCCACCGCACCGGGCAGGGAGCCCCCGGTGAGCCAGGCCGGGGGGCTCGGCAGCGTCCGTCCCCGTCCGTCGACGAGCCCGAGCCTCGCGGCGAGGTGCTCGTGCCCGCTGCCGGGGTCCGGGGTGTCCGGGGCCTCGACCCGCCACGCGCCGAGCTCCGCGTCGCCCCGCACGACGCCGTCGGTGGCCCCGATGCGGGTCAGCAGAAACACCAGCCGGGACGCGGCCTCGGGCGAGTCGAGCTCGACGACGAGCCGGTCCGTGGTCCCCGCGGTGCGGGCCCATCGCACGATCGCCGCGGCCTCGGCGCCGGCGTCGCGGTCGCGGGCGGGCGGCGCGACCCCGGCGAGCGTCGCGACGACGGCGCGGGTGTCCTCCGACCGCGAGGTGGGGGCGGACGGGGCG
>NZ_DASXJD010000276.1:0-22604 GCF_036497585.1 Actinomycetospora sp. | reverse complement strand
CACTCGTGCCCGCGAGCCCAGGAGGTGGTCGGGGTGTGGTGGGGCGTCCTCGTCGCGCTGCTGGGGGCGCTGTGCTCCGGGGTCGCGGCGGTGATGCAGGCCCTCGCGGCGCGCGCCGTGCCCGACGTCGGGCGGGGCGTGCACCTGCACCTGCTCCTCGACCTGGTCCGGCAGTGGCGGTTCTGGGTCGGCCTCGTGCTCGACCTCGCGAGCTTCGCCGCCACCTTCACCGCGCTGCGCGTCAGTCCGGTGTTCCTCGTCCAAGCCGCCACCTCGGCCAACCTCGCGGTCACGGCCCTGGTCGCGTGGCGGGTGCTGGGCACCCACCTGGGGCGGATCGAGAAGGTCGCAGTGGTGGCGGTGTGCGCCGGGCTGGTGCTGCTCGGACTGTTCTCCGGGCACCAGGGGCCCTCCCGCGGGGACACGCTGCTGCACGTCCTCATGCTGGTCGCGGTCGGAGTGCTCGCCGTCGCGGGCAGCTTCGCCGGCCGGCTTCCACGGCACACCGCCGGCGCGACGCTGGGGTTCCTGGCCGGCTGCGGCTTCGGGCTGACGAGCCTCGCGAGCCGCGTCGTCGACACGTCGTCGGTCGCCGCGCTGGCCACCGACCCGGCGACGTACGTGCTCCCCACCGCCGGCTTCCTCGCGTTCCTCTTCTACGCGACGGCGCTGCAGCGCGAGTCGGTGACGGCCGCGACCGCGGGCACCGTCGTCGGGCAGACCGTGTTCCCCGGGCTCATCGGGCTGATCGTGCTGGGTGACGAGGTGACCTCGGGCGCCCTGGCCCTCGTCGGGTTCCTCGTGACGATCATCGGGGCGCTCACCCTGGCCCGGTTCGGCGACGTCTCGGAGGACACCGCGACCGCGGAACCCGCCCGCTGAGGGCGGTCAGCCGCGGTCCGTGGTGGTGTGATCGTCGGGGGTGGGATCGGCCGCCTTCCGGTCGTCCTGCGGGTCCTGGTCCGCGGGGACAGTGTCCAGCGGCCGGTCGTCGGGGTCCTCGTCGGCGTTGCCCGGGCTCGTCATCTCCGGCCTCCTCGTCGAAGCTCGTCGGTGGGAAGCGCGGGGATTGACCGTTCCGGCACCCCGCCAACCCCGGCGCGGCGCGGCCGGCGGTGATGGGCCAGGATCACGGGTGTGACGTTCGACGACCCGGCCGTCGCCCAGGCCCGCACCGCGACCGATGCCCTCCGTGAGCTCGAGCGCTCCGGTCCCCTCCTCGCCGACCCCACGCTGCGACGGCGCTGGGCGGTCGACCTGCTCGACGAGCTGGCCTCCCTGGCCGACGCCCTCCCCGGCGCCGTCGAGGTGGCGACCGGGGACACCGGCCCGGACGACGTGACGACCCTCGCGGAGGAGCTCGCCGAGGCCATCCGGCGCCGCCGTGACGACCTCGGTGTGCCCGAGCGGGCGGCGGGCCCGGCCCTGCCCGCCGTCGGGAGCCCGGAGGGGCACTCCTCCCGCGGGCCGAAGCACCGCGCCCAGCGGCACCTGCGTCCGGTGCGCTGACCTGCGCTGTCTGTCGTTTGCTCGGCAGATTGGGCTGCTCGTCCGCTTCCGCTGTCCGAACACGTGTTCGATGCTGAGTGGGTGAGCGCGCCGGCCGAGGATCTGCCCGAGTGGCCCGAGGGGGTGCTCGAGGCGGAGCTGGCCGGGTTCGACGCCGCGGGCCGGGAGCCCGACGACGGGTGCGGGGGCTGGATCGACGACGCGCTCAGCGCCGAGATCGACGCCGAGCTCGACGCCGGCCAGCGGGACCGAGACCGCCACTGCGCCCACCCCGGCTGCCGCCGCCGCGCCCGCCGCTGCCAGGTCCACCACATCACCCATTGGGCCGACGGCGGGCCCACCGACCTCGCCAACACCGTGCTGCTCTGCAGCTACCACCACCTGATCCACCACAGCACCTGGCAGATCCACATGAACGACGGCCTGCCCTGGTTCACCCCACCCGCCCACATCGGCCCCCGACGAAAAACCCCGCCACAACCGACCCTGGCAGCTCGCCGAGCACGACCAGGCGGCCTGACCCGGCTCGCGACGTCGGGCGCGGCGGCGAGAGGATCGCCGTCGCGCCCGGCGCGACCCGACGGCGGGCCCTTCGAGAGGAGCGCGATGCCCGGCTTCCCGAGCGACTTCCTGTGGGGCAGCAGCACCGCCGCGCACCAGGTCGAGGGGGGCAACCACCACAACGACTGGTGGGACTGGGAGCACGACCCCGCGTCCCCCGCGGTCGAGTCCTCCGGCGACGCGATCGACCACCTCCACCGGTACGACGAGGACTTCGCCCTGCTCGCCTCGCTCGGGCAGAACGCGCACCGGCTCTCGCTGGAGTGGTCACGCATCGAACCGGCACCGGGCGAGTTCTCCCGGGTCGCGCTCGACCACTACGCCCGGGTGCTCGACAGCCTCGCCGACCACGGGCTGACCGGGTTCGTGACGCTGTACCACTTCACCCTGCCGCGCTGGTTCGCGGCGCGGGGCGGGTGGCTCGCCGACGACGCCCTCGAGATCTTCGGGCGCTTCGTCGAGCGGGTGTCCACGACCCTCGGGGACCGCATCCCCTACGCCTGCACGATCAACGAGCCGCAGATCGTCGCGCTCGGGAGCTACCTCAACGGAGAGTTCCCGCCCGGCCATCGCGACGTCGGCGAGGCGGTCGCCGTCAACGCGACGCTCGGCCAGGCGCACCGGACGGCCGTCGCCGCGCTGCGGGCGGGCCGCGGGGCGCCGCGGATCGGTACCTGCCTGCACCTGCCCTACCTCGAGCCGCTGCGGCCCGGCGACGAGGCCGACGAGGGCGCGGCCGCGATGGCCCGCGCGGTCATGGTGGACCACCACGTCGAGGACCTGCGGGCGGGCGGCGACGTCGGCGACTGGGTCGGGCTGCAGTACTACACGCGGACCCGGATGGACGCCTCGGGCGGCGAGCTCGACACCGCGCCGCCCCCGGCCGGCGCGGAGACCACGCTGATGGGCTGGGAGGTGTTCCCCGACGGGTTCGGCACGATGCTGCGCCGGGTCGCGGACACCGGGCTGCCCGTCGTCGTGACCGAGAACGGCATCGCGACCGCCGACGACGACCAGCGCGTGCGCTACCTGGCGAGCCACCTCGGCCAGGTGGAGCGGAAGCTGGCCGAGGGGGTCGACGTCCGCGGCTACCTCTACTGGTCCTCGTTCGACAACTTCGAGTGGGCCCGCGGGTACGCGCCGACGTTCGGGCTGGTCGAGGTGGACCGCGCCGACGGGTTCCGCCGCATCCCCCGCCGCAGTGCGGAACTGTTCGGCGAGGTGGCCCGCGCCGGGGACCTCGCGCCGCTGCGAGGCGCCGCGCCCAGACCCGCGTTTGGCGACGGCCCGCCTACCGGGTAGCTGCGCCGATGAGCGACGACCGACCTCTCGCCCTGGTCACGGGCGCCTCCCAGGGCGTCGGCGCCGAGCTGGGCACCGGGGTCTCGCTGACGTCCCTGATGCCCGGCCCGACCGCGACCGACTTCTTCCGCCGGGCGGGGAGCCTCTCGGAGAGCATCATGGGCCGGATGCCGAAGGACGATCCGGCGAAGATCGCCCGCCAGGGCTACGACGCGCTGGTGGCCGGCCGGACCGCCGTCGTCGGCGGCTCGCCGCTGGTCCAGGCGCAGGCCGCGACCGCCGGGGTGCTCCCCGACCAGGTCAAGGCCGCGCACCGACTGATCGCGCGGCCGCGGGGCTGAGCCGGGCCGCACCGGGAGGAGGAGGTCGTCGTGGAGCCCGAGGTGGGTCGTGACATGCACAAGGACGCGGAGTCGGTGTGGGAGGTGCTCGCCGACGGCTGGTTCTACCCGCTGTGGGTGGTGGGCGCGACGCACATGCGGGACGTCGACGCGGACTGGCCGGCGGTCGGCTCCCGCCTGCACCACAGTGTCGGGGTATGGCCCTTCCAGCTGCGCGACCACACCGAGGTCCTCGACGTCGACCCCGGCCGGCGCCTCGAGCTGCTGGCCCGGGCGTGGCCGGCCGGCACCGCGCACGTGCGGCTGACCCTCCAAGCGCGGGGCCCCGACAGCTGTCACGTGCGGATGTGGGAGGCGGCAGCCGACCGGCCCTGGCGCTGGATCCCGGACTGGGCGCAGGCCCCGGCGGTGCGGCCGCGCAACGCCGAGTGCCTCAGCCGACTCGCCGACATCGCCGAGCACCGGCGGCACGTCTGACCGCCTGGCAGGCTCCACGTGCCCTGCCCTCGGGAGAACCGGAGACGGTCATGAGCAAGTCGCACCCGCAGCAGTGGGCCATCGTGACCGATGACCACCGCCCGGACCCGGCCGCCGTCGCCGCGATCGCCGCCCTGCCCACCACGCAGCTCGCGGACTGCGGCGGGCCCGTTGCGGTGGTCGGTCCCGAGATCGCCCGGGTCGCCGGCGGCGGCGAGTTCTGCGGCCCCGCGCTCACGGTGTGGACGAAGCCCGGCGACATCCTCTACGTGCTCAAGGCCCCCGACCTCGCCCGCCCCGGCGACGTGCTCGTCGTCGACGGCGGCGGGCGCACCGACGCCGCGGTGCTCGGCGACATCGTCTCCGGCGTGCTGAGCCGGGCCGGCGTCGTCGGGACCCTCGTCGACGGGGCGATCCGCGACGTCGACGGGATCGACGAAGTCGGGACGCCGACTTTCGCCCGCGGCGCCCACCCCGCGACCGGCTCCAACGACGGTCCCGGCGCGATCAACGTGACGGTCCAGGTCGGCGGGGTGCTGGTCCGGCCCGGCGACGTGGTGCGCGGCGACGCGAGCGGCGTCGTCGTCGTTTCCCGCGAGCACCTCGACGAGGTCGCCGCGCTCGCTCGCGCCGTCGACGAACGCGAGACCGCGTGGCTGGAGACGATCCGGGGCGGGGCGACGCTCGCGGCCGCCCTCGGGATCGACGACGTCATCGCGCGCAAGCGCCAGGACGCCGGCGCAGAGCTGCCCTGAGCCGGCACCCGGCGCCGTCAGAAGTCGCGGGCGATCTCGTGCGGCATGCCCTGTGTGACCCGGCGCAGCTGGACGCGGCGGCTCAGGCGGATCGCCGGGCGGACGCCGAGCATGACGCTGCCGACGACGAACAGCGTCACCCCGAGGTTGAAGAGCGACTCCCAGTAGAAGGCCACGCTACCCACGGTGAAGGCCAGTGCGATGCCGATCTCGTTGGCGATGCTGATCAGCTCGTAGCGCTGCCGGAGGACGATCTCCTGGTCGCCGAGGGTCAGCGTGACGGCACCGCCGCCACCCTCCTCGGGGCCGTCGTCCTGGTCATCGGTGGTGGTCACCTCGCTCATGGCGCGCCTGCTACCCGAAACCGGACGGATCGCACACGCGAACGTCAGCGGTTGCGCGGCAGCAGCGGCCCGAGGGGACCGAGATCGAGGTTGAGGTCGTCCTGGGTGAGCCCGAACTGCTCGGTGAGCTCGTCCATCGCCTCCTGCAGGTGCATGAGCGCGGTGCCGAGGTCCTCCTCCTGCTGCTCGGTGACATCGCCGTTCTCGACGCGCCGGATGGCCTGGCGCTCCATGAGCTGGCGCAACAGCTCGACGATGGTGAGGACGAGCTTCATGAGGTCGCGCCGGACGGCGTCCTTGTCGATCTCCACCCGTGACGGGTCATCGGAGGCCATCGCGCTCCTGTCCGGCGAGCTCGCCGGGCGCCGGGGCAGGCGCGATCGAGGTGACGAGAGCCCGCAGCGACACCCGCACCAGGTCGACCCCGGCGAGCGAGATCGTGATGTCGCCGGTGAGCACCACCCCGCCCGCGAGGAGCCGGTCGAGCAGGTCGACCAGCGCCACCTCGCGATCGCCGAAGAGCGACGTCGAGCGTGGCTCGAGCGGGGCCGGCTGGACCTCGGCGCCCGTCACGACGCGCCCTCCAGCGCGGCGAACGAGTAGGGCACCCACGGCCCCGTGAGCTCGACCCGCACGCGCGGGTGGTCCGCCCAGGAAGCGACGAGCGAGGTGAGCGCGTCGGCCGCGGTGGTGTCGACGAGGTAGGCGCCGTTGAGGACCATGCGCTCCGGACGTCCGGTGAGCGACTGCTCCTGGGGACGGTGCCGTCGCGCGGCGACCGCGACCCCCCGCACCGCCTCGTCGAGCTCCTCGGCGTCGGCCTCGGCCCGCGACACCGCCTGGTCGCCCTCACGCAGCGCCTGCCGTCGGGCACGGAGGTACTCCGCGCCCGTCTTCGGGCGTTCCGCCGGGATGTCCCCACGCTCGCCCCCGGAGCGCATCGAGACCTTCACGCCCCACTCGGAGCGGCCGTCCAGCCGGTCCAGCACCGCGGTGAACGCGGCCACGCCGTCGGCGAGCAGCCCACGCACCCGGTCGTCGTCGAAGTAGACGGTGGCCAGCGAGAGCGGCGCGATCGTGCGACGACCGCCGACGGTGTCGACGACGTGGTGGTGCGCGCGCGCTGTCGCGGCGAGCCAGCCGAGGTCCTCGAGCCGGTCGTCGAGGGACAGTGCCTCGAACTCGTCGCGCGGGACGTCGCTGACCACGGCCTGCAGACCCCCGGCGACGACGAGCCGCGGGTCCCCCTCGCCGATGCCCGCGCCCGCGAGGTCGACGAGGTCGGCGTCGGTGAGGTCCCGCCCGACCGCGTAGACGTAGCTCAGCGCATCGCTCATCGCCGGCCCTCCGTGCCCCGGCCCTCCGTGCCCCGACCCCCCGGGCGCTGGGCGGGACGGCGGCGCGGGGCGGATCGACGGGAGCGGTCGCCGTTCCCGCGGCCCGCGGTCTCCGCCTCGGGCTCGGCGTCGTCCGGCTCGGGCTCGTCGTGGAGCTCGGCGTACTCGACCTCGTCGTCGAGGGGCTCGGCCTCCTCGTCGACCGGGTCGAGCTCCGCCTCCTCCTCGTCCCCGGCCCCGGGCAGTCCCCGGCGCTCCAGGGCCTCGAGGCGCTCGCGCAGCCGACGGTTCTCCTCCTCGAGCTCCTGGTGCCCCGAGGACAGGGTGGGATCGCGCTCCCACCAGTCGATCCCCATCTCCTTCGCGCGGTCGACCGACGCGACGACGAGCCGCAGCTTGATCGTCAGCAGCTCGATGTCGAGCAGGTTGATCTGGATGTCGCCGGCGATGACGATGCCCTTGTCGAGGACCCGTTCGAGGATGTCGGCGAGGTCGGTCCCGCTGTTGCGTGGCTGGGGCGCCGAGCCCTGCTGCTGCTGGCGGGTCGCGGGCATCGAGCCGGTCCAGCGGACCGGGTCACTCATGGGTTCTCCGTCCGTCCGGGGTGTGCGGGGACGCGGGAGACGGGGAGCGTCACTCGTCGTCGCCGCGCCCACGGTTGTAGCGCCGGGTCCGGCGGTAGCTGATGAGGTCGCCGTCGGCGTCCATCTCGACCTCGTAGCTCGCGAGCAGGTCGGTCGAGTCGGGGATGCGGCGGCTCTCGACGACCTCGAGCCCGACCGTCCAGCCGTCCTGCGACTTGTGGACGGAGGTCACGCTCTCGCTCTCCTTGCCGGTCATCTCCATGACCTGCTCGGCGGCCGCCCGCGCGATGGCCCGGGCCGTCATCTTCTTCGGGGGCGCCGGCTCGGGCTCCGGCTCGGGCTCGGGTTCCGGCTCGGGCTCGGGCTCCGGCACGGGTTCCGGCTCGTCCTCGAACTCGTCCTCGGGTTCCGGTTCGTCCGGCTCGGGCTCCGGGTCCTCGGTGCGCGCGCGGGACGCCCGGCGGGGCGAGCCGTCCCCGCTCGGTGCACGACGACGACGCGGCCGCTCCTGATCGGTCTCGGCGCGCCGCGGCGGTTCGGGCTCGTCCTCGGGTTCCGGCTCGGGCTCCTCGTCCGGCTCGGGCTCCGGGTCGGCGGCACGCGTGGCGGACCGGGACCCGCCGTCGCCGGAGGACCGGCGCCGTCGACGCGGGCGCTCCTGGTCCCTCGTGGCGGGCTCCGGCTCCTCGTCGGGCTCCGGCTCGTCCTCGAACTCGAGGTCGTCCTCGAACTCGTCGTCGGCTCCGGGTCCCGGCTCGGGCTCGTCGTCCCGGGAGCGTGAAGCACGCCGGGTCGACTGCGACGAGCCCTCACGGCGACGACGACGCGGGCGCTCCTGATCCGTCGTGGCGGGCTCCGGCTCGTCGTCGTGGTCGTCCTCGGACTCGAGGTCGTCCTCGGGCTCCCGCTCGGCGACGGGCGCGCGGGAGCCGCGCCGGCGCCGTGGGGAACCCTCCTCCGACGCCGCGGCGCGGCGACGACGCGGCCGCTCCTCGGCCGTGTCGTCGCCGGCGGCCGCAGGCTCGCGCTCGTCGTCGGGGTCGCGCCGCGACGGCTCCTCGTCGGAGCGGCGCACGCCGTTGGTGCGGCGTGCGCCGTTCGTCCGGGAGCCGTTGCGACGCCGCCGGTCGGAGTCGGCGAGCGGGTCGCGTCGACCGGAGGGGGTCACGGCGACCCTCCCCCACCGGACTCCCGGCCGGTGAGGCGCGCGAGGAGCTCGTCCTGCTGGGCGTCGCGCTCCTCCTCGGAGATCTCGCCGCGGTCGTACTGGGCGTCGAGGTCGTCGATCTGGGCGCGGATGACCGCCGGGTCGTTCATCTGGTGGTCGACCTGGTCCTCGATCTTCTCGGCCACCCACACCACGCCGCGGACCGGGGCCAGCGGCAGCAGCAGCAGTTCGCTGAACAGCCCCACGCTCAGCCGCCCTCCTCGTCCGGCGCCTCGTACTCGGGCAGGAAGTCGAAGCACGCGGTGGGGCCGAGCAGGCGGAGGTCGACCCGTCCCGACCAGGCGTCGCCGAGGTCGTCGACGGCGCGTTCGAAGTCGGTCCGGTGGTCGCGCCGGACCAGGAACGCGACGTGCACCGCCCCGTTCTCGCCGCCCACCTCCTTCACGACGGTGGCCCGTGCGTACCGCTCGAGAGCGTCGAGGACGGCGTTCGCGTCGTTCTCGCGCAACGTGTCCACGGCCTGCGAGATGGCCTCGCCCAGCTTGATGCGGTCGTAGTAGGAGGCGTCCTCGTCGACCCCGCGGATGCGCTCGCGCAGATCCTGGATCGCCGGGTTCTCCTCCACGATCCGGCCGAGCACGACGTCCTGCTCGTAGTCCCCGCGCAGGGAGAACTCCACGTAGTCCGCGATCTCGTCGAGAGCGCGCGCGAAGTAGTCCTGGTGCGGATCGAGCAGTTCCTCGCGGACCGCGTCGTCGTCACTCACGACGGCGCCGAAGCGCATCGGGAGGATCGGGGTCTCGGCCGCGATCGCGTTGAGCACCCGCTCGTGCGCGAGCAGGTCCTCCCGTTTCCCGAGCGGCCGGTCGGTGGAGATGTCGCTGACCACCGCCGCGATCGGGCCGGCGCTGACCAGCCCGAGCCCGTGCTCGGCGTCCTCGGACCCCGGCGGGACCGGCTCGAGGCCCTCGGGGATGCGCTGACCCGACCGCAGGATGCCGTACACGTACGACCCGATGTTCTCGGGCTGGGTCTCCTCCGTGGACTCCGTGGTCTCCGCGCTCATCGTTCCCTCTTCGCGCTCTGCCGCTCGCCGCGGACCTCGTCCCACTTCTCCTTGCCCGCGTCCAGGACGCCCTTGGTCTTGCCCTTCGCACCGCCCTGGGTGGCGCCCTCGGTCATCCCGCCGACCACCTGGCCGAGATCCTTGCCGCCCTTGGCGTGCAGGTCGAGCCGGTTGGTCGCCTCCGCGAAGCGGAGGTACGTGTCGACGCTCGCCACCACGATGCGGGCGTCGATGGTCAGGATCTCGATGCCGACCAGCGACACCTTGACGAACGCGTCGATGACGAGGCCCTTGTCGAGGATCAGGTCCAGAACCTCGGCCAGCCCGCCCTGGGGGTCCTTCTGGACCCCGCCGCCTTGCCGTTGACTGACGGTCACACCGCCTCCTCCGTGAAGCGACCCCGAGCCCCGGGCACGCGTGCGTGCCCGGGGCGGAGCCGTGACATCAGGCGTTCGCGCGCTCTGCTCGGCGCGCCCGCCTCCGGGCCGGTCGTCCGTTCGAACCGTCGGATTCGCCCGCGTCCTCGGCGTCCCCGGCGGCCTCGTTCTCGTCCTCGTCCTCGACGTCCTCCTCGAGGTCGTCGACGTCCTCCGCGCCCTCCTCGTCCTCGAACGGCTCCTCGACGTCCTCGTCGTCGACGTCGTCCTCGGCGACCGGCTCCTCGTCCTCGTCGAACTCGTCGTCGTAGCCCGCCTCGTCCTCGGCGGCCTCCTCGTCGTAGCCGTCCTCGTCGTCGTAGCCGCCCTCCTCGGCGGCCTGCTCCTCCTCAAGGGCCTCCTCGTGGGTGCGGACGACCTCGCTGTCACGGATCTCCCCGCGCCACCCGACGATCTCGTCGCGGTGGACCAGCGAATCCATCATCACGTGGCGGCAGAAGTGCTTGAACTCGAGCCGGGCGCGCCGCCCGACCGCCCGCCAGAGGTTCCCGGTCTTCTCGAAGAATCCCTGCGGGTAGTACTCCAGGATGAGCACGATCCGGGTGAGGTTCGGGGCCAATTCGCTGAAGGTGACGATTCCCGAGGCGTGACCCTTGGCGCCCGACGACGTCCACAGGATGTGCGAGTCGGGAATCTGCTCGACGATCGTGGTGTCCCACGTGCGGTGCGACAAGAAGACCTGCGCCTTCCACGTCACCTTCTCGTCGGAGCTCTGGTCGACGTTCTCGACCTTCTTCATGAAGCTCGGGAAATCAGCGAACTGCGTCCACTGGTCGTAGGCCAGCCGCAGCGGCACCCCGACGTCCTGGATCTCGAAGATGTTGAGGAACTTGAACTTGCCGCGGGCGCTCTTGTTGCCGCCCCCGCCCCCTCCGCCGCCGCCCGCCTCGTCGGAGTCCTCGTCGTCGTCACCGCCACCCATGCCGGGGATGACGTTGCCGAGGGCGCCGGTGACCTTGTCCTTGAGCGCCGAGGCGCCGGAGGACAGGGCCCCGCCGAGGGGGCTGCCGCCCTCGCCGCCCCCGGTGAGCGCACTCGAGAGGCCCTGGCCGCCGTTCTCGGCGACGTCCCCGAGCCGGTCGGTGAGCCCGTCGACCTGGTCGAGCGCCGCGCTCACGGCGCGGTCGATGAGGGTCTTGAGGAGGTCCTGCCCGGCCTCCTTGAGGCGGTCGACGGGCAGGGCGTCGAGAGGGGAGGAGGACTGTGCGGTCTGCGTCACGCTCCGTCACCCGCCTTCCTGGTGGTGCCGCTGCGTCGCGTGGACGTGCCCGACGACGAGCGGGTCCGGCCGGACGACCCGGAGCCCGACTGAGAGGCCTTGCTCCGCCCGCCCGAGGACGACGAGGTCGACCGCGAACCGGAGCCGGAGCTCGCCCGCTTCGTGGTCGAGCGCCCGCCCGAGCCCGAGCCGGAGGCCGTGCTGTTCGCGCCCGAGCTCGACGAGCCGGACGAGCCACCCGAGCTGCTGCTCGTGGCCCGACGGGCGCGCCGCGGCCGCTCCTGGTCGGTCGGCGCGGAGCTGCCGGAGCCGTTGCGCCCGGAGGACCGCGACGTCGTGCTGCTCCGGGTCGACCCGTTGCCGGATCGGCGGGAGCCGCCGCTCGACGAGGACGTCTCGTCCGCGCCACCGTCTTCGGCGTCGACCTCGTCGACGTCGTCGGCGTCGTCCACGAGCGCCGCGTCGTCCCCGAGGGGCTCCTCGAGGTCGCCCTCGTCGCCGCTCTCCTCGGGGGCCTCGGGCTCCGGCTCACGCTGCCTGCGCCCGCGGCCGACCTTGCTGCGCACCCCGCGGGTCGCGCCGCCGACGGTGCGGCCGGCGGCCCCGACCGTGGAGGTCGCGGCGCCGCCCGCGGCGGTGCCGGCCTTGCCCACGGTCTCGCCCGCGGTCCCGGCGGCCTCACCGGCCATGTTCGCCGCACCCGCGGCGGGCTTGCCGAAGTTCTCCACCCGGTCGACGAGCGAGTCGGTCAGCGACTCCATCCGCGAGCTGGCGACCGCGATCGCGGCGTCCTTGCCTGCCTCCATCAGCCGACCACGCACCGCGGCGTCGAGACGCTGGAGCTCCGGCGAGGCGTTCACGAGCTTCGTCGCCTGCCCCAGCAGCGCGGCGGGGTCGGTCGGGATCTTCGTTCCCGCGAGCGCGCCACCGAGCATGATCGCCAGTTTCATCTTCTTCGTGCGTCCCAGCAGATATCCGCCGACGACGGCGAGGGCCAGTTTCGCACCGCCCATGAGGCGCTACCCCGCTTCCTGGTCTTCGGCCACCCAGCCCGGGAAGCCTCGCGACACGGACCGCGCCCGTGCGTTGACCTGGTCTTTCCCTGGCCGGAATCCACCGCAAACAGAGGTCCGTAACTTTTCCGCGTCGATCGAGAACGCCTTGATCACGAATGATCATCCGCGTGCGACCCGCCGACCAGCGACATGATCGTATGCCCGGGCACAACTGACCCGATCGAGCCGAGAAAATTGTGCCGAGCGCTGCCCGAGAAACGTCCGGAAAGTGCACAGAAGGAGCGGCCGAATGCCGCGATGATCTGGACCGTGTGGGTGAACCAGATCACAAGGTTGCGTCTCAGTACGGGCGGGCGTCAACGCACGACGGCGCCGGCGAGCACGTCGGAGATGCTCCAGCCGGCGCCGTGGGGCGGTCGTCGCGGGTGAGGTCAGCCCGGGAGGGTCTCCCCGCCGAGGGGGGCGAGGACCTCGCCGCTGTAGTACGAGGACAGCCGGTCCGAGGCGAAGAAGACGAACGACGGCGCGATCTCGTCCGGGTCGGCGACGCGGCCGATCGGCGCCTGTGCGCCGAACGAGTCGACCTTGTCCTCCGGCATCGTCGCCGGGATCAGCGGCGTCCAGACCGGGCCGGGCGCCACGGCGTTCACGCGGATGCCGCGCGGGAGCAGGTTCTGCGACAGCGAGTAGGTCAGCGCGTGCACGCCCCCCTTGGCCGCCGAGTAGTCGATGAGCGACTTGTTGCCGCGCAGCCCGTTGACCGAGCCGGTGTTGATGATCGACGAGCCCTCACCGAGGTGGCGCAAGGCCTGCTTGGTGATCCAGAACATGCTGTGCAGGTTCACCGTCAGGGTGCGGTCCCACTGCTCGTCGGAGAGGTCCTCGAGGTCGGTGACCGGCTTCTGGGTGGCCGCGTTGTTGACGAGCAGGTCGAGGCCGCCGAGCTCGTCGGCGGCCCGGTCGACCATGCGCTTGCAGTGGTCGCGGTCGGCGACGTCACCGGGTAGCAGCACGCAGCGACGCCCGCGCTGCTCGACGAGCTTGCGGGTGTGGTTCGCGTCGTCGTCCTCGTCGAGGTAGCTCAGCGCCACGTCGGCGCCCTCCTCGGCGAACGCGACCGCGACCGCGCGCCCGATCCCGGAGTCGCCACCGGTGATGAGCGCCCGGCGCCCGGCGAGCAGGTCGCGCCCGACGTAGCCGACCATCTCGTCCCGGGGCTCCGGGTCCATGTGCCCGGTGCTGCCGGGATAGGTCTGGGTCTGCGGGGGCGGCTGCTCGGTCACGGGGAACCTCCAGGGTGGTGCGGGACGTGCCGCGACCGGGCCGCCCGGAGGTCCGGGCGGCCCGGTCGGCCGGGAACGACGGGGCCTACTTCTCCTTGGCGGACTCGCGCTCGGCCTCGTTGCGGGCCTGGCGCGCCTCCTCCTCCTTCTGGCGGGCCTTGTCCTCGGCACTCGCCTTGCTCTGCTGGGCCTGGCCCTCGCGGGCGACGGAGTCGGCGCCGGTCACGGCGCCCACGGCCTCCTTCACCCGGCCCTTGAGGTCCTCGGCGTTCGTGTCGTCGTTGCGCGTGTTCTCGGCCATCTCGGGCACGGCTCCTCTCGACGGGTGACTTCCGGTGCCGGACCGGCGGCTACCCGACGCGGCGACGCGCGGACACGTCCGTCTGGCCCGCACCGTCACCGGAACGGGTCGCCCGGGGAACGGCGCTACGCCGGACGCACCGTCACGGCGAGCGCGCGGTGGTCGGAGACCGGCAGCCGCCGGACCTCGCCGTCGCGGGCCTGCACGCTCCGTCCCAGCACGTGGTCGAGCTGGGCGCGGGGCTGCGGCGCCGGGAAGGTGGGGCCGCCGGCGAGCCCGGTCATCCCGCTCACCCACCGCGCGCGTCGCGGCCCGGTGTTGAGGTCGCCGGTCAGCACGAGCGGGCCCGGACCGACCTCGCCGTCGAGGGCGCGGACGAGGCGCCGCAGCTGCACCAGGTTCCAGCCGGGGATGAAGGACAGGTGCGTGGTGGCGACGGTGACCGGTCCCGCCTCCGTGGTGACGCGCGCGGCCACCGCGACCCGCGGCTCGTCGTGCACGACGACGGGGCGCAGCGGCCGGCCGACCAGCAGCGGCACCGGACGCGGCAGCGGCGGCACTCGGACCGCGTGCCACGCGAGCACCGGCAGCCGGGAGATCAGGGCCACGCCGTAGGCCGGCTCCCGCGGCGTCGGGGCGACGAGGGCCTCCATCCGCTCGGGTGCGGCGGCGGGCAACGCCGCGGTGGCGTCCGCGGCGGCCGCGCCGGGCCCGCCGACGCGGTCCTCGTCAGGCGCGGCCGACCACGCGCCCGGCGGGCCGACGAGGGCGGCCGCGAACCGGTGGTCCCGCGCCCCCATCGCCTCGGCCGCGATCTCGGCGAGGTCGGCCTCCCGGGAGCGTTCCTGGCCGCGGTCGACCTCCTGGAGGGCGAGCACGTCCGCGTCCAGGTCGCGGACGGCCGCGGCGAAGCGGTCGAGATCGACCCGGCCGTCGTCGGGGGAGCAGCCGTGCAGGACGTTCCACGTCACGAGGCGCACGGCCCCCGGGTTCCCGGAATGTCGCGCCGGGTACCGGACCCCGGTGATCGACGAACGCGCGGGCCAGCGGGAGGCACTCAAACGGGTGGCGGTCGCGCTCCTCGAGGGCGGCGTCCCGTTCGCCCTCGCCGGGGGATACGCCGCGTGGGCCTACGGCGCGCCCGAGCCCGAGCACGACGTCGACGTCGTCGTGGCCGAGGAGGCGGCGGGCAAGGCCGCCGAGGTCCTCGCCGCCGCCGGGCTCGACGTCGCCCACCCCCCCGAGGACTGGCTGTTCAAGGTGTACACCGACGGCGCGATGGTGGACGTGCTGCACCGCGTCTGCGGGCACCCGGTGGGCCCCGAGATGCTCGGGCGGGCGCTCGAGAAGGAGGTCCTCTCGGTCTGGATGCCGGTCAGCGAGGTCACCGACGTGCTGGTCGGCAAGCTGTGCGCGCTCAACGAGCAGCGCTGCGACCTCAACACCGTGCTCCCCGCGGCGCGGGCGGTCCGCGAGCAGGTCGACTGGGAACGCGCGGCCCGCGAGGTCGCCGGCAACGACGTCGCGGTCGCCTGCCTCTACCTGCTGCGCCGGCTCGGGGTGGTCCCGGCGGGACCGGCGGTCGAGGAGACGCTCACCGTTCCCGGCCCGTGACGCCCGCCGCCGCGGTCGGCTCCGAGCCCGCGCTCTCCCCCGCCTGGTCGGTCACGTGCGCCTCGGGGTGCGGCGGCGCGCGCAGCCCCTCGTAGACCGCCGGCTGGATGTCCCAGGTGTTGCTGTAGGACGTGCCGGGGAGGTCGAGGTAGCGCACCGTCACCTCGAAGTCGCTGCCGGCGAGGTCCTGACGCTTCAGCAGGTCGAGCTGGGCGTGCAGGTCGTCCCAGTAGCAGGTGAGCCGCGCGCCGGGGGCCAGCGACGTGAGCCCGATCGTGAACAGCGGGAGGTCCGAGATCACGACCCCGTCGGAGCTCTCGATCGGGCGGGAGAACGCGAAGGAGATGTGCTTCGCGGGCCCCTGCCCGACGTTCTCCACCGCGATCGAGAGCCCGTCGGAGTCGTGGTCGTACTCGTCGTGGACGGCCACGACCGGCCGTCCGGCGGCCAGGAACTCCTGGCGCACTTCGCGGACCGACTCGCGCGCCGCCCGCAGCTGGAAGTAGATCACCACGATGAACGCCGCGTAGAGCACCGGCGACATCACCTGGGCGATGTCGGTGATCCACGTGAGCACGCTCATCGCGGCGACCCCCTCCTCGATTCCCCCGGACTACGGCTTCAGCACGACCTTGATCGCGCCGTCGGCCTTGCGCTGGAAGATGTCGTAGCCGTGCGCGGCCTCGTCCAGCGGCAGGACGTGCGTCTCGAGGTCCTCGACGCCGAGCGGGTCGGAGTCGTCGGTGACCAGCGGCATGAGGTCCGGGATCCACCGCTTGACGTGGGCCTGCCCCATCGCCATGCGGATGCCCTTGTCGAACATCTTGAGCATGGGCAGCGGGTCGGCCTGGCCGCCGTAGACGCCGGAGAGCGAGACCACGCCGCCGCGCCGGACGGCGTCGACGCAGCCGATGAGCGCGGCGGTGCGGTCGACGCCGGCGATGGACATCAGCGGCGCCGCGATCGCGTCCGGCAGCTTGTTGACGATCTTCTGCGCGGCCTGCGGGATCGGCGAGCCGTGCGCCTCCATCCCGACGGCGTCGATGGCCGAGTCGGTGCCGCGCCCGTCGGTCAGGTCGCGCACCGCCGTCGTGACGTCCTGCACGCGGTTGGAGTCGATGACCTCCGCGCCGTGCCGCCGCGCCATGGCCAGGCGCTCGGGAATCGAGTCGACCGCGATCGTCCGATAGCCGAGGTGGTGGGCGATGCGGGCCGACATCTGCCCGATCGGGCCGAGCCCGAACACGAGGACGCTGCCGCCCTTGGGGATGTCGGCGAACGCCACGGCCTGCCAGGCCGTGGGCAGGACGTCGGAGAGGTAGAGGAAGCGCTCGTCGGCCGGGCCCTCGGGAACCTTGATGGGCCCGAACTGGGCCTGCGGCACGCGCAGGTACTCGGCCTGCCCGCCCGGCACCTGGCCGTAGAGCTTCGTGTAGCCGAAGAGCGAGGCGCCCATGCCCTGGTCGCGGTTCTGGGTGGTCTCGCACTGGGCGTTGAGCCCGCGCTCGCACATCCAGCAGTGCCCGCAGGAGATGTTGAACGGGATGACGACGCGGTCGCCGACCTCCAGATCGCCGGTCTCGGACCCGACCTCCTCGACGATCCCCATCGGCTCGTGCCCGAGGACGTCACCCTTGTCGAGGAACGGGCCGAGCACCTCGTAGAGGTGCAGGTCGGACCCACAGATCGCGGTGCTGGTGATGCGGACGATCGCGTCCGTCGGTGCCTGGATCGTCGGATCCGGAACCTCCTGGACGCGGACGTCGCCCGGGGCCTGCCACGTGAGTGCCTTCATGTCTGCTGCGTCTCCTCGATGCCGTGGTTCGGGTGCTCGGGCGGGCTCAGGCCGAGGGGGCGACCACGACGAAGTCGTCGGGCACCGGACGGCCGTCGAGGTGGGCGGCGAGCATCTCGTGCACGCCCTCGGCGATCCGGTCCTGCGCCTCGAGCGTCATGCCCGAGCAGTGGATGGTCATCGCCTCGGAGCCCTCGGGCAGCGAGCGCCACGGGTGGTCGGCCGGGGCGGGCTGGGGGTACCAGGTGTCGCCCGCGTAGCCCGCGAGGTGGCCGGACCCGATCACCTCGACCAGCGCGTCACGGTCGACGATCGCGCCGCGTGCGGTGTTGACCAGCCACGCGCCGGGCTTCATGGCCTTGAGCCGCTCCGGCCCGAACAGCGCCTGGCTGCCCTCCATGAGCGGCAGCGCGAGGCAGATGACGTCCGACTCGGCGACCAGGGTGTCGAGCCGGGCGTACCGCACGCCCAGCGAGGCCTCCTCGCCGGCGGACCGGCGGTGGTTGGCGTAGTAGAGCATCCGCACGTCGAAGCCCTTGAGGCGCAGCGCGGTGCGCGCGCCGATGGCCCCGAGCCCGACGATGCCGACGGTCTTGCCCTCGAGGTCGTGGGACGCGGCGGCGATCTTCGCGACGTCCCACCCGCCGTCGCGGGCCTCGGTGTGCGCCGGGACGAAGTTGCGCACCAGCGCGAGGATCTGGAGCACGTTGTGCTCGGCGACGCTCACGACGTTGCTGCCGGTCACCTCGGCGACGGTGACCCCGTGCGCCTTCGCGGCCTCGGGGTCGGTGTGGTCCGAGCCGATCCCGGCGGTGATCACCAGGCGCAGGTTCTCGGCCTTCTTGAGGCGGTCCTCGTCGAGGTAGACCGGCCAGAACGGCGTCGTGATCAGGACCTCCGCGTCGGTGAGCTCGCGGTCGAGCTCCTCGCCGGTGTCGGAGGTGGTGACCAGCGTGTGGCCCTGCCCCTCCAGGTAGGGGCGCAGCCCGAGGGCGTTGTCGGCGCTCGCGGGCACGTCGACGTCACCGTTCTGCGACGGCGGGTAGGACACGTAGACGACCTTCATGGGCGCGGCTACCCGAGGCCGGTCGCGCACGACACGTCCGCGGGGTCGCCCTCGTCCCCGGACCGGCCGTCCTCGCTCTGGCTGCTGGGGTCGGTGGGGTGGGTCGTCGCCGGGGGGTCGACGGTGGTCATGCGTGCTCCTGCGGACGCGGACGATCGCGGGCGTCGGCAGCGGCGCCCGTCACACGTCCGCGATCAGGCCCCGCCGAGCGCGGCGAGGAACGTCTCCGCCCAGAGCGCGACGTCGTGGTCGGCGACCTGGGCGCGCAGGGCCGCCATGCTCGCGTGGGCCCCGTCGTCGCCCGACCGCACGGCGGCCGCCGCCTCGGCGATCGCGTCCGCCACCCCGTCGAGGTCGTAGGGATTGATCATCCAGGCGTCGGAGAGCTCCTCGGCCGCGCCGGTGAACTCCGAGAGCACGAGGGCGCCGCTGTCGTCGGGCCGGGTCGCGACGTACTCCTTGGCCACCAGGTTCATGCCGTCGCGCAGCGGCGTCACGAGCATGACGTCCGCCGCGAGGTAGAGCGGCGCGAGCTCCGCGGGCGGCAGCGAGCGGTGCAGGTAGTGCACGACGGGACGGCCGAGGTCGGCGTGGTCGCCGTTGAGCCGCCCGACGGTGCGCTCGACCTCGTCGCGGGTGCGGCGGTAGGCGTCGACGCGCTCGCGGCTCGGCGTGGCCACCTGCACCAGCACCGTCGTGGCCGGGTCGAGCCGCCCGGCGTCGAGCAGCTCGCCGAACGCCTCGAGGCGCGCGCCGATGCCCTTGGTGTAGTCGAGCCGGTCGACACCGAGCAGCACCGTCTCCGGGTCCCCGAGCTCGGCGCGCAGCTCCGCTGCCCGCTCCGCCGTCGCCGGGTCGGCGCCGCGCTGCGCCAGGGTGGCGGACTCGACGGAGATCGGGAAGGCGCCGACGCGGGTGGTGCGACCGGCCAGCCGGACCTCGCCGGGGGCCTCGCGCACCCCGATGGGGCCGTCGTCGATCTCGGCGCCGCACAGCCGGCGCGCGAGCCAGCGGAAGTTGCGGGCCCCGCCCGGGGTGTGGAACCCGACGAGGTCGGCCCCGAGGAGGCCCTCGACGACCTCCGTGCGCCAGGGCAGCTGCAAGAAGAGCTCCACCGGCGGGAACGGGATGTGCAGGAAGAAGCCGATGCGCAGGTCGGGTCGGCGCTCGCGCAGCATCCGGGGCACGAGCTGGAGCTGGTAGTCCTGCACCCACACCGTCGCGCCCGGCGACGCGACCGCCGCGGCCGCGTCGGCGAACCGCTCGTTGACCCGGCGGTGGACCTCCCACCAGTCGCGGTCGTACACGGGGGCGGCGATGAGGTCGTGGTAGAGCGGCCACAGCGTCGCGTTGGCGGCGCCCTCGTAGTGGGCCGCGACCTCGTCGGTGGACAGCGGGACGGGGTGCAGGGTGACGTCCTCGCCGATCGCGGGGTCGGCGAACGGGTCGGGGGCGGCGTCGGGTACGCCGGGCCAGCCCACCCAGGCCGCTCGGCGCCCCCGGAGGGCGGGCGCGACGGCCGTGACCAGGCCCCCGGGCGCCGCCTGCCAGCGCTGCTCGCCGTCGTCGCCGGTCACGAGGTCCACGGGCAGGCGGTTGGCGACGACGACGACGTCCACGGTCGGGGAGCTCACGCCTGGTGCTACCCGTGACCCTGCGCGGTGGACACGTTCGACGCAGCCCGCCACCGGATATCCGCGAAAGGCCCGCTGTCCCACACCGACCCGACGAGAGGAGCTGCCCCCGTGGCGCTCTCCGACACCCTGCACCGTCTCGCGCGCCGCCTGCGCGGCGAGGACGGCCCCCTCGACGCCCCCGTCGCCGAGGAGCCCTCCGAGCAGGACGTCGGCCAGGACCCGGCGGTGCCGAGCAGCCGGGCGACCGGCGGGGGCCACGAGGACCACCCCGGTGACTCCGGCTCGATCACCGGCACCGGGGACACCGACGTCTTCGTCGGCCGGGCCGCCGGGCTCGACGAGGGGTACGCCGGGGAGACCGGGGCGGAGGCGCGCCGCGACGCCGAGCGCTGAGGCGCCCGAGGGCCTCGCGGCGGGGAATCCGACACGCTCTGCGGACGTGGGAGCATGGCCGCACGGCGCTCCGGACCCGAGCGATCGGAGGGACTCCGATGCCCGTCGTACGACTCGTCGCCGTGGCCCGCCGTGCCCTGTTCGACGAGCCGTGCGCGGTGCTCTCCGACGACCGTGACCTCCCCACCCTGATGTCGGTACCCCTGGGACCGGGCGACGCCCCGAGCCTCGCGCGCGTGCTCGACCCCTGGCTCGGTCTGCCGCCGGAGCGGGAGGTCACCATCGACCTCGTCGCCGGGTTCGACGGGAGCCTGCACGCCGTGGTCACGCCGGTCGGGTCGGGCGGGGACCCGGCCCCGCCCGGCGACGACGGCCGCGACACCCCGGTCGTCGACGCGCTGACGCTCTCCCACCGCGCGCGCCTGCCCATCCGCGTCGCCGCGGGGGTGCTCGAGGAGCACCGGGTGGAACCGTGCGACATCGACCGGGTCGTCCCCATCGCCGACCGGCCGCCGCTGGTCCCCACCGTGGAGCAGCAGCGGCGGCTCACCCGCGCCTTCTCCGAGCTGGAGCACCCCGACCCGGGCGGTGGTGACCTCCCCCGACCGTGACACGGGTGGTTCGTCCGGGGGACCTCGCGGGGTGGCCTAGAGTGTCGGGGTCCCGTTTCACCAGCGAGACGGACGTCCCGACAGTCGTGAGAGCACCCGGGGGCGGCCGATGGCAGCGCAGGACGTGGAGCAGTTCGGTGGGGTGCTCGAGCCGGGCACCGCCGGTCTGACCGACGCCCTGAGCGCCGACGGCGACGTCCTCGAGCGCACGGTGCGCTGCATCGTCCGCTCGGCCGCGTCCGTCCCCGGCGCCGACCACGTCGGGTTCGCCCTCGCCCCGCGCGGGATCCTCGACCCGCGGCCCACCGACGATCCCGTCGCCGCGGACCTCGACGCCGCACAGACCGCCGCGGGCGAGGGTCCCGGGGTGGAGGCCGCCGCGGGTGCCGGGATCGTCGCGGTGCCCGAGCTCGCGGCCGTCCCCCGCTGGGCCCGCCTGGCCGAGGCCGCCGCCCGCCACGACGTCCGCGGCGTGCTCGCGCTCGCCCTCACCGCCCACGACGGCGTCCTGGGTGTCCTCACGCTCTACAGCCGCTCGGTCATCGGGCCCCGCGGCCGTGCGGTGGCGGAGGCGCTCGGGGGGCAGGCCACCGTCGCGTTGTTCGGGGCGCAGCGCATCGCGGGGCTCGCCCGCGCGGTGACCTCCCGCGACGTCATCGGTCGGGCGAAGGGCATCCTCATGCAGCGCGACGGGGTCGATGACGACACCGCGTTCGCGATGCTGGTCGAGGCCTCGCAGACCACCAACATCAAGCTCGTCGACGTCGCGCTCTGGCTCGTCGAGCAGGCCGCCGCCGACGCCGCCACGGCCGCCGCGCCGGACCGCGTCATGCCGCCGAACCGGCAGCGCTCGGGCCGCGGCGAGCCCCGCCGCTAGGGCCGGTCCCGCCGCGCCCTACGCGCCGCCGGCCTCGCCGTTGCCGATCCCCGCCCGCCGCCGGTAGGACTCGACGAACGCCGGCAGCGCCGGCCCCCGCGGCCGCCGGCCCGCGACGACGTCGCAGGTCCCCGTCTTCGTGTCCATGATGTGGACGTTGGGGTCCAGGGAGATGCCGATGATCTCGTTCGCGGCGTCCCCGGTGACCAGGCCGTTCGGGCCCCAGTGCCACGGCAGGCCCACCTGGTGCACGGAGCGCCCGTCGATGTGCAGGGGCTTCATCCGTTCGGTGACCACCACGCGCGCCTCGATCGCCGAGCGGGCGGTGACGATCGTCGCCCACCCGGTGTGCTCCAGGCCCCGCAGCGCCGCGAGCCCCGGGGACACCTCGACGAACATCTCCGGCGCCAGCTCGGCGAGGTAGGGCGTCCACCGGCTCATGCCCCCGGCGGTGTGGTGCTCGGCGACGCGGAACGTCGTGAACGCGAACGGGTAGACCTCCGAGCCCGGCTCGTGGTCCGGGGGGTTGTAGCGGTTGTCGGGCCGGTCGAAACGCTGCCGGGCCGGGTTGGCCCGGGACCCGGGATGCAGCACGTTGCGGCTCGGCGCCTCCTCCGGTTCGTAGTGCACCGGGAGCGGTCCGTCGGCCAGGCCGGTGGGGACGTAGAGCCATGCGCGGCCGTCGGCCTGCATGATGAACGGCTCGTCCCCGCCGATCGCGTCCTGCGCCGTCGCGTCCTCCGGTGGCCGGTAGGACGGCGGCTTGTGCTCCTCGAAGTCGGGCACGTCGTGCCCCGTCCAGTGCTGCGCGTCCTCGTCCCACCAGACGTAGGCCTTGCGCTCGCTCCACGGCCGGCCCTCGGGGTCGGCCGAGGCCCGGTTGTAGAGCACGCGCCGGTTCATCGGCCACG
>NZ_DASXJD010000275.1:0-4856 GCF_036497585.1 Actinomycetospora sp. | reverse complement strand
CGCTCGGCCGTCACCTCGCCGCGGCCCGGGCGCGGGGCAGGCGGCTGAACCTCAACCTGCTCGGCGAGGCGGTCCTCGGTGAGGCCGAGGCCGAGCGCCGCCTCGAGCGGACCCTCGCGCTCATCCGCCGGCCCGACGTCGACTACGTCTCGGTCAAGGCGTCCGCCGTCGCGAGCCAGCTCGTCCCCTGGGACCTCGAGGGCAACCGCGACCGGCTCGTCGAGCGCCTCACGCCGCTGTTCGAGGCGGCCCGCGACGAGGGCGTCTTCGTCAACCTCGAC
The DNA here is from genome assembly GCF_036497585.1 of Actinomycetospora sp. Classification (GTDB taxonomy): domain Bacteria; phylum Actinomycetota; class Actinomycetes; order Mycobacteriales; family Pseudonocardiaceae; genus Actinomycetospora. The sequence goes on along the minus strand of NZ_DASXJD010000275.1, from coordinate 4,575 downwards.
ATGGAGGAGTACAAGGACCTCGACCTCACGCTGGCGCTGTTCACGACGCTGCTCGACGTGCCTCCGCTGCGCGGCTACTCGGCGGGGATCGTGCTGCAGGCCTACCTGCCGGACTCGGTGGCGGCGCTCGAGCAGGTCGCGGCGTTCGCCCGACGGCGGGTCGACGCGGGTGGGGCCCCGGTGAAGGTGCGGCTGGTCAAGGGCGCCAACCTCGCGATGGAGCGGGTCGACGCCGCGCTGCACGACTGGCCGCAGGCGCCGTACGCCACCAAGGCCGAGGTCGACGCGAACTACGTCCGACTGCTCGACCACGCGCTGCGCCCCGAGCTGGCCGATGCGCTGCGGGTGGGGGTCGCGAGCCACCACCTGCACCACGTGGCGCTGGCCGTCGAGCTGGCCGCCGCCCGCGGGGTGGAGCGGGCGATGGACGTCGAGATGCTGCAGGGGATGGCCCCGGCGCAGGCCGACACGGTGGCCGCGGACCTCCCCTCGGACGAGAGCCTCGTGCTCTACACCCCGGTGGTGCACAGCGAGGACTTCGACGCCGCGGTGAGCTACCTCGTCCGCCGGCTCGAGGAGAACGCCGGGCAGGAGAACTACCTGTACGCGATGTTCTCCGAGGCCGGCCCGGCCAGCTACCTCGACCGCTTCCGGGCCTCGGTGCGCGACCGCGACCTCGTCGCCGACATCCCACGCCGCACCCAGGACCGGTCGGCCGAGGTCGCGGCCACCACGAAAGCAACGGCACTGTCCTCGCGTCCGACGTCAGAACGGCGCCGTTCACCCGACGACGAGGCCGGCTTCCGCAACGAGCCCGACACGGACCCCTCGCTGCCCGCCAACCGGGACTGGGCCCGCCGCGCGGTCGCCGCCACCCCCGCCGTCGTCACCGCACCGGAACTGACCGACCCGGCCGCGGTGGACGCCGTCGTCGACCGCGCCGCGGCGTCGTCGTGGCGCGACACCGCCCCGGCCGAGCGGGCCCGGCTGCTGCGCGAGGCCGCCCGGTCGCTGGCCGCGGCGCGCACCGAGCTGCTCACGACGATGGTCCACGAGGCCGGCAAGACCGTCGCCGAGGCCGACCCGGAAATCTCCGAAGCGGTCGACTTCGCGGCGTACTACGCCGACCGCGCGGCCGAGATCGAGCCGGGGCGCTTCACCCCGGCCCGCGTCGTCGTCGTGACCCCGCCGTGGAACTTCCCCGTCGCGATCCCCCTCGGCGGCTGCCTCGCCGCGCTCGCCGCGGGCGCCGCCGTCGTCATCAAGCCTGCGCCGCAGGTGCGCGCGTGCGCGGAGGTCGGCGTCGCGGCCCTCCACCGGGCGGGGATCCCGGCGGGCGCGCTGCAGCTCGTGCACACCGACGAGGGCGCCGCGGGGCAGCGGCTGATCACGCACCCGGCGGTGGAGCGGGTGGTGCTCACAGGGGCGAGCGCGACGGCGGCGCTGTTCCGCTCGTGGCGGCCGGACCTGCCGCTGATCGCGGAGACCTCGGGCAAGAACGCGCTGGTGATCACCCCGGCCGCCGACCCCGACCTCGCCGTCGCCGACCTCGTCCGCTCGGCGTTCGGGCACGCCGGACAGAAGTGCTCGGCGGCGTCGCTGGCGATCCTCGTGGGGTCGGCCGGTGACCCGCGCTCGCGGATCGGGCGGCGGCTGCGGCGCCAGCTGGTCGACGCGGTGACCACGCTGCGGGTGGGCCGGGGCGACGACCTCTCGACCACGACGGGGCCGCTGGTGGGCGAGCTGACCCCGCAGCTCGAGCGGGCGCTGACCACGCTGGAGCCAGGTGAGTCGTGGCTGGTGGCGCCGCGGCACGTCGACGGTGCCCTGTGGACGCCGGGGGTGCGCGAGGGCGTGGCGCCCGGGTCGTGGTTCCACCGCACCGAGTGCTTCGGGCCGGTGCTCGGGCTGATGACGGCGGCCACGCTCGACGAGGCGATCGAGCTGCAGAACGCCACCGGCTACGGCCTGACCGGCGGGCTGCACTCGCTCGACGCCGACGAGATCGAGCGCTGGAGCGAGCGGGTCGAGGTCGGGAACGCCTACGTCAACCGGCACATCACCGGGGCGATCGTGCAGCGGCAGTCCTTCGGCGGGTGGAAGGGCTCGGTGGTCGGGCCGGGCGCGAAGCCGGGCGGACCGAACTACGTGGCGCAGTTCGGCACCTGGGCCGACCCCTCGGACCTCGCCGAGCTGCCGTCGGCGCCCGTCGTCGGGGCCGCGGCGGACCTGCTGACCTCGGTGGCGTCGTCGGTTCCGGCGGCGGATCTGACGTGGTTGCGGGCGGCGGCGGGTTCGGACGCGGCGGCGTGGCGCGAGGAGTTCGGCGTCGAGCACGACCCGACGGGGATCGCGGCCGAGGCCAACGTCTTCCGCTACCGGCCGCTGCCGGGCCTGCGGCTGGTGGTGGGCGCCGACGCGGCCGACCGCGACGTGCTGCGGGTGCGGCTGGCGGGTGCGTGCGCCGGGGTGGCCGTGGACGAGGTCGGTCCCCACGTCGAGCCGGTGCCGGGTGAGCGGCTGCGCACGGTGGGCACGGTGCCGGAGACGCTGCGGCGGGCGGCCGGGGAGGTCGGCGCGTCGCTGGTGGACGCCCCGGTGCTCGCCGACGGGCGCCGGGAGATGCTCTCGGTGCTGCGGGAGCAGGCGATCAGTGTGACCCGTCACCGGTTCGGCCACGTGGAAGCCTGAGATCACCAGTGGCGTTGCACCGCACATGGCGCAGATGACGATGTACACGACGAGCTGGTGCGGCTTCTGCCGGCGGCTGAAGAGCCAGCTCGACCGGGAGGGCATCGGCTACGAGGAGGTCGACATCGAGCGCACGCCGGACGCCGCGGAGATCGTCATGCAGGTCAACGGCGGCAACCGCACGGTGCCGACCGTCGTCTACCCCGACGGGTCGGCCGCGACCAACCCGAGCTTCGCCGACGTGAAGTCCACCCTGGCGAAGGTCGAGGCCGCGTCCGGCGCGTAGAGCCGCCGCCCGGGTTCTGAGCGAAGGGCACCTTCGGTCGAGTAGATCGACCGGGGGCGCCCCTCGCCGGAACCGCCGGACCCGGCGTTGATCTGACCGAAGGGCCCCTTCGCTCGATCTACTCGAGCGGAGGGGCCCTTCGCTCGTCTCAGGACGCCGCGGCGCCCGCGCTCACCCGGGCCGGGGCGGCCGCCGCGGGGCGCCGACCGCACCCACACCGCCACCAGCACCGCCGCCCCCAGCGCGCACACCCCGGACACCGTGAACACCCGGTCCAGCCCGGCCGCGAACGCCTGGTGCACCACCGCCGTCGTCGTGTCCCCCGACCCGACCAGTGCGCCGCCGCCCGCCCACCGGCCAGCGCGTTCGCCGTCGTCGTCGGGTCGCTCGTCCCGGCGCCCGCGGACTGCACCACACCGAGACCAGCGCGAGGTGCGCGAACGCGGCCGCCTGCAGCACCGCCGCCGCGACCATGAGCGCGGCGAACGAGGGGTTCGCGAAGAGCGCGAGGTCGAGCATCGGGGCCTCGCCACGCCACTCCACCACGACGAAGGCCACCAGCGCGGCCGACGCGAGCGCCAGGGTGACCACGGTCGCCGTCGCACCCCACCCGTGCTCCCCCGCGGACACCAGCCCGTAGACCAGCGCGGCCGAGGCGCGTGGCCCGCCGCTACGCCCGGCTGCGCTCGGCGAAGGCGCTGCGGGTGATCGGCGTCAGCGACCCCGCCGTCGTCGGGGACGACCAGAGGATGATCCGCGCCCGGTGCGCGCCCGACGCCGCCCCCGAGATCGCCGACGTGCTGGCCCGGCGGCCGGACACGTCGTGGATCAGGAGATCGCGTGCTCGTTGCGGGCGAGCGACACGGTGGCCGCCGGCGAGATGCTGCTCTCCCGGCTGCCGCGCACGCCGCGGGTGCTCGACGTGAGCGCGCACCAGGCGCTGCACGTTTTCTACGGCGGGGCGCACGAGCCGTTCACCGAACAGGGCCCGCTCGACGAGGACCAGGTGGCGCAGCTGACCGCGCACGTGCCCGCCGCGGTGCCGCCGCCCCGGCTCGACGACGTCGACCGGCGGATCCTGCGCCTGCTGCGGGCCGACGGACGGGCCGCGGTGGAGGACCTCGCCCGCGAGTGCGGGACCTCACCGTCGACGGTGCGGCGCCGCCTGCACGACCTGCGCGCCGGCGGGCTGCTCTACCTCGACGTGGACGTCTCACCCGACGCCCACGACCTCCCGATGCGCACGATGCTCTACCTCACGTGCCCGCGGACCTCGACGCCGCCGGGGCGGGCGCCGGCCGGGCACGCCGAGGTCCCGTTCGCGGCGGCGACGACGGGGCGCACGAACGTCTACGCGACCGTGGCCAGCCCCGACGCGCCGGCGCTCTACCGGTACCTGACGACGAAGGTCGCGGCACTGCCGGGCGTGCAGGGCGTGGAGACGGCGCCGGTCATCCGCACGGTGAAGGCCGCCGGCACCCACTACCCGGCGCGGTGAGGCCGTCCAAGATCAACGACGCTTTTCGGACGTCCAGTGCCAGCAACGGGACTTTTCTGACGTGACGCCGGGCTCGGAGATCAGCCGGCCGCGGCCCACG
>NZ_DASXJD010000274.1:0-10238 GCF_036497585.1 Actinomycetospora sp. | reverse complement strand
CGCCGCGAGGAGACCGGGGACGGTGAGCGTCGCCGTGGTCGACCGGGCGCGGCGCTCACTCGCCGCGATCCACACCAGGACTCCGACGACGACCGTCCCGACCGTGGCCGCGACCGCCGTCGCCGCGTAGGTGGGGAACGGAATCCGCAGGCGGCTGATCGCGCCCTGGAGCAGGAGACAGACGACGACAGCGGCGAGTCCACCGCCGAGAGCGGGGACGATGCCCTGCGGCGGGCGGTAGGTCCTCGAAGCGACAGAGCCGGGACGGCAGTCCGGGACAGAGTCGATCGTGCGCTCCTTCCGGTCGACACCCCCAGTTCTCGGACATGGTCTCCCCCGGGCGCGCAGGCTACGGAGACGGCGGCGAGCACACGCGCGGTGGGCCCGATCGTGACGGCCGCCTCTCTCCGAAGATCACGTTTAGGGTTGCTACGTTCGCTTTCCGCGACTTCACATGGCACAAGAAACCTGGAGATCATCAGGTGACCTCGACGTCGCACGACGGTTCGGTGGCGGAAGAGGTGGCTCCCGGGGGGAGCTACAGCGAGGACGAGCGGCCGCCCACCGTGAGGGCTGAGCGGTGGCCGCGGGCGATCGTCCTGGCGGCCGTCTCCGGCGCCATCGCGATGGTCTGCGCCGTCCTGCTGCCGCTGCTCCCGGTATCGGTCGACCGTCCCGTGGTCAGCTGGCCCCAGGTTCCCGGGGCCCCGCAGTCGACCGGGCTCGGCTTGACCGCACAACGTCCCCTCGCCCTCGACGTGGGGTTCTCCTGCGCGGATGCGCGAGCTGCCGCCTCGAAGCCCGGCGGCCTCGTGCTCTCCACGGCCCCGCCCGGATTCCCGGACGCGCAGAAGGCGGCCCTCAGCACGACGGCCGACCTCGACCGGCTGGCGGTCACCAGCAGGGGCGCCACCCTCTTCGACGGCCCGCTGCCGTCCGGGGCGTGCGATGTCTCCGTGCACGGCGATCTCTCCGGGCTCAGGATGCAGATCGACGGCGTGACCGTCGGGACACTGCCCGGCGAGGCGCTGCCCGACGTCGACGCGCTCGCGACCGGCCTCGAGGGGACCGGCTCGCGCATCCACGTCGGCCTGACACTGGACGACCAGGGCGCCACCGCTCCGACGCCGGTGAAGCTCGCTGCGATCGCTCTGTTGGTGCTGGCCGGCGCGGTCTCATTGATCGCGCTGTGGGTGGCCGACCGTCCGTACCGTGCGCTCGCACGGCGATTCCGCATCCCGCGACCTCGCGTCGTCGACGTGATCGTCCCCCTCGTCATGGTCGGTTGGCTGTTCCTCGCCCCGATGACCGACGACGACGGGTACTACTCCGCGATGGCGACCAACGTGTCGCACTCCGGGTACGTCGCGAACTACTTCCAGCTGTTCAACCAGTCGTTCACACCGTTCACGTGGATCTACTACGCCCTGGGGTGGTGGCAGGACGCAGTCGGTACGGCGCCCGTCCTCCTGCGGGTCCCGGCCCTCGCGCTCGGCCTGCTGACGTGGCTCATGGTGCGTGTATTCGCCCGGGCACTGGTGCCACCGGACACGACGAGCCGCGGGCTCCGGCTGGCCTTCCGAACGACCCTCGGCATCGTCTTCCTCGGGTGGTGGCTGCCCTACGACATGGGCGTCCGGCCCGAGGCCGTGGTCGCCGCGTGCGTCATGGTGAGCCTGGTGGCACTGACGACCGCCCTGGAGCAGCGGCGTGTCCTGCCGGCCGCCCTCGCCGTCGGGGCGGCGGGGATCGGTTTCACGGCCGGGACGGCGGGATTCGTCGCCCTGGCGCCCGTTCTCGCGGCCGCTCCCGCCGTATGGCGGATGCTGGGGGAACGGGGCCCCCGCGCACGGCTGCTCGCGATCGTGCCCGTCCTCGCCGCAGGCTCCGTCGTCGGGCTTCTCGCGTTCGCCGACGGCTCCCTGCGCGATTTCACCCGAGCACAGCAGATCTTCCTGGGCATGCAGTACCCCGAGACGTGGTCCACGGAGATCGTCCGGTGGTACTACCTGCTGGACAAGCCGGGGGCGCAGGGCAACTACGCGAAGCGTCTGCCGGTCCTGCTGACCCTCTTCGCCATCCTGGGCTACCTCGTGGCGGCGATGTCCGATCGGGGCCGCGCATGGCCCGCGCAGCTCCGACTCGCCCTGTCGACCACGGTCCTCGGCTTCCTGCTCCTCTGGATGACGCCGAGCAAGTGGACCCACCACTTCGGTGCTCTCGCCGGGGTCGGCACAGTCTTGATCGCGGCCGTGATCGTCCTCGGCCCGGGGATCGCCCGCACGCGATCGGCCGAACGCGCGATCAGCCGCCCCCTCGCCGTCGGGGCGCTGGTGGGCGTCTCGGTGCTGATCGCCCTGGCGGGACAGGGCATCAACTCGTGGCCGTACTCGTGGCTCCTCGGCCTACCCCACCCGCTCACCCCGCCTCAGGTCTCGATCGTGAAGTTGGGGCAGCCGGTGTGGTGGCTGATCGGCAGTGCGCTCGTCACCGCCGCCGTCGTCGTCGTCACCCGGCGGCGGACACCGAGCGTGGCCGGCGTCGCGCCCTGGGTGGCCCTGCCGATCGTGGTGTGTGTCGGCTTCCTCGCGACGACCGGATACATGCTCGGCGGGTTCGCCCTCGCGGCGGAGCGCACGGCAGGGACGTACTCCCCGTGGGCCGACGCCGTCGCGGACCCGCTGGCCCACCGGTGCGGCGCCGAGCACGCGGTGCAGGCTCTCGATCCCCGCTCCGCGACGGCCTTGCCGGTCGCCTCGATCGTCGGAGCTTCCGGGGGTGGCCCGTTCGTGGCGGGCGGCTGGTCGCCCTCGAGTCCGCCACCGACCGCGGCCGTTCCCGCCTGGGGTAGCCATCGCCCGGGTCAGGACGGCGCCGATCCTCCTGACGGAGCGGGCTCGGGCACGTTCAGCACGCCTTGGTACACCCTCCCGGCCGACACGAGCGCGCGAGTGATGTCGTTCTACGTGTCCGGCCGGACAGGCAATGGCAACGATGTGCGGGTCGAGTACGCGTCGCTCTCCCCATCCGGGGCTCCGACCCCGGTCGCGGCGTTCCCCGGGCTCGGTCAGGGCAAGGAGGGCGCTGCGGTCGACGCCCGGCAGTGGCGGTCGATCACCCTGGACGGTCCCCTGGCTCCGCCGCGCGACGCCACGGTCGTTCGCGTGGTCGCCTCGGACACCTCGGACGGCCCGGCGGGGTGGACCGCCGTGACGGCACCGGCGCTCCAACGGTGGGTGCCCCTCGCGACCATCGTGCCGCCGGGGTCGGCGACCGCCGTCGGCTGGTCGCTCGCGTTCCTGTTCCCCTGCCTCGCCAAGCCGGTCCAGGCCGACGGCGTGAACGGGCCGGTGTCCGCCGCCGTGACCGGAGGCGAGGAGCCTCTCGACGGTGTCGGTGACAGCGCGTTCCAGCCCGGGCGGGGTGGGCTGTACATGCAGAGCTACCGGGACTCGGCCGTCACCCAGCTGTCCGCCCGGCTCACCGATTTCCCGGCCGTGGCCGGCATCCAGGTCTACACCCTGCGCGGGACGCTCCCGAGCGGTCGCTACACGATGATCCGGGACGACGAAGTCGTGCCGGGGTGGACGCCGGCACCGAACACCACGTTCTCCGAGCCCGTCGGGCCGGAGGCTGTGGTCCGCCCGTGAGAGGACTCGAGGTCAGGCGGTCGTGGTGATGTAGAGGCGACCGTCCCACCGGGTCCCCGCACTCGAGTCGGGGTCCGCGGCGACGACCCGCGCACCCACCGACTCCACGAGCTCCCGCACGCGGGACTCCGGAGTCCCGTGCATCTCCATCCCACGCCGCAGCATCCGGGCCACGGGTGTCGGCAGAGCGCCGAGCACCCGGCCCGCCACCGAGGACGACGGCTCGGTCGGCATCTGGAACACCACGACCGCCCCCGGCCGGGCGACGCGCCAGAACTCGCGGACGTAGCCGTGGGCGAGGTCCGGCGGCATGTGCTGCAGCACCCGGCACGAGTAGACGAGATCGACCGAGTTCGACTCGACCGCCGCAAGGTCGGAACCCGTGACCTGCACGAACCGGCAGGCCGGATCGGGGACGATCTCCCGCGCCTTGTCGAGCATCGTCGGTGAGATGTCGCAGCCGAGGACCTCGCCGAACCCGACCGAGGCCAGGCCGTGTGAGAGGCGACCGGCGCCGCAGCCGAAGTCGAGGGCACGCCCCCGGCCGACGTCGAGGCCGAGTTCACCGAGACGAGACATCACGGTCTCGACCTCGTCGACCCCGGTGGCGAGGAAGTCCGCCGGAGTCCAACGATTGCGGCTCTTCCCCTTGTCGGTGAGCACCGCCCACATCGGGTCCTCGCCGCCGAGCTTCGTCCAGGTGCGGGAGACATCGGCGATGTCGCCGGGGGTGTCGCGGTCGGTGGTCACGGGCGGTTCTCCACGGGTGTCGTCATCAGCCGGCGGCCTTGGTGAAGACCGCCTCGTGGGCGTCGAGCACGGATTCGACGCTGAAGGTCGCGGCGGCCGCTGCGCGGCCCGCCTCGGCGTCGGGCGGGGTGTCACGGACCCGGATCAGCGCATCCCGCAGGGCGGGGACGTCGGCGGGGGGGACGACGGCGCCGAACCCGGTCCGCTCCACCGGCACGCGGACCCCTGGAAGGTCGCTGACCAGGGCGGGGACACCGGCGAGCATCCCGACGACCTGCACGATCCCGAACGCCTCGAAGGCGTTGACCGACGGCAGCGCGAACGCGTCGATGGAGGCGTAGAAGTCGCCGAGCCGCTGGTCGGGCACGAAGCCGAGCAACTCGATGCGGTCGTCGCCGCCGGCGTGCGCGCGCACCCGGTCGACGACGCTGCCGCCGGCCACGCCGCTGTGGTCGCCGCCGATCAGCAGGCGGGAGTCGGGATCATCGAGGGCGAGGAATGCGTCGACGAGGTGCTCGACGCCCTTCTCCTCGACGATCCGGCCGAGGAAGCCGACGTGGAAGCCATCGCCCCGGCGGTAGGTCGGCTCGCCGGCTGTGACCGGGATGCAGGGCGGCGGGATCGCCACCATGTTCGGCGCGATCACCGGCCACAGCCGGCTCCGGCGGGCGTAGTCCTCGCTCGTCACGATCGTCGCGGCAGACCGGCGCAGTCCGGCCCGGCTGGACCCGTCCACCGCCTCGCGCTGGGCGACATTGACCAGGCCGGGCGGCAGGCTCACGTCGCAGTGATACGTGGAGACGACCGGTATGGGAGCCAGCTGCGTCAGCGGACCCGCCTCGATCAACGGCAGGTGGAGGTTGGCCACCCGCGAGCGCCGCATCTCCCGGAGAGCCATCCGGGTCAGGTTGATCCCGATCGTCCCCTTGCCGACCTTGGCCAACACCGGAGCGCGGACGACCCGGACACCGTTGATCGTCTCGTGGGTCGGTAGCGACGGTTCGTGCTTGCTCGCGACGACGCAGACCCGCCAGCCGCGGGCGGCCAGGCCCTCGGCGACATCCCGGGCGACGTTGGTCAGCCCGGACACGTACGGGGTGTAGTACGTCAGGACGATGACGAGGTCGTTCACGGCGGGCGATTCCGTGCGTCCGATGGCCGGGCCTCCTTGCGCGTCTTGCGAACGACCGCTCGAAACCCCACGTTCTCGTTGGCACGGGTCCAATTCGGCCGATTTCTCGGTGTGACGACACGGTAGCCTTCGCCGGGTCGGACCCCCGTCACGACCCGGAGTGACTCGCCGGGTCGGTCGGACCTCGACGACACGCCCCCCTTCCTGCCCCCGTGCCGACGCACGCACGGCACTCTGGCGCCATGACGCTGACCGGGGGGCTGATCGAGGCCGACCACAGGGTGACGCGGGTGCCGGCGTCCGTGCGGGCCGGGGTGGTCGGCGCCCTGGCCGGCGCGGCACCCGGAGCGGTGGCGTTCTGGCTGATGCACCGAGCGCTCGGGGACGACGCCCTCATCACCGTGAGCTACGCCCGAACCCTCGCCGCGTCCGGGACCTGGGGCGCGTTCCCCGGGCTGACGGCGAACACGCAGACCAGCCCGCTCAACGCCTGGATCCTGGCTGCCGGGATCGCCCTGGTCGGACACCCCGTCCTCGTCGCGGGAATCGTCTTCTGTGTCTGCCTCGCCGGATGCGGATGGCTCGCGACCGCACTCGCCCGCCGCGTGGACCTGTCACCCACCGCCGGGTGGCTCGCGGTCGCGATCATCGCCACCTCACCGGTGCTCGTGGCGACCGTCGGACTGGAGGCGTGCGTGGGCTCGGTCGTCCTCCTCGGGGTGGCGGTAGCGAGCACCACTCACCGCACCGTCGTGTGCGGGCTGCTCTGCGGGGCCGCTGTGCTCACTCGACCGGACCTCACGGTCCCCGCGGCGGTCCTCGCTCTCGCGCTGGTGGTCGTCCCGGACGCGGCCGGGAACCGGCGGCGCCCGGTCCATCTCCTCGCCGTCGCCGGCATCGCCGCGGTGGTCGCGCTGCCGTGGCACGTGTGGTCGTGGTTCGACCTCGGCGACGCCGTGCCGGACACGACGTGGGTCCGCACGGGCGACCGCAGCGGCCCGAGCATCATCCCGGCCGTCGCGGTGTGGGTGCGGCTCTACCCGGCGGCCGCGATCGGGAGCCTCCTGCCGGTGGTCCTGGCCCTGGGATGCGCGGCGTGGGCGGTGCGGTACCGCGGTCGGCCGTGGGGAAGGACGGTCCTCCTGCTGGTGGCCGCCGGGTGGGCCCACCTGCTCGCTCTCCAGATCATCCATGCGCAGGGCGCCGGGTGGTACTACGCGCCGATCGTGACGTGCTCCGCCGCTGCTGTCGGCCTCACCGCCGCTGCGGTGGGTCGGACGATCGCGGTGGGCGGCCTCGTCGCGGTCGGCGGGCTGGGTCTCCTCGGTCTGCTGACCTCGGGTCCCTTGCCATGGACCGCTGCGCCGCTGGTCGCCAACTACGCCCGCACCGAGCAGTACGCGGCCATCGCCCGGGAGTTGGGTCCACTGACCGGGGGGCAGGCCGTCGAGGGGCCCGGCGAAGTGGGTGCGCTCGCCTACTACGGCACGGTGCCGGTGTTGGACTTCCTCACCGAGCCGGAACAGACCGACGCGGTGATGGCGAAGCGGGCGGCCGAGGGCGGTCTCCGGGCGGAGCTCATGCGCTGGAGCACCGTCCACCGTCGGTCGGTTCCGGCGATTTCGACCCCGTGGCGCCTGACCTGGGGCTCGTCCGGGACTCCGGCGGGCCGCGTCGTCCGGGTGTGGCCGATCGACAGCCCGAACCGCGGCCCGGACACGATCGTGCTCACCACGAGGGAGTGATCGCGACGGCGCCCGGGCGGCCGCGTGCGGTGATCGACAGGCGGTCCGGCACTCTCTGCTCATGACGCGGGGGGCGTTGCTGGCGCGGCGGGGCGAGGACCGGGCATCCCGACGGACCCGGTGGAGGCGGTGGGTCGACGACCCTCGCCTGATCCGCCTGGTGCCCACGGCGGTCGGGATCGCCGTGTTCATAGGGTGCTTCCTCCGCATCCGGCAGCGATGGTTCATCGAGGGGCTTGCCGGGTTCGGCTACACGACGTGGGTCGCGCAGACGACCATCGACGGGACCGCGATCGCCCCGGACCAGTACCGGCCCCTGATGCCCTGGGTGGACCACCATCACGCACGCGAGCAGGGCGTCGTACAGCTTCCGTTCAATCTCACACCGGGTGTCCTGGCGATGGTCATGACCTTCTACGGGGCGTTGCTGCTCGCGCCAGCGCTGCTCGCGCCAGCGCTGTTCGCCGCCCGGAACTGGGCCGTCCCACCGTTGACCTTCGTCGTCGCGTGGTTCCTGATCGAGTTCGCCGCGACCTTCGTGGTGGGCCGGGTCGAGGAGTCCCGCATCTTCATGCCGTTCGCGCCCGCACTCGGCGTCGCAGCTCTGATGGCCTACCGACAGCTCGCGGGACAGCAGGCGGCGCTCGTCGCCGCTCGCGGAGCGGAGGGCCCATGACGATGGCCGGCGTGACACCGATCGGGCAAGGCCGAGGTCGAGCGATGCCCTCTCATGCGGCTGGTGCGGGGCGAGGGTTCGCGACCGAGGTGCGGACGGACCTGCTGCTGGCGCTCGGGCTCTACGTCGTGGCGGCCGGGTGGTTCCTGTGGCTCGGGGCCGCCGCCTCGGCCCAGGGCGTGATCACCGGTGAGGAAGCATCCATCACACACCGGGACGCGATGTCGATCGCGATGGCCTGGCAGCCCTCGATGTACTCGACGAACGCCGCCTCGCAGGTCTTCTACTGGCTCGCCGGACACCTCGATCCCGACTACGGGCTGCTGTACGCCCGCAAGTGGAAGGCCGCGGCCACCGCGCTGATCACACCGCTGATCTACCTCGCGGCACGCAGGCGCCTCGGCTGCGGACGATTCCCGGCGGTGGTGGCCGGGGTGCTGGTCGCGGTTCTCCCGGGCGTCTCGGTGGTTTCGTGGGTGGGGACGGAGGACGGCCTCGAGGTGGTCGCAGGGGCGGCGGCGCTCTATGTGGTGACCTCGAGCAGGCGCTGGTGGCCGCTCGGCCTGCTCGCAGGGGGCCTCGCGATCTCGCTGTACACCGCGGGCCTCAGCTGGGCGGTGGTCGCGTCGGTCGCCGCCGTGACCCGCGTGCGTACGGCGCGGACGGCGCTGGCCGTCGGGCTCGCCGCGCTCGGGGGTGCGGCCGTGGTGCTCTGGCCGCTCGCGTGGTGGCACAACGGCGGACAGCTCCTCACCGGAGGCGGCGGCGCGGGGGCCGACGTGACGGCCGTCCCGTCGAACCTCGTGCAGGCGGCGAGATACGCGGTGAGCTCGGGCTCGTCGTACTACTACTTCGCCCAGATGCCCACGCTCGGCGGGCGAGGGGTCGCGGTACTGATGCTCGTCGGCGCCCTCGTGGCGGTCGCGGCTCGGCCGGCCGCGCGCTGGTGGGCGGCGGTCGCCGTGGTCGCGACCGGCATCTACGCCGTGTCGACCGGCGTGCCGGGAGCACGACGCCTGATCGCGGTCGCGGTCGTGGCGGCACTGCTCGCCGCGGTGGCTCTCGACGTGCTGGCCCGCACCCCGCGCGTGCCCGCCGGCGCGCGAGTGTCTGCGGTCGCGGTCCTGGCGTTCGCGCTCGTGGCGATCCCGGTGATCCGCACGGTGCCCTGGCATGCAGACCTGGCCGCCGGTCGTCAGGTCCTACCGGTCGACTGGCCGTTCCAGGTGGATGCGGGCGGGACTCAGACGTCCACGCTCGCCCGTCTCGACGCCGAGGTGGGCTCCGGACGTCTCTCGGCCGCCCAGGTCGGTCAGTTCCACGGGGGGACCCGCACGATGGCCCTGCTGTTCATGCTCGACGAGCGGACGGGCCGACCTCCGGCCGTCCTCCCCGGCGACATAGTCGGGTTCTACCGCTCGACCCGCGACTGCCGGGACCTCGACGGAGCCGCCTGCTAGGGCCCGCAATGACCGGCCGGACAGAACGGGACGATCCAGACCCCGTTCTCGTCATGTCCGAGGTCACCGCCCACGGCGCGTGCCCAACGCAACGAGGCGTCCGGGTCGCGCACCGCCCCGGGCACCACGACGATCGTGCTCACCCGCCGGGCGGCCAGATCGGCGCGGGCCGCCGCCACATCCCCACGGCCGCCGTCGGCGATGCCGCGCTGGAACGCCCCGACCTGGCCCTCGTAGACCACCGGATCGGCCCCGGTGCCACCGATGAAGTAGCCGCCGGTCTGCCGGTACGAGAACCGGGCGAGGGCCTGCCAACGCAGCGGGTCGCCGCCTCCCTGCCAGGCCTGTGAGGGTCGCGGCACCATTTCGACGATCGGTGGGCCACCGTCGACGGCCACCGGGCCCAGCCCCGGCGCTCCCGAGGTGAAGAAGCCGGGCACATCGGCGCTGGTCGTGCGCTGGTCGTCCACCGGCACCCAGGTGACCGCCGCCGCGAGCACGAGGACCACCACGACCGCGCGCCCGGCCCGGCGCCACCGGCCCGCTCCGGGGCGGGTGAGGTGCTCGAGCGCCAGCGCCCACACGGTCACCACCCCGAGCGCCACGAACGGCGCCAGCCGGCCTGCCTCCGCCTGACCGACCAGCGGCAGGTCGACGAGGTACCGCCAGGGCAGCGGAACACCAGTGTCGCGGTCGAGGATCGCCACCGACGTCCCGAGCGATGCCACGCCGAGCAGCACGGTGACCACCGCGGTGAGCACCACCGGGCGGGAGCGGACGACCACGACCGCGGCGAGGAACACCAGCAGCATCGCCACACCGAGG
>NZ_DASXJD010000273.1:0-4330 GCF_036497585.1 Actinomycetospora sp. | reverse complement strand
CGCGTTCAGGGCGACCTCCATGGCGATCTCGGAGGTGAACAGCTTGGCCATGCCGGCTTCCATGTCGCTGCGCTCGCCGGAGGCGAAGCGTTCCGCGGCGTGCAGGATCAGCTGCCGCGCAGCGGTGATCTTGGTGCCCATGTCGGCGAGGTAGTTGCCGATGGACTGGTGCTGCCAGATGGGCTTGCCGAAGGCCTCGCGCTCCTGGGCGTAGCGCAGCGAGTCCTCGAACGCGGCGTTCGCGACCCCGAGGGCGCGGGAGGCGACCTGGATACGACCGGTCTCGAGGCCCTTCATCATCTGGGAGAACCCCCGGCCCTCCTCACCGCCGAGCACGGCGTCGGCGGGGACGGCCATGTCGGTGAAGTTGAGCTCGCAGGCCTCGACGCCCTTGTAGCCGAGCTTGGCGAGGTCCTTGGAGACCTCCAGGCCGGGTCCGTGCTCGACGAGCAGGATCGACACGCCCTTGTGCTTGGGCTCGGCGTCCGGGTCGGTCTTGCACATCAGGGCAATCAGCCCCGACCGCCGCGCGTTGGAGATCCACGTCTTGGACCCGTTGACCACGTACGAGTCGCCGTCACGGCGGGCGGTGGTGGTCATGGCCTGCAGGTCGGAGCCGCCTGCGGGTTCGGTGAGCGCCATCGTCGCGCGCAGTTCACCGGTGGCCATGCGCGGTAGATAGCGGTCCTGCTGCTCCTTGGTGCCGAACGCGACCAGCAGTTTGGAGACGACGGTGTGCCCACCCATCGCGCCCGCGAGGGACATCCAGCCGCGGGCGAGCTCGGCGGTGACCAGCGCGTAGCAGGGCATCGACACCGGGGCCTCGCCCCACGGTTCGGGGATCGCGAGCCCGAAGATGCCGAGCTCCTTCATCGACTCGATCAGCGCTTCGGGGTACGTGTTGGTGTGCTCGAGCTCGGCGACGACCGGCTTGACGTCCTTGTCGACGAACGCCCGCACGGTCTCCACGACGAACTGTTCCTCGGACGACAGGCTGGACACGTCGGATCACTCCTACCGATTGCACGGACGCTCCCGCCATCATGCGGCCCCGCGCGCGGAGCGCACGGCGAGCGGCCACCGGACGAGGGGTCCGAGGTCAGGAGGCGTTCTCGTGCCGCGCCCAGAGGCCGCCCGCGGCGAGATCCTCGATCAGCTCGTCCGAGCCCGCGAGGATGTGCCCGGTCATCAGCTCACCCACGGCGGCCGCGTCACCCCGGTGGAGGGCCTCGAGCATCCTCGGGTGGTCGCGGCGCGCGCTCTCCACCCGGCCGGCGATCGACGCGTAGAACCGGTTCGGCAGCTGCCTGACCGCGGCGCCGAGGAGGAAGGCCAGACGCCGGGAGTCCGCGGCGAGGTTGATCTCCCGGTGGAACGCGTGACCGACCGCGGCGATCCGCCCGGCGTCCTGCTCGCTGAAGGCGGCGGCCACGAAGCCCCGGCGCGGGACGAGCTCGACGAAGCCCTCGCTGCGCAGCGTCAGGAGGCCTTCCCGGACCGGCGTGTTGCTGACCCCCACGGCCTCGGCGATCCGGTCGAGCCGCAGGAACTCCCCGGGCCGGATCCGACCCGAGATGATCAGTTCGCGGACGTAGGCCGCGACCTCCTCGGGCAGCTGGCGGCGGCTCCTCCCGCGATCGGAGATCGCGACCGTCTCGTCGGTCATCGTCCGGCCCCCAGCCTCGAACATCACCCGGCCGAACGGCGCTGTCCGAGTCCCCTGTCCTGCGTCGACCGTAGCAGCGTTGGACGATCGTCCAGATCACGGAGCGGCGGGTTCTTCCTGAACGGTGCGCGCTCGCCCTAGGGTCGCGACGGTGAGGTCCGACCCGCCCGTGCCCTACATCGAGGACCTCGTCGCGGTGCTGGCCGCCGCGGGGGCGCGCACCGTGGTGCGCCACGAGCACCGCGACGTCTCCGGACGGGCTCTGCTCGACGCCGTCCACCGCCACGCCCGGGTGCTGGGCGAGCTCGGCATCGGGCGCGGGGACCTCGTCGCGATCTACGCGGCGGACCGCCCCGAGAGCCTCGTCGTCCGTTACGCGACGCACCTCGTGGGTGCCGCGTCGGTCTACCTGTCAGCGCCGCCCGACCCGGCCGTGCGCGCCCGGATGCTGGTCGACTTCGCGCCGCGCCTGCTCGTCGTCGAGCCCGGTACGGCCCACCTCGTCCCGGACACCGACGTCCCCCTCGCCGCGGTCGGCGGCCCGGTGTCCGGCGTCGCGCACCGCCTGGACGAGGCGGCCGTCGCGGTGTCCGCGGATCCCGTCCCCTCCGCCGCGCGGGCGGGCGATCTCGCGGTGGTCACCTCCTCGGGCGGCACCATCGGCGTGCCCAAGGGCAGCGTCCGCGACTTCACCGCGTGGACCGCGGCCGTGCGCACCCCGCCCAGGCCCGAGCGGCGCCAGCTCGCCGACGGCAACCTCGCCTACCTCACCCAGGTCCTCGTCGACCAGACCCTGCTCGGCGGCGGCACCGTGGTCCTGCAGGAGGGCATCGAGCCGGCGATGACACTGGCCACCGTCGAGGCCGAGCGGATCACCGACCTGTTCCTCGTGGAACCACAGCTCTTCGAGCTGATGGACCACCCCGACCTCGCCCGCCGCGACCTGAGCTCGCTGCGGGCGCTCACGCACATCGGGGCGAACGCCGCCCCTGTGCTGCGCCGCCGAGCCCGCGAGCGCCTCGGCCCAGTGGTCGCTCACACCTACGGAGCGAGCGAGATGGGCATCGTCAGCGCGCTCCCGCCCGCGGAACACGATCTCGAGAGCCCCGACCGATTCACGTGCGCGGGGCACATCGTGCCGGGCGTCGACGTCCGCTTCCGTGACTCCGCGGGCGCCGTGCACCCGTCGTCGGGATCGATGGAGGTGCGCTCCCCGGCAATGGCCTCCGGCTACCGGCACCGGCCTGTCGAGGAGGCCGAGCACTTCGTCGACGGTTGGTACCGCACCGGCGACCTCGGCCGCCTCGACGACGAGGGCTATCTCCATGTGCTCGGACGGGCCGCCGACTGCGAGATCGTCGGTGGCGTGCTGGTCACCCCTGTCGCGCTGCAGGACACGCTGTGCCGCCTGGCGCAGGTCCGCTACGCGGTCGTGGTCCCGGAACTCGCGTGGGGCCG
The DNA here is from genome assembly GCF_036497585.1 of Actinomycetospora sp. GTDB lineage: Bacteria > Actinomycetota > Actinomycetes > Mycobacteriales > Pseudonocardiaceae > Actinomycetospora. The sequence continues at coordinate 1,206 of NZ_DASXJD010000273.1, read as the reverse complement.
GCGCATCGTCGCCGCCGTCGCCTGGCCGGGGGGCGAGGTCGAGCCCGCCGCCTGCGTCGAGGCGGTGCGCCGCGAGCACGGCGACGCCGTGGCCACGAGCCTCGTCGTCCTCGTCGTCGGCCGAGTGCCACTCACGGAGCAGGGCAAGCCCGACCGGGCCGCGCTCCACCGACTGGCCGAGCATGCCGACTCGGTCACGCGCTCCTGACGGGACCCTCGTCGTGGGTGGTGAGGCAGCCGGGGCCGCCCGCACGCGGGCTGCTCAGCGTGTCGCGGCCGGCTCGGGGTCGAGGGCCACCGCGATGTGCACCCGGCCGTCGTCGGCGCGCTCGGCGACGGCGTGGCCGGTGCGGTCGACGCCGTCGAGCCGGATCGCGATCGGGTGGCCGTCCCCGGTGAAGTTGCGCCACCAGACCTTCTGGTCCGGCAACTCGACCCCGATGCTGACCTCGTCCCCGCGGTGGACGTAGCCGACCGGGATGGTCACGACCTTCCCGGAGCGCCGCCCCCGGTAGGTGACCAGCGTCAGCGTCCCGCCGACGAGGCGCCGACCCAGCGACGACGCGACGAAGGGTCGCACCACCGCGTTCACCACCACCGCCGCACGCTGCACCGCGGTCACCGGCGGAGTCCCGTGCTGGTCATGGGTCCACGGTAGCCCCGCCCCGGCGGGAGCGGCGACGACGTTTCCGGTGATCACCACGATGACGAGGATCCGAGGCCAGGGCGTCCGGATCCTCGTCATCCCGGTGATCATGTGTCGCTCTTCCGAGCGTCGCGGTCTACATCGACGCGATGATCAGGAAGGCGACCGCCCCCAGGACGATCACGATCGCGATGATCAACGCCGGGGTGCCGATCCCACCCAGCTCCGACGGGCGCACCTCCTCGGAGGGCCCGACGTCCGCGGAGCTCCGGCGCTGGCCGGCCCGTCCGGTCGTGAAGTTGGTGAACGAGTCGCCGCCCATGCCTGGTCCGCCGGTCATGGCGCACCTCCTGTCCGGATCGTCCGGTCGACGGTAACAGCGAGGATCTGTCGATCACAGCCTCGACGAGGGTGGCGCGGGCTCAGGACGCGGCGTGCTCCACCGCCACGTCGAGGACCCAGGTGACGCCGAACCGGTCGGTGAGCATCCCGTAGGCCGGTCCCCAGGCCGCCGGCCCGAGCGGCTGCCGGACGGTCGCCCCGTCGACGAGCTTCTCCCA
>NZ_DASXJD010000272.1:0-3568 GCF_036497585.1 Actinomycetospora sp. | reverse complement strand
TCGACAGCGCGGAGCACGCCGCCGTACGGGCCGCCGTGAGCAGGTCGCCGTCGACGAGGGCGAGCAGGCGTCCGGTGGGTGGGTCGAACACGGCCAGCGCGGCCTGGTGCACCGGCAGGCCCGCCTCCTCGTTCTCGAGGTGCACCGTGAGGAGCTTCGCGGCCAGGACGCCGAGGGTCGGGCTGTACGCCGGCATCCTGCCGCGACCATCGGTGCCGCTCCACGAGTGAGAGGTGGCCCACCGTGACCCTCGTCCTGCCCTGGATCCACCACGGAGCGTCCTCCGGGCCGAGGACGGCGAGCCCCAGCGCGTGGTCGTAGTCCACGGCCAACGGTGCTCAACTGATCCCGACACAGCGCCTCTTGCGCGCACCGGATCGACCTCGCGACGCTTGGGGGAGGTCGGTGCGGGCCCGGCCAGGGGGGACGACGTGGACGGCAGCACAGGAAGGACAGCTCAGCGCACACCCTTGCCGGGGCGGGCGGAGGCCGGCGCTGCGCTGTCCCGCCGCCGTGTGGTGACGATGCTCGGGGTGGGCTTGGCGGCCTGGCTGAGCGGGTGGGCCGCCGGCACGGTCTCCGCGGCACCGGCGCGGGGCGGCCCGGCGATCCCAGCGCCCCCGGCACCCGTCGCCAGCGCCCAGCCCACGCCGCCCCCGCCCGGACGGCCGATCGCGCTGACGGTCGACGACGGCTACGCACCCCAGGTCGTGGCGGGCTACGTCGAGTTCGCCCGCCGCACCGGCGTGCATCTGACGTTCAGTCCCAACGGGACCTACGGGAGGGCCTGGGCCCCGCAGGCCGCGGTGCTGCGTCCGCTGATCGACGCGGGCCAGGTACAGATCATGAACCACACCTACAGCCACCGGTGGCTGACCCGGATACCGGCCGGTCAGGTCAGGGAAGAGCTCGAGCGCAACGAGCAGTGGATCGCGGCCACGTTCGCGACCAGCTCCCGGCCGTACTGGCGCCCGCCGTTCGGGGCGCACAACCCAGCCGTGGACGCCATCGCCAGGGACACCGGCTTCCCGAGACCCGTGATGTGGAGCGGCTCCTACGGAGACTCCACCGTCGTCACCCCGCAGTTCCTGCTCGACCAGGCGCGGCGTTACCTGACCGCCGGGAGGATCGTGCTCGGCCATGCCAACCATCCGACCGTTCTCGGACTGTTCGACCAGATCACCAGCATCATGAGAGACCGGGGCCTGCAGCCGGTCACCCTCGACGAGTTCTTCGGAACCCGCCGTCGCTGACCGCGTCCGGTCGGCACAGGCCCTCGGCGCGCCGTGGGAGGCGCACCCCGCTTCGGCACACAGCGACGCGCCGGCGTCACCGCCCGTTGTCCGCACCCGGCTGCGGTGTCGCTCGAGGACCGGTGGCTGGCGCGGTGCGTGGAACCGGTCGTCCGGGTCGCCGGCTTCGACCCGGTGGCGGTCTTGTGGGGGCTGGCCGTGTGGGCACCCACCACGAACGCCCCACCGGTCGCGGCGGCCAGCACAGCCACCGAAGCCGCCGCCAACGTCCCCCGACGCTTCCAGGACGACCCCGCTGTCGGCCCATCGATCTTGGCGAGCACAGCGGTCTCGCGGACGGGAGCAGGAGCGATCCACACCGACAAGGGCGCGGTCACGACGACGATGTCACCGGGCACCGCGAGATGACCGGCCGCGCCGTCTTCCACCAGCGCGTGTTCCGCTGGCTCGACGACGTCCTCGCCCGCGCGGGGCGGGCCACGACGCCCGCCTGAGGGTCAGCCCGGCCGGACCCAGCCGGTCACGAACGCGAAGTGGTCGTCGAACCGGATCACCGGGTCGTCGCGGTAGGCCCGCCGGAACTGCTCGATCCCGGCCGCCAGCTCGCTCTCGGAGAACTCGTCGAGCACGGACATGTAGCGCGACTCGAGCATGTGCACGTAGCGGGCCCGGTCCACGGTGACGTGGAAGGTCCGGTAGCTCACCGACGCCCGGAGCCCGGCCGCGGCGAGCAGGTCCGCGATCTCGTCCGGCTCCGGCTGGAGCTCCTCGAAGCGGTCGTGGGCGGCCCGGAACAGCGGGTGCGAGATCGTCGTCGGGAGCATCACGACGAGGATCCGGCCGTGCCGGGAGAGCATCGAGGTCAGCCCGGCGACGACGCCCCGGCGGTCCGGGACGTGGTGGATCGACTCCTTCATGATCACCGCGTCGAGCGGCCCGGCCGTGGGCAGACCCACGTGACCGGAGGCGAGGTCCTCCGCCGACGCCAGCAGCGGTCGCAGGCCGGGCGAAGCGGGGAGCTGGTCGAGCATCGCCGGCGTCGGGTCGACGCACAGGACGGGTCGCGCGGGCCGGAGGTCCTCGCAGAGCGCCCGGGTGTAGAGGCCGGTGCCGCACCCGATGTCGGCGATCGCGTCGGAAGGGATCAACCGCAGCGCGTCGATCATCGCCCGGGAGAACTGGCGGATGTGGTCCGGGTCGTAGGTCCAGAGCTCGTCGTAGGTCGACGCGAGGCGCGCGTAGTGCTGGGCGGTCTGTTCACTCACGGCCGGCTCCTGCCCGCTGACTCCGACGACGACGGCGGGTCAGCGTGGCAGGTCCGCCCGTGGCGAAGCCAGCCGACGGGCCTACTCCGTGGCCGCCGGGGCCGGGAGCGACGCCGAGGCGCGCTCGATCAGCTCGCGCACCGCGGCGAAGCGGGAGCCCATCTCGCGCTGGTGCGCCTCCAGCTCGGCCGTCGTGGCCTTCGTGGCGGCCAGGCGGGCCGTGGCCGCCTCGTGGGCCGCCCGGTCGGCGGCCTCGGCGTCCCGACGGTCCTTCTCGGCGGCCTCGCGGGCCGCGTCCGCCTCCTTGCGGCGGGCCGCGAGCGCGGTCTCGAAGTCGCGCTCGGCCTGCGCCCGGCGTGCCTGGGAGGCCTCGTCGAGGCGGGTCCGCTCGAGCTCGGCGTCCTGCTCGAGCCGGGCCACCTCGGCCTCGACGGCCGCGGTGACCTCCCGCGCGTGGGCCTCGCTCGCCTCGGCCCGCCGGGCGGCCTCGGCCCGCGCGTCCTCGGCCTCGCGCTGTAGCTTCGCCGCCTGCCGCTCGGCCTCGACGACGATGGCCGTGGCCTGCTCCGAGGCGTCGGCCAGCCGCCGGTGGTTGGTGCCGTCGGTTTCCTCCCGCGTCTTGCGCGCCCAGGCCACCGCGTCGTCGTGGATGGCACGAGCCTGGGTCCGCGCCGCCTCGACCGCCGCGGTCGCGGTGGTGTGCGCGTGCGCGCGCACCTCGGTCGCCTCCTCCTGGGCCAGCTGCAGCATGTGCCGCAGCCGTGCCGAGAGGTTCTCGCCGTCGATCGGCGCCGCGTGGAGCTCCCGGAGCTCCCGCTGGAGCTCGGCGATCTGCTCACGGGCGCGGAGCTCGCCGCGGGCGAGCTCGTCCCGGTCGGCCACGAGCACGGCGTAGTCGGCGGCCGCACGGTCGAATGCGGCCTCGACCTCTCCGGTGTCGTACCCGCGGCGGGTGACGGTGAAGCCCGCCCCCCACCACGAGCGGGCGTCGAGCGTCGCCGGCTCGGCCGTGCGGGGCGCGGGCACCGAGGCCCCCCCCGCGGTGCCCCC
>NZ_DASXJD010000271.1:0-1649 GCF_036497585.1 Actinomycetospora sp. | reverse complement strand
GGAGGTGGGCGTTCCCCACTTCGCGAGGATCCGGGCGTAGGTGCCGTCGGCCATGAGCCGCTCGACCGCGGCGTGCACCGCGGGGACGAGCGGGGAGTCCTTGGCCAGCGCGAACCCGACGTCGAGCCGGCGGTACTCGTTCACGAACCGCAGCCGCGGCTGCTGTGAGACGAGATAGCGCAGGCCGTTGATCGTGCTCATGGTGACGTCGGCGCGCCGCTGGGCCAGGGCGAGGCTCGCGGTCGCGCCGTCCGGGTAGCTGCGCGCGTCGATCGGCGGTCGGCCCGCCGTCGGACATCGTGGTTGCGCCTTCGCCAGCGAGGCCTCGAAGGTCGAGCCGGCGAGGACGGAGACGGTCCTCCCGCACAGATCGGCCAGGTCGTGGATCGGAGGCTGGGGGTCGTCGGCGCGCACGGCGAACCCCTGGCCGTCGTTGATGTAGGTGACGAAGCTGACGACCTTCTTGCGGGCCTCGGTGACCGCGAAGTTGCCGGTGGCGACATCGAACTTGCCGCTGGTCAGGCCGGGGACGATGCCGTCGAAGGTGCCTTCGGTGCGCTCCACGCGCAGCGCGAGGGTGCGCGCCACCGCCTCCGTCATGTCGATGTCCTGTCCGACGACGGTCACGCCGTCGGAGAGCCTGAACGCCGAGGGCTGGCCTCCGACGCTCGCGCCGACGGTGAGCACCCCCGCCTGCGCCACGGCGGGCGGGACGAGCGCGGCTGCCGTCGCGTCGGGGACGACGGCCGAGGTGACGTCCTGCCGGGGCACGCCGGCGTCGAGGTCGTCGAGCGGCGAGGCACAGCCGACCAGCACCACGCCCACGAGGGCGAGCACAGCCGGCAGCGCGGGTCGGAGCATGGGTGGTCCTGTCGCGAGGAGCGGTCCGGACCCGCCGTGCGCGCGGCGACGCGCTGATCACGACGAGGGGTGGGTCCGGCGAGGGTGGTGGCGGAGCGGACGGCGCTCAGCGACAGGAGGCGGACCAGACCCGGCACAGGTCGACGTGGTCACGAGTGACCAACGTGCCGTCCTGAGCCATGAACGGGACAGAACCACCCGGGACGTCCCCGGTCAAGCCGGATGTGATCTGCCGGGCGCGACTCGACGCCGCCACCGGGGCGACGTACCGTCCGTCGCGGAGTGGTCGCCCCCGGCGACCGTCCGCCCGCGTTGAGGGACGCGGGCCGCTCCTGGCGGAGCCATCTCGTCCTCGCCCGCCTCCTCCTGCTCGGAGCCCGCCGATGACCTCCCTCACCGTGTCCGGCCACCCCGCCCCCGCGGCGTCGAACCCCGCCGAACCACCACCGCGCACCGTCGGCTCCCGCCACGTCGGGCGCTGGATCGCGGCCGTCGTCGTCGTCGTGCTCGCCCTGTGGGCGCTGCGCTCGGTGGCGCTCAACCCCGCGTTCGGCTGGCCGACCGTGGCGCAGTACCTGGGCACTGGCGCCGTCCTGCGCGGGTTGGTGACGACGCTGTGGCTCACCGCGGCGACGACGGTCCTCGGGTTCGGCATCGGGATCGGGCTCGCCGCGATGCGCCTGTCGGCCAACCCGGTGCTCTCCTCGGTGAGCTGGGCCTACGTGTGGTTGTTCCGCTCGACGCCGCTGCTGGTGCAGCTGCTGTTCTGGTACAACATCGGCGCCCTC
>NZ_DASXJD010000270.1:0-18308 GCF_036497585.1 Actinomycetospora sp. | reverse complement strand
ACCGCCGCCGACCCGATCGACGAGTCCGCGGCGTTGATCTCCCGTCTGCTCCGCGAGGTACCACGTCCCGGCTCGGCCGGCGTCAGTCCGTTCCGGCCCGCGGTGCTCGCCGTCGTCGGCCGCCGCGCGGCGAGGCGTCCCCGGTCGCCCCGTCGGGCCCGGCCGGCGGCGTCCTCGCCTTCATGGCCGGCGTGCTGTTGACGATCGTGTCCTGCGCCCACCGCTCGCTGAACCCGGCCAGGAATCCGACCGCGACGTAGAACAGCGTGATGTCCTGCAGCGTGGCCGGCGCGATGGTGATCGCGATCAGCCCGCTCTTGAGGAATATCAGGAGGATGCCGCCGAACACGGCTCCGATGATCGGCCGGAACACGCCCACCAGGAAGGCGATCACCCGCCCGCGCTCGTAGTCGATGTTCAGGTTGTCGTTGTTGGTGACACGGACCATGACACTGATGACCGCACCGACCCCGCCGGCCGCGGCGCAGTTCCCGACCAGGCTCAGCTGGATCGTGCCGAGCGTCAGCTGTGCCGGGACCGAGAGCACCCAGATGGCCGCCGCGGCGATGGCGACCCCGACGAGCATGCCGAAGAAGTAGGCCTGGAGGGTCGCGCGGCGGGCGAGGCCCGCGGCGAACCGCTGGAGCACGGGAACGTAGGCGAGGACGTCGCGCGCGGTGACCGCGATCATCGTCTGTTGCGCGGGCGTCGGTTCGGCGTTCCGGTCCAGGTCCTGGACGCGGAACAGCGACGCGATCAGCGAGAACAGCTGCGTGAGGACGATCTCCTCGGAGCGGCCCGTGAGCACGGGCCGCCACCGGCTCTCCTCGAACCGGGTCTTCCTGACGGCGTCGTCCACGCTGGGGTTGAGCGCGCGGGCGTAGTACGCCCGGATCCGGTAGCTGTGCCGCCAGGGGAGGAGGCGACTGGCCCGGTCCGTGAGGTACACCCCGCTCTGCGACCTCACCGCGATGTACTCGTCCTGGACCGCGCCGTTCTCCTCGATGAAGTCGTTCTTGAGGAGCTGGTACTGCGTACGGTCCTTCTTCTGGTACGCCACGATCAGGTCGTGCACCGACGGCGAACCAGTGGGAGGCTCCCCGTCCGGTTCCGGGGGCTCGACGGTGAATGCGGTGCCGGGCTCGGTGGGTGGGCGGACGTGGCCGTCGCCCTCCATCGCACCCACATGACCCACGTCGGTCCCCATGGATATCCCCCACGCCGAATGCGCACCCGATTCCCCGTCCATGGTGCCCACGGCGGCCGAGAATGGCGGACCGCGCTCACTCCGACGGCCTAGGAAAAGGGCACGCTCAGCGCAGGGCCGGTGCCCGGCGCCCGGGCGGGGCGTGGGTGACCAGCTCGGCGTGGGCGCGCTCCGCCGCGTCCGCGGGGTCCTCGCGCAGGGCGTCGACGACGGCGTCGACACCGCTGGACCACGCCGTCGTCGCCGCCTTGCGCCGCACCGGTTCGGCGTCGTCGCGCAGCAGCCGCGCCAGGTGCCTCGGCGCGCGGGTGTCCTCGATGCCCAGGGCGCCGATCAGGTCCAGCGCCTCGGCCCGCACCCGCGGCAACGGGTGGGCCAGGTAGGCGCGGATCACCAGGGTCCGTCGCCGGGGCAGGGACGCGGTCTCCCAGTCCTGCAGGGCGTCCGCCGCGCCGGGCCCGGTCAGGTCGAACGGCGGGGTGGGCGCGGCCACCGCGTACGACAGGTCCCCGGGCTGCGGCTCGGCCGTCAGCTGGAGGTGGCCGTCGGTCCCGAGCGCGCCGAACCGGTCGGGCACCGAGATCGTGCCCGCGGCGAGGTCTGCGCGCTCCATCGCGTCCGCGACCCGCCGTCGGGTCGCTGCGCCCCGCCGCGCGCGTCGGGCAGTGCCCTGCCGCATCCGCTGGATCATCCAGATCAGGGCCGTCCCCACGACGAGGACGGCGATCGCGGCCCCGAGCAGGAGCAGGAATCTCGGCACGTCCCTGATCGTCCTCGACGCCCGTGATCACCGCGACCCGATGCGGATACCGACCGGTGAGGGGCTGGGCGGGGCCCTGGCCGGCGACCTGACGGTGCGGCTCGGACTCGCCCGCTGTTGGTCGGTCAGCACCCCCTGGCGCCCGGACACCGCGCTCGGCAGGTCGGCGCTCCGCCCTGCTCACCCCGGCCCGGTGCGGTAGGCAGCGGGTGTGGAGCCACGGACGACGTCGGGCAGGGTCAGCGGTCTCGAGAAGGACGGGGTGCACCGCTTCCTCGGCGTGCCCTACGCGGGCCCGCCGATCCGGTTCGCCGCACCCGGACCGGCGCCACGCTGGGACGGCGTCCGCGACGCCACGCGCCCCGGACCGAACGCGCCCCAACCCCAGCGCGGCATCCCCGGCCTCGATCTCTCCCCGATCCTCGGCCACGGCTGGCGGCGGGGGGAGGACTACCTGACCGTCGACGTCTGGACCCCGGGCGGGGCGGGCCTGCCGGTCATGGTGTTCCTGCACGGCGGCGCCTTCCTCGCCGGCGAGCCCGGAGCCCCGGTCTACGACGGCACGGCGCTCGCCCACCGCGGCGTCGTGCTGGTGTCGGTGACCTACCGGCTGGGTGCCGAGGGTTTCCTGCCCCTGCCCGGGGGCGCCACCAACGTCGGGCTGCGCGACCAGCTCGCGGCGCTGGCCTGGGTGCGGGAGAACGCGGCCGCGTTCGGCGGCGACCCCGGCACCGTCACGGTGTTCGGCGAGTCGGCGGGCGCCATGTCGATCGGGGCGCTGCTCGGCTCCCCGCTGGCGGCAGGGCTGTTCGACCGGGCGATCGTCCAGAGCGGCGGCGCGGAGGTCGTGCACAGCCTCGCCCTGCTGCAGGACTTCGCGTCCCGCTTCACCGCCGAGCTGGGCGTCGAGGACGCCGCCGCCGCCGTGCGGGAGCGTCCGATCGCCGACGCGATCACTGCGCTCGACGCCGTGTCCGTGCCGGCGCGACGCGGCGACCTGCGCGAGCCCGACGGCATCGACCCCGGCTTCGGCGTGGGCGTGCTCGCACCCGTGATCGGCGACGACGTCCTGCCCGTCGCGCCGCTCGACGCGATCGCGGCCGGGAGCGGCGCGGACGTCGACCTGCTCGCGGGCGCCAACGACGAGGAGATGAACCTCTACCTCGTGCCGACCGGCGCGCTCGAGGCCATGGGCGAGGACCAGGTCCGGGCAGCGCTCGCGGCCGTCCATCCCGACGCCGACCGGCTGCTGGCGCAGGCGAGCGGGTCCCCGGGCGAGCGGTACGCGGGCGTGGTGACCGAGCTGCTCTTCCGCGGCCCGGCCCGGCGGCTCGTCGAGGCCCACCGCGGCCGCGCCCGTCGCTACGAGTTCGGGTGGCGGTCGCCGGCCTTCGGTGGGCGGCTCGGGGCGTGCCACGGGCTCGAGCTGCCGTTCGTCTTCGACACCCTGGACGCCGCCTCCGGCCCCGACGCGCTGGCCGCGGACGACCCGCCGCGCGAGCTCTCGGCGGAGATGCAGGCCGCCTGGACCGCGTTCGCCCGCACGGGGGATCCCGGGTGGCAGGCCGACGGGACCGACTCGGTGCACCGGTTCGCGTGACCTGCTGACGCGGGCCCGGCGATCCCGTCGCCGTGCGTACAGGCCTTGCTACTCCTCGCTTTTTCGGGTTACTTTCCGCCACGACGGGGTGCACCGGCGCATACGGAGTGGATTCGATGCTGATCAAGAATCCCGCACGGCAGCTGGACTCCGGGTATCTCGACCGGACCCCGCTGTTCCAGTTCGTCCTGCTCTCGCTGCTGTTCCCCATGTGGGGCGCGGCCGCCGGGCTCAACGACATCCTGATCACGCAGTTCAAGCACGTCTTCACCCTGTCCGACGCCGCGACGGCGTTCGTCCAGTCGGCGTTCTACGGCGGCTACTTCCTGATCGCCATCCCGGCGTCGCGCATCGTGCGCCGGACGTCGTACAAGGTCGGCGTCCTGATCGGCCTGTCGGTCTACATCATCGGCTGCGGGCTGTTCTTCCCGGCCAGCATGCTCGCGACCTACGGCATGTTCCTGTTCTGCATCTTCGCCGTCGCGATCGGGCTGAGCTTCCTCGAGACCAGCGCCAATACGTACTCGTCGATGCTCGGACCGCGCCGGACCTCCACGTTGCGGTTGAACATCTCGCAGACCTTCACCCCGATCGGCAACCTGCTCGGCGTCATCCTCGGCAAGTACCTGATCTTCAGCACCGGGGACTCCATCCAGGCGCAGCTCGACGCGGCACCGACGCCGGAGGCGAAGCTCGCCCTCGGCCGCGACCTGCTGCAGAACACCCTGCTGCCCTACAAGTACATCCTCATCGTCCTCGTCTGCCTGCTCGTACTCTTCGTGCTCACCGAGTTCCCGCGGAGCAAGCCGACGGGGGAGGCCGCGGAGCGCCCGGCGGGGCTCGGCGAGACGTTGCGGGTGCTCGTCCGGATCCCGCAGTACCGCAAGGGCATCGCGGCGCAGTTCCTCTACGTCGGCCTGCAGACGGCCGTGTGGTCGTTCACGATCCGGGTGGCCCTCGAGCTCTACCCCGGCATGAACGAGCGCCAGGCGACCAATTTCATGATCGCCGGGTTCACCTGCTTCCTCGCCGGCAAGTTCGTGGCGAACGCCCTCATCGCGCGCTTCTCGGCGGCCCGGGTGCTGGTCGTCTACTGCGGGATCGGCGCGGGGTTGCTGCTGCTGGCCGCCTTCGGTCCGGCAGCGTCGACGATCTGGCTGGTGATCGCCTCCAACCTCCTCATGGGTCCGTGCTGGCCGACGATCTTCGGGCAGACCCTGGACACCATCGAGGACAAGCGCTACCAGGAGACCGGCGGCGCGATCCTGGTGATGGCCATCGTCGGCGGCGCGGTCGTCCCGGTGCTGCAGGGCGCGGTCTCGGACGCGCTCGGCTCCCTCAAGATGTCCTTCGTGGTGTCCGCGGTCTGCTTCCTCGGGATCCTGCTGTACTTCCGCAGCAACCTGCGCCACCACGTCCTCGACGAGGCGCCGACGCCGGCAATGGCGGGTCCGGGTGGGCGCGACGCCGAGCACGCCGACGACGGCGCCTGATCGGCGACCGCATGGACGGGGTCATCGTCGACGTCGAGACCGTCGACCTCCGCTTCCCCACCTCCCGCGCGCTCGACGGGTCCGACGCCATGAACGAGGCGCCGGACTACTCGGCCGCCTACGTCGTGCTGCACACCGACGTCGGGCTCGAGGGCCACGGCTTCACCTTCACGATCGGGCGGGGCAACGAGCTCGCGGTCGCCGCCGCGGCCGCGATCGGCCGCCGGGCGCGGGGCCGGTCGATCGCCGAGCTCGTCGCGGACCCGGGTGGCTTCTCCCGGTACCTGCAGGCCGACAGCCAGCTGCGCTGGCTCGGCCCGGCCAAGGGGACCATCCAGCTCGGGCTCGCCGCGGTCGTCAACGCCGCCTGGGACCTCATCGGCAAGGTCGTCGGCAAGCCGGTGTGGAAGGTGCTCGCCGACATGGATCCCCAGGAGCTCGTGGACCTCGTCGACTGGCGCTACCTGCGCGACACTCTCACCCCCGAGGCCGCCCGCGAGATGCTCGAGAAGCAGGTGCCCGGGCGCGAGGAGCGCGAGGCCCGCCTGCGCCGGGAGGGCTACCCGGCCTACACCACCAGCGCCGGCTGGCTGGGGTACGACGACGACAAGCTCGCGCGGCTGTGCCGAGAGGCCGTGGCGGCGGGCTGGGACTCGATCAAGCTGAAGGTCGGCGGGGACCTCGCCGCCGACGTGCGCCGTTGCGCGCTCGCCCGCGAGGCGATCGGTCCCGGACGCCGTCTCATGATCGACGCCAACCAGACGCTCGGGGCCGCGGACGCGGTGCGCTGGCACGAGGCGCTCGCGCCCTACGACATCTGGTGGTTCGAGGAACCGACCAGTCCCGACGACGTCCTCGCGCACGCCGCCATCGCCCGCGCCATCGCCCCCACCCGCGTGGCCACCGGCGAGCACGCGCACAACGCGGTGATGTTCAAGCAGTTCCTGGCCGCCGGCGCCATGGGCGTCTGCCAGCTGGACGCGGCACGTCCCGGTGGCGTCGACGAGGTCGTCGCGGTCCTGCTGCTCGCCGCCGCGCACGACGTGCCGGTCTGCCCGCACGCCGGGGGCGTCGGGCTCTGCGAGCTGGTCTCGCACCTGTCGATGTTCGACTACGTCGCCGTCAGCGGCTCCCGCGAGGACCGGATGATCGAGTACGTCGACCACCTGCACGAGCACTTCGCCGACCCGGTCCGATTGCAGGGCCCGGCCTACCTGCCATCGACCCGGCCGGGCTACAGCGCCGAGATCCTGCCGGCCACCCGCGAGGCCTACGCCTTCCCCCACGGCTCGGCCTGGGCGGGCTGAGGTCCTCGAGACCCGAACACCCACGCACGAGGAGGTCGACGATGACCACCGCAACGACCCCGGTCGGACGAGCGCGATGGGTACGACTCATCCCGGTCGCCGTGATCGTGTACGTGATCTCGTACATGGACCGGACCAACATCAGCTTCGCGTTCAGCGGGCTGGGTCAGGATCTCCACCTCGACAAGGCCCAGCAGGGCCTGGCCGGGGGCGTGTTCTTCCTCGGCTACCTCGTGCTGCAGATCCCGGGCGGTCACCTGGCCGAGCGCTGGAGCGCGAAGAAGTTCGTCACGATCATGATCGTCGCGTGGGGCGTCTTCGCGCTGCTCTCCGGCGTGGTGCAGTCCTTCGGTCAGCTGCTGGTGGTGCGCCTGCTGCTCGGGGTGGCCGAGGGCGGCATCTGGCCGGCGATCCTGGTGCTGATCAGCCACTGGTTCCCGCGCCGGGAGCGCGCCCGCGCCTTCGGCGTCTGGATGATGAACATCCCGATCTCCTCGATCATCACCGCGCCGTTGTCGGGCTGGATCCTCTCGTTCTCCGACTGGCGGGCGCTGTTCTTCATCCAGGGCGCGCTGCCGTTCGTGATCGCCCTGCCCCTGTGGTGGTTCCTCGTCAGCGACCGGCCGTCCCAGGCGTCGTGGGTCTCGGCGTCCGAACGGGACTGGATCGAGGGTTCCCTGGCCGAGGACGAGCGGGACGCGCCGGCCTTCGCCGGCTACGGGCAGGTGTTCCGTTCCAGCGTGGTCTGGCGCCTCGTGCTCGTGTACTTCCTGGTCCAGGTCGGGTTCTACGGGCTGACCCTGTGGTTGCCGACGCTCCTCAAGGCCACCACCGGCGGCAACAGCACGCTCGTCGGCTGGCTGACCGCGATCCCGTACGTCGTGGCCGCGGTCGCGATGTACCTCAACGCGCGGGCCGCCGACCGCAACCGTCGCTACGGGCTCCACGTACTCGTCTCGCTGGCGATCGGTGCCGTCGCGCTGGTCGCCTCGGTGGCGCTGGGCAGCCTGGCGGCGCTGTCGATCGCGCTGGTCAGCGTCGCCATGGCCGGGGCACTGGCCTACGACGGACCCTTCTGGGCCAGCGCGTCGCTCGCCGTGCCGGTGACACTCGCCGGCGGCGCCATGGGTCTGATCAACGCCCTGGGCAACCTCGGTGGGTTCGTCGGGCCCTACGTGGGGGGTTACCTCCAGGACGTGTCGGGCAGCTTCCTGTCCACCTCGATCGTGCTCGCGGTGTCGCTACTCCTCGGCGGCCTGGTCATGATCACGCTGCGGGGCCGGGCGAACCCGGGCCCGGCGGCGGTCGAGCCCGAGCCCGCGAGCGCGGCCGGGGGCTCGTCGTGAGCGGCCGCAGCTCCGCGTGGTTCGGCGCCGAGGGCCGGTCCGGGATGATCCACCGCTCCTGGATGCGCAACCAGGGCGTCACCGACGAGGTCTTCGACGGCCGCCCGGTGATCGGCATCGCGACGACGTGGTCGGAGCTGGTGCCGTGCAACGCCCACCTGCACCGCGTGGCCGAGGCGGTGAAGCGGGGGGTGTGGCAGTCCGGCGGGTTCCCGCGGGAGTTCCCGTGCACCGGGCTCGGGGAGACGCTGTTGCGGCCCACCGCGATGCTCTACCGCAACCTGCTGGCCATGGAGGCCGAGGAGCTGATGCGGGCCAACCCGCTCGACGGCCTCGTCCTGCTCTCCGGGTGCGACAAGACGACCCCCGGACTCCTCATGGCCGCGGCCAGCGTCGACCTCCCGGCCGTCGTCGTCACCGGCGGCCCGATGCTCAGCGGCCGCTACCAGGGCCGCCAGCTCGGGTCGGGCACCCAGGTGTGGCGCTTCGAGGAGGAGCTCGCCTCCGGGACGATCACTCCCGCCGAGTGCGCGGTGGCCGAGGGTGCGATGGCCCGCTCGCCAGGGCACTGCATGACGATGGGCACCGCGTCGACGATGGCGTGCCTGGCCGAGGCCCTCGGGATGCAGCTGCCCTACTCGGCGACCTGGCCCGCCGTAGACGCCCGCCGTGACCAGACCGCGCAGCGGGCGGGCCAGCGCGTCGTCGAGCTCGTCACCGACGACGTCCGGCCGTCGACGATCATGAGCCGGGAGGCGTTCGAGGACGCCGTCCGGGTCAACGCGGCCATCGGCGGCTCGACCAACGCCGTGATCCACCTCGCGGCGATCGCGGGGCGGCTCGGCGTGCCGTTCTCCCTCGACGACGTCGACGCGCTCGGCCGCGACGTGCCCACCCTGGTGGACCTGGAACCGTCGGGACGGTTCCTCATGGAGGACCTCTGCTACGCGGGCGGGCTGCCGGCGGTGATGCGCGAGATCGCCGACCTGCTCCACCTCGACCGGCCGACCGTCGCCGGCGGCGTGGTCAAGGTCGCGATCGGGGCCGCCGGCTGCTGGAACCGCGAGGTCATCCGACCCTTCGACGAGCCGCTGGCCCCCGCGGGCAGCGGGACCGCCGTGCTGCGGGGCAACCTCGCCCCCGACGGCGCGGTGATCAAGCAGTCGGCGGCGTCGCCGGAGCTGCGGCAGCACCGTGGCCGGGCGCTGGTGTTCGAGTCCCCCGAGGAGTACCGGGCGGTCAGCGACGAGCTGGACGTCGACCCGTCCACGGTGCTGGTCCTGCGCAACAACGGCCCGCGGGGATACCCGGGCATGCCCGAGGTCGCCAACGTCGGCCTGCCGCGCAAGCTGCTCGAGCGCGGGATCCGCGACATGGTCCGCGTCAGCGACGGTCGCATGTCGGGCACCGCCTACGGCACCGTCGTGCTGCACATCGCGCCCGAGGCCGCCGTCGGCGGGCCGCTCGCGCTGGTCGAGACCGGGGACGAGATCGAGCTCGACGTGCCGGGCCGCCGGCTGCACCTGCACGTCGACGACGACGAGCTGGCCGCGCGCCGCGCGCGCTGGCGCCCGCCGGCGGCCCCCGACGGTCGCGGCTGGACCCGCCTCTACACCGAGCACGTCCTGCAGGCCGACCGGGGCGCGGATCTGGACTTCCTGGTCGGGCGCAGCGGCGCCGGGGTCCCGCGCGAGTCCCACTGATGCTCCCCGGAGGAGGAACCGAGATGGATCCCGTCTTCACCGGCGTCGGCGTCGCCCTGGTGACGCTCTTCGACGCCCGCGGCGAGCTCGACGCCGACGCCTCGGCCGGGCTCGCCGCCGAGCTGGTCGAGCTCGGCGCCGAGGCGATCGTCGTCGCCGGCACCACCGGCGAGGCCGACGCGCTCGACGAGGACGAGCGGCTGCGGCTGTTCACCGCCGTCCGCGGCGCCGTCGGCGACACCGTCGTGGTCGGCGGCACCGGCGCCGCGTCGACCCACCAGGCGGCACGCCTGACCGCGCGTGCTCCCGACACCGGCGTCGACGCCGTCATCGCCCGGACCCCGCGCGGGCTCGCCGACCCGACCGGCTACTACCGCGCGCTGGCCGACGCGGCCGGCACGACGCCGGTGCTCGCCTACCACTTCCCGGCCGTCTCCCCGCCCGGCATCCCGCTGGAGACGCTGCCCTCGCTGCCCATCGCGGGCTGCAAGGACTCCTCGGGCGACGCGACCCGCCTGCTGGCGACCGTCGACTCCTACCCGGGCCCCGTCTGGACCGGCAACCCGGCGCTGCTCCACCAGGCCGGGGCCCTCGGCTGCGCGGGCGGCATCCTCGCCCTGGCCAACGTCGCCCCCGAGCTGTGCGCCGCGGCGTTCGCCGGCGACGCCGAGGCGATGCGCGCGTTCACCCCCACCCACCTGGCCTGCGAGCACGACTTCCCGCGCGGGGTCAAGCAGCTGGTCGCGAAGCGGTTCGGGACGTCGGACGTGGTGCGGATGGGGTGACGTACCTCGGAGGGTGGGTGTGTGACTCAGCGCAATCGGATACGCCGCTGGCCGTCAGGGTTTCCGGTTCTACTGCGCTGAACGGCTGAGAAGGCTTCTGCCTTGAGTCGATGACGAGCACACTTCGTGACATCGCGGGGTGCGATCGGGGGCGTTCGTGGAGATCGCGCCGCCGCGGTACACGACACGGACAGGTGGCGCGAGGTCGGGAAGCGCCGGCCCGTGGCGGCCTCGGGGGGATCGATGAGCGCTCCGGAGAAGACCGGGCAGGAGAAATCGGCGGAATCCGTTCCGGTACGGATTCCCGATCGGGGTCCCTCGGGGTGGTTCGTGCCGTTCCTCGAGGCTCGCTACACCCGGATGGCCGGCCGCGTCGAGACCTCCGATGCCGAGGTCTCGGGCAACGGAGAGGTGCACGACGGGTCGGCGGACGTCGCGCTCGCTCGGCTGGCGCGGTTCGGCGACGGCGCCTCGGCGGCGGAGACCGGCCAGTCCAGCCCGCTCGGGGCCACCAGTCGGCTGCAGCCGGGCCGGGGCGCCGAGGTCCTCGCCGATGTGCGGTCCACGTACTGGCAGGACGTCATCGAGCAGTACCGCCAACGCCAGCTCGCCGTCCGCCGGACGGGCCCGGCCCGGCTCGCCGGAGTCGCCGCCTTCGGGCGCGCCGTTCCCCCCATGCCCGGTATCCCGGGGATCAGCAACTGGGTTCCGTGTGGCCCTTCGGTCGTGCGGCGGGGTCAGCCCAGCGGTCGACCCGCGATCAGCGGGCGGGCCAGCGGGATCGCCGTCGCACCCGGGGGTCGACGGCTCTACCTCGCGACCCCGGACGGCGGGGTGTGGCGCTCCGACGACGGAGGCGACACCTGGGCCTCGACGATGGAGAACTTCGACGTCGACCCGACGACGTTCGCGACCATCAGCCTGTCGTGTGGAGCCATCGCGATCGACGAGGCCCAACCCGACCGGGTCTACGTCGGCACCGGTGAGGGTGACACCGACGCCCTCTTCTCCGTACGGGTGACCTCTGCGCTCCCGAGCTACCGCGGGGTCGGTCCGCTGCGTAGCGACGACGGCGGCGGCACGTGGGTCACCGAGTCGACCGACCCGGCGTCCCCTCCGCTGGCCGGCGAGGCGTTCTTCCAGCTCGCGGTGGACCCGGCCGACCGCGAGCGCGTCGTCGCGGCGACGACCGCCGGCCTGTACCGCCGCGAGCCCGACGGTGCCGGCGGGTTCCGGTGGGTGCGCAAGCGCAGCGGCGTGCACCCGAGCGTGGTCGTCGCCCGCTCGGGTGGGACCACCACCTTCTTCGCGGCGGCCTGGGGCGACAAGGTCTATTCCTCGTCCGACGGCGCGACCTGGACCGCGGTGGGAACAGGCTTCCCGACCAGCATCAACCGGATCGGCCTGGCCGTGCGGCGCACCAGCGCCAGCGTGGTCTACGCACTCGTCGCGAACTCGTCCAACAGCCTCCAGGGCGTTTACCGCCTCGACGGGGGAGCGGGAGCCTGGAAGGCCGTGAACGGCGCGCCCGCGGGTCTGCTCGGCACGCAGGGCGACTACGACCTCACGATCGCGGTCGACCCGAACAACGCCAACCGCATCTTCCTGGGTGGGTCGGCGGTGAACGTCAGCGACGGCGCGATCTACCGGGGCGTCGTGTCCAGCACCGGCGGCGGCACCTATTCGATGACCAGCACCTTCGTCGGCGCCGGCTCGCACCCGGACGTCCACGCCCTGGTGTACTCACCGGGCGATTCCGACACGGTGTGGTCGTGCTGCGACGGTGGCCTGTTCCGGACGGCCACGGCCACCGGTGCTGCCACCTTCGAGGCCCGCAACACCGGCCTGAGCACGATGAGCGCCAACTTCCTGGCGCTGCACCCGACCGAGCCGGCCGTGATGTTCTGCGGATTCCAGGACAACGGTACGGGCCGCTACACCGGCGAGGAGTGCTGGACCCACGTCTGGGGCGGCGACGGCGGCTACCCGGTGATCAACTGGGCCGACCCGCGTCGGGTGCTCGTCTTCGCGAACGGCCGGGTGCAGCGCGCCACCGACGGCGGGCAGGACTACCCCTCGTTCACCGACGTCACCCCCACCGGCGCCGGTTGGTTCGTCATGGCGCAGCCGCTGGTCGAGGCGCCGCCGTCGACCACCGCGTCGGACGCCGAGCTGATCGCCTACGGCGCCGGGCCCTCGATCTTCCTCAGCAGCGACTTCGCGGCATCCCCGAGCACCTGGTCCACTCTCCCCGCGGTGAGCGGCGGCTCGGCGTTCTGCATCACCTTCGCCACCCGTGACCGCTTCTTCGTGGGCACCACCGGAGGGCGGGTCTTCCGCTACGACCGCAGCGGCGGGACCTGGACGGCGAACCGCATCGACGACGCCGCCGGCGGAGCGCTCCCCATCGTCACGCTCGTCACCGACATCGCGGTCGATCCCGCGGACACCACCGGGGCGTCGATCTTCGTGGCGCTGGGTGGCAACGGCGACTACCGCCACGTCTGGCACTTCGACGGATCGTCCTGGGCAGCGCGCAGCGGACCCTCGGCCGGCGCTCTGACCAGCCTGCTCGACGTCGAGCACAACGCACTGGTGGTCGACGGCCCCACGGTGTACGTCGGGGCCGACATCGGGGTGTGGCGCTCGGGCGACGCCGGCGTCACCTGGACGCCGTTGGAGAACGGCCTGCCCGACAGCGCCGTGCTCGACCTCAAGCTGCACGCGCCCTCCCGACGGCTGGTCGCGGCGCTGCACGGGCGCGGCGTGTTCGAGCTCAAGCTCGATCCCCCGGCGCCCCCCGACGTCGAGCTCTACCTGCGGGACACCACGCTCGACCTCGGGTTCGTGCCCACCGCGGACGGCCGGGACGATCCCGCGGTATGGCCGGCCGACGTGACCCGGCACTGGGCCTCTCCCAACATCAAGGTCGACGTCCCGACCTCGGCGGGCTGGCAGACGGCCGGTACCGACCTGGACTTCTACGTCTTCACCGACAAGCTCGTCGACGGCAGTGGCGGTGTCGCCACGCTGGACCCGGCCGAGGGCACCGTCACCAACCGGGTGTACGTGGAGGTGCACAACCGGGGCGTCTCGGCCTCGGGCACGGTTCAGGTCATGCTCCTGATCGCCGATGCGTCCGCCGGTCTGCCGCCGCTGCCCGCGAGCTACACCACCTCCGTGCAGACCGGGACCCCGATCACGAGCGCCCAGTGGCGGACCGTCGGGATCGTCGACCTCCCGAACCTGCGGGTCGGGGTGCCACAGGTCGCGGAGTTCGACCTCCCCTCGACCATGCTGGCGCCGCCGGCCAGCCTCCCGGGCCACGCGCACTTCTGCGCCCTGGCCGTCGTGCACGCGAAGGACGACGTGTTCGCCGCGACCGAGACGAACGTGGACGCCCTGACCGTCGACGAACGCAAGGTGGCCCAGAAGAACCTGCACCTCGTCCAGTTCGTGGGATCGCCCCCCGGCAAGACCACCCCGGACCGGTGGGTGCGGGTCGTGCTCGCCGAGACTCCCGGCGCGTTCCGACGGGTCGCGCTGCAGCTCGACCTGCGGGGACTGGCCGGGGAGATCGGCCTGCTCGCGCCGGCGAATCTGCTCGACCCCGACGCGTTGGCGCGTTTCGAGCGCGGCGACCCGGACGAGCTCGGCCGGTGGGCGGACGCGCAGCTCCGGGACATGGCGAGGATGCTGGAGCTGAGCCGCTTCGACCATGCCCGGACCCGGCAGATGATCGAGGACGTCAAGCGGGCGAGCGCCGGGCCGTTCGTGCTCCTCCCACCGGGGGAGCTCCACAGCGTGCCGCTGCGCGATCAGCTCGGGGAGAAGACCAGGCAGCCGCTGTTCCTCCGCGTCACGGCGCCGACGGAGCCGATCGACGACGTGCGGCGAGAGCGGTTCACCGTCGCCGTGCTCGGGCGGGACTCCGACGTGCCCGGAGCCGGAAGCACCTATCAGGTCGAGTACCTGCCCCCAGTCCCGGGAGGGTCCGGATGAGACGTCGTCTCCATCAGCGGTACCGGCTCGAGGTGGTCGCCACCGTCATCGCCGCGGTCCTCGCGCTCGTCACCCTCGTCTGGGCCGACTGGATCGAGCTCCTCACCGGCCTCGACCCCGACGGCGGGAACGGCGAGCTCGAGTGGCTCCTCGCCGCCGCCTTCGCCGTCGTGGCCGTGGTGTGCGGGGTCCTCGCCCGGCGCGACCACCGACGCCTCGCCCACGGCGACTCCTGACGCAGTGCGTCCCGACGGCCCCTCGCGGGTCGGCGACGGCGCAGGAGGTGGTCGCGCACCGCGCTGCCGTAGCAACGTGTGGTCCCCGATCTCGCCACCGCCGCCCGCGAGGGCCGGACCGGTCAGACCTGCGCGACCACGGGAGCGTCGCCGGAGCCCGCAGCCTGCGCCAGCGCGGCCTGGTCCTCGGCGTGGAAGGTCTCCTCGAGGCGCTCCGGGTCGGCGTCGGTGTCGATGGAGCGCAGGTCGGCACCGCGCGCGGACTCGATGGTGCCGAGGCGCCGGTTCAACCGGTCGGCGGCGTACTCGGTCATCTCGTCGACGCCGATGCCGAACGGCGGATCCTCGTCGCCGAAGTGGGCGAATGTGTTCGCGATGACGCCGACCGCGGGCGCGAAGAGCTCCTCGAGCCGGTCGTTGACCACCGTCCACAGCTGGTCGTCGGCCGCGACGTGGCGTCGGCAGGTGAAGGTGCCCCAGGCCATGTGCCGGCGTTCGTCGTCGCCGATGAGCTTCACCAGCTGCTGCATCCCCGGGAGGATTCCGCGCGACGCGCAGACCTTGCCCCAACCGAAGTAGCCGGTGAGCGCGAGCGCGCCCTCGACCACGTGGTTGTAGGTGACCGAGGCGCGGACCTGGTTGGCCGGCGAGGGGTCGTCGTGCAGCGCGTACAGGCTCGCCGGCAGTTCCTGGGCGAAGACCTGCGTGTAGGCGTCGTTGAAGTCGACGAACTCGTGCAGGTCGTCGGTCATGCCCACCGCGTCGAACCAGCGCCGGAACGACTCGGTGTGTTTGGCCTCCTCGTAGAGGAACTGGGTCAGGTACATCTCGTCGGCGAGCCGGCCCTCGGCGGCCATCGCGCCGATGAAGGGCTGCAGGTCCTGGGTCACCGACTCCTCGCCGGCCATGAACTGCGCGGCCAGGGCCGAGGTCAGCCAGCGCTCCTGGTCGGTCATCGCGGCCAGGTCCCGTGCGTCCCGGGAGAAGTCGATGTCCGCGGGGTTCCAGTGGCGGGCGTTGCCCTTGGTGAACAGGCGCATCGGGAACGAGTCGAACGAGAGCCGGCCGGCCTCGAGGCTGGCGTAACCGGTCCGCTGCCCGTGCGCGATGCTGCGTGTGGTGCTCACTGCGCTGACTCCGTTCCTCGGCGGCGTGTGGCCGCCGCCACAGTGGCACGGGACTCCCGGCGACGGTCGCCGCGTGCCTCGTTCGGGGGCGGAAGACACCACCTCGACGGGAGCGGCCCTACGACGCCGTGACCCGGACGTCGCTCTCGTACCGGTTCGCCGGCGCCGTGGGCCGGGCGCTCCACAGGAGTGCGAACACCAGGCCGACCGCGACCACGAGGACGATCACCGGGGCGATCCACCCCGTCGTCGGGACCACGAAGATCAGCAGCAGCGAGGCGAGGGTGGCGACCGCCGCCGGGGCGGCCGAGCGGGCCGAGCCCGCGCCCCCGCGGTGCACCCACGAGAGCCCGAAGAGCTCGACCATGAGGATCTCGCAGATCAGGAAGACCCGCGCCGAGGCGATCCCGTCGGGGAGCGCGACCTTGGCGAGGACGGCGGCGACGGCGACCAGGAGGATCCCGATCCCGGAGACGGCGTAGACGACGGGGTGCCCGGTCCGTGTCGTGTCGTCGCGCTTGGCGCTCGAGCCGCGCCACCAGATGACGCAGAAGAGGCCGAGGATGACGAAGAAGGCCGCGGCACTGACGTAGTGGACGACCGGGACCCAGGCGCCGCGATCCGTCGCCCCCGCCGACGGCGAGGTGGGGAACACCGCCACCGCGGCACCCGCGACCGCCCCGAGGTTGCCGAGCAACGATTCCCACCACGAGAACTGGTAGGCCCACAGGAATGCCGCGAACGCGCACATCGAGCCGACGAACACGCTGACGGCGAACGAGTGGTAGAAGGCGTCGCTGATCGAGGGCAGGACGGTCTGGTCGTCGATCAGCGTGAGGGCCAGCACGAGCACGGAGAGGTTCAGCGCGACGAAACCGATCGTCAGCCGCAACGTCAGGTACGAGAGGATGTAGTCGCGGCGCGAGGTGTCGGGTGCGGGCCGCGATTCCGCCGCGGTCATCGTCATCCCTCGCGCCCCCGTCCACGGTCTCCGACGTGTCGGGGGCGAACCCTAGTGGGGGACGTTCCCCGGCGTCGGCGGGCGCGCCGCGCGTGCCGGGAGGATGGGCGATGTCAGGGCATGCGGGGCGGTCGTGGCTCGTGGTGGCCCTCGCGGCCGTCCTGGCGGGCTGCGGAGTCGGACCGCCCGCCACGGCCTCGCCGGTCGGCGCCGTCGGGTTCCTCGACGCGGCGGCCGCTCAGTCCCGCTTCGAGGACAGGCCGGCCACGGTGACCCTTCCTCCGACCGTGGACGGGGCGAACCTGCTGGTCGCCGTCGCGATGGGTGACGGACCCGGTCCGGGAGAGGTCGATGCCGAGGCGCAGCACACCCGGCTGCGCGACAGCGGGGGCCATCAGTGGGTCCAGCGCGAGCACCACCTCGTGTTCGGCTCGATCATCGACGTCTACACCGCCCCGGCCAACGGACGCGAGCGGGGATCGACCGTCGTCAGCGACATGACCGTCACGCACGGCGACGAGGGGCACTCGCTGTCCGTGCTCGCCTACCGCAACGGCCGCTTCCACTCCACCACCGGCCGCAACGGCACCTTCGGGATCCCGGCGCTGATGCTGGACGCGCCGGCCGGGGCCGACGTGCTCACCGCGTTCGCCGACGGCCGCTCGAACACGCCCGCCACCCCCGTCCACGGCTTCCGCCCGCTCGATGTCCTGCCGGTCGACGGCGGGCCCCGCGGCGACCGGGACCTCTACCAACTGAACCGCCTCGACCCACCCGGCTCCTGGGCCGGCGGGGCGATGCTGACCGGCAACCTCGCTCCCCAGGCCTCCGGCTACTGGGGCCTGGTCGACGTCACCATCGTCCCCGGCTCGTGAGCCCTGGTCCCGGGAGGACGACGTCCTCGACGCGCCGCACCGATTCCTTTCCCCTCCGGCCGAGGTCCACCTCGGGAGGGCGGTCCCGAAGCGGACGGTCTGGACCGCGGCCTCGGAGCCGAAGATCTTGGCGTGCACGGAGAGCTCCGCGGCGCCGGGCGACCCGCTGTCCACCGCGGCGCACGCAGCCCGGGTGAGGCCGCGGACGGCCTCGATCCGCGTCTTGACGTCGGCGAGCTGGAACCCGACGGCCTGGTGCTCGACGACCGGGACCAGGCCGCCCCGGCGGTCGGTGCGCGCGAACCGCAGGGCGACGTCGAAGGCGGCCCGCATCACCCCCGCCGCGCAGGCCCGCGAGACCCACTGCTTGTCGCCCTCGATGGTCCAGTACCCGTCGTCGCGGCGGGCGCTGGTGCGCAGCCCCAGGGCGATCCCCGTGCCCGGGTCGGCCTGGCCGAGGTCGGCGGCGCCACCGGGCTCCGAGAGGGCGAGTGAGGCGAGCGGGGTCCCGGTCGTCGCCAGGAACGGTGCGAGGAACCGCCGGCGCTGTGCCGGTGTGCCGGCCCGCAGCAGGGGGTTCAGGCCGAGCCCGGTCGAGAAGAGGTGCAGGGCCACGCTCGGGTCGCCGGCGACCAGCTCCTCGGCCAGCACGGCGGTCGCGGACGCGCCCGTCCCGTCCCCGCCGAGGACCTGCGGCACGAGCCGGCGCAGGAAGCCCGCCCCCACCATCTGCCGGTAGAAGGGGCGAGTGGCCCGGTAGCGCTCGGTCGGTGTGGGCAGGGGGTCGGTGACCTCGCGGACGTGGGCGAGGACGTCCCCGGCGAACTCGCGGGCCCGGGCGCGCAGGGCCTGCTGCTCCGTGCGGAGGGGGTCTGTCAGGGTCACGGCGAGCTCCTCGGGTTCCTC
>NZ_DASXJD010000269.1:0-14753 GCF_036497585.1 Actinomycetospora sp. | reverse complement strand
CCCAGACACGGGGCGGCTCGTGTGGTCTGGGGAGGGACACCGACGAAGGCACCTCCCACACCGTCCGACGTCGGAGCATTTCTGGTCCCCGGCCCTCTTCGGCCGCGAAACCGACGCTGCCTGACGACTCCCCCGCGCCCGTCGACGCCCGATCGTGTCGATCGGCCCGGCGACACTTCGCCGACGCGGCACGGCCAACTGTTCGGGCCTCAGCGGCCCGGCTCGGCGCGGGTGGCGGTGAGGAACTCCAGTGGGTGCGGCCGGACCCCGGACGGCGCGAGGACGAGATCGCCGTCGGCCCGCGGCTCCGGGGCCGGTGAGCCGGCCGTGGCCGCCGACACCAGGCGCGCCATCTGCTCGCCGCACCGGCGGTAGAACCGCAACTGCGTCCGGCGGCCGAACACCGACCAGCCCAGGCGCAGCACCGGCCCGAGGTCGGCGCGCTGCGAACGACCGCGCAGCACGAACTCCACCCGCCCGCTCGGCCGGTGCTTGACCACCTCGTAGATCATCCGCCCGCGCTCGAGGTGCCCCTGCAGGGTGTCGTAGGCCCAGCCCCACACCCGCTCGTCCCCGTCCGCGCGGTCGGTGTCCACCACCTCGGTCACGCGACCCCGATGAGGAACCGCAGACCGAGGAAGCGGCCCTCGAGCAGCATGTCGCGGCCCGGGGGCGGCGCCGATCGCCGGTACACCGCCCGGACGATCTCGGGCGCGGCGAACTCGTAGTCCCGGACCAGCCGGCAGGCGACCTCCCAGCAGCCGTCCGGTTCGGGATCGCCGGGACGCTCGGCCCCCAGGTCGTGGCGGATCTCGTCGTGGTGCCAGCCCGGCCCGCCGAGCTCGTCCTCGGCGAAGTTGACCGGGCGCGCCGCGAGCCGGTCGAGGGCCGCGGCGTGGTCGCGGCGGGTGAGCAGGCGGGTGTGCAGCACGCCCCGGGCGCTCACGACGTCCGCAGCCGCATCTCGACGTCCACCCGCATCTGGTCGGCGGACAGCCCCGGCCCCAGGTGGTCGGCGATCTCCCGGACGGCGTCGTCCGAGGGGCGCCCGGAGACGTCGACGATCATCGGCGGCAGGGACGGCGGGTGCTCGACGTGGGCCGGGGAGAGATCAAGGTCGAACACGTCGAGCGGCCGGCCGTCGACCGTGCCGGTGATCCGGGAGGTGTCGAGGTCGACGACGAGTTCGCGGAAGGAGATCGAGCTACCGGCGCGGGAGAGCATCGGGGACCCCGACGTGACGACGCGACCCCGGGACGGGGTGGCGGCGAGACCGACGTCCCCGTCGGTGATCGGCAGGTACACGGTGTCCCGCCCGTCCGACCACCCCGGCTGCTGACCGAGGGTGGGTTCCTCGGCCCGCCACTCGGTCTGGGTGTCGTCGAGGGCTCGCTCGGACGACGGGTCGAACTCGATCGACATCTCCTCCCCGTCCAGGTGGGCGGCGAGCGGTACCGGCGACGCGGCGACGACTGGCGTCGGCGAGACCGGGGTGGGTGTCGAGGTCGCGGGCCCCGGCCCGTTCGCGCAGCCCGCAGCCAGGGTCGAGACGACGACGATGACCAGCGGCAAGCCCCGCGGCGGCACCGGGCGCCCACGCCGGCGCTCACCGGCTCTCTCCCGACCGGGCCGCGCTCCGCTCCGCGTGGTCGGCGACCTGCTCCAACCGCGCCTTGATGTCGATCAGCGCGTCGAGCCCGACTCCAGGCTCCTCGGCGAGCGGTCTCACCACCGCCCCGTACCGGCGCGCGAGTCGCTGCCAGTCCGCGAGCCACGGCGGGACATTCGACGGGAGGGTGGCCGCGACCGCGAGGAGGTGCTCGGCGACGGCGTTCGTCACCTCGGACACGTCCTCGTCACGCCACTCGTGGGCGGCGCCGCCTTCCCGGAGGACCTCGGTGGCCCGGCGCAGGCGGTCCCTGGTGCCCGAGGGCCCTCCCACGGGAGCGAGCCCGGTCATCGCGGTGCCCCGGGTGCGCGCGGCGGACGAACAGACGTCGGCATGGCATCCCTCCACAGGACGTCTCGTCCGGCAGGGGGGTGAACCGGTGGGCCAATCATACGGTGTCGGGGGCCGGGGACGGAGGCGACGGTGTACCACGCCGGTGACCCGGGAACGTGGCGTCACAGCTCAGCGAGCGGGGAGGATGACCGGTGGATCGACGTCTCCTTCTCGGCCTGCGATTCGCCCTGCTGGCCGGCGTCCTGCTGGCCGCCGTCGGCGCCGCCGGCCACGCCGCGAGCGCCCTGGGCGCGCACGTCCTGGGCGGGACGTGGCTGACCACCACCCTCGGTCCGACCGGCTACGTCCTGCTCGCCCATCCCCGCAGCGTGACCAGCCGCCTCCGCAACGCCGTGGTGGGCCACGGGACGGCCGTCCTCGCCGGACTGGCCGCTCTCGCGATCTTCGGCCTCTGGAGCGCGCGGTCGGTGGCCGAGACCCACCAGGAGACCCTCCCGCAGGTGGGCGCGCAAGCCGTCGCCGTCGCCGTGACCCTGCTCGTGCTCACGCTGGCCGACGCCCACCACGCACCGGCCGGGGCCACCGCGCTCCTGGTCGCAAGTGGGATCGCCCGGCCCGGTCCCCCGCTCATCGGGCTGCTCGTCGGGCTGGCGATCGTGCTCGCCGTCGCTCCCCTGCTCGCGCGGTTGCCCGGCGAGCGTCACGACACCGCCACGATGGACGCCGAGGAGACTCCGATGGGCTGACCGCCCGAGGTCCAGGACGCCCGGCCGGCGAGCCACGCGTCCGAGGCGTTCGCACCGACGACGCTTCCGCCCACGGGGACGGGGAACCGGTGGCCTCCCTACCCTCACGTCAGCCGGGGAGGCGCCGGTCGACCGACCGTCACCGCGAAACGGGAGCTCACGCCGCGTGCCCCTACGAGGGGTCGGCGACGGCTCGAGGCTCCTCCTCCGCCATCGCGGGCCGACGAGGGGTCCCGCGCCCCTCGCCGGGAGGACCCTCGTCGTCACTGGACCGACCGTCCGAGAGCACGGGAGACCGGCCCAGGAGCACCACGCCCGCGACGAGCAGCATGCCACCGGTGATCGACACGACGAGCCAGGGGCCGGTGCGGGCCTGCTCGCCGAACACGGCCAGGCCCCAGGTCACCGCCACCAGTGGGTTGGCCAGGGTGAGACCGGGCTCGGTCGCGACGAGCAGTCCGGCCGACAGCGAGTTCTGCAACAGGTAGAACGACGCCAGCCCGACCGCGGCCGCACCGTAGGCCTCCCAGGTGCCGAGCAGAGCGGCGAGACCGTGCGCAGCGGACGCGCCGGCGGTCGAGAAGAGCACGGCGGTGGCGCCGTAACCGACCCCGGCCGCGACCCCCAGCAGCGCCGCGCGCAGATCCTGCCGGCACCGCCAGCCGACACCGGCGAGCACGACCACCAGGCCGAGGAGGACCGCCAGGCCCGCCGCCCAGGTCCCGCCGGAGACTCCGGTGGGCCTGCCACCGCGCGGGGACAGGCCGAACACGAACGCCGCCAGACCGACCGCGAGCAGAGCGACCGCGACCCAGTCCTGCCGCGACAGCCTCACCCCGAACCAGGAGGACGAGGCGACCACCGCCACGGGGAGCTCGAGCACCAGCAGCGGCTGGACCGCGGCGAGCTGCCCGATCGACAGGGCGACGACGTGCACCCCCAGCCCCGTGACACTGGCCCCCACCCCCAGC
This sequence comes from Actinomycetospora sp., assembly GCF_036497585.1. Classification (GTDB taxonomy): domain Bacteria; phylum Actinomycetota; class Actinomycetes; order Mycobacteriales; family Pseudonocardiaceae; genus Actinomycetospora. Next base: position 11,073 of record NZ_DASXJD010000269.1, on the reverse strand, counting down.
AGCCACCCGGGCCGCCGGGCCAGACGCCACAGCAGGGAGACCGACCCGGACCCGGGGTCGCCTTCCTTGCGGGTCGAGCCACGCTGCAGGAGGTCCCCGGCCGCGTTCAGACATGCCGCGACGACCGCCAGGAGCATGGCGATCACGATCGTCCCGCCATCTCGTGAGGAGCCTGCTCACGCTGCGACGGACCGTCGAGGTGACGCGTGCGGCCCGCCTCGGACCTCACCTCGTCACTGAGAGCGGGCGAGCGCACGAGCAACAGCGTGGCCACGACGAGCACGGCCGCGCCGGCCACCTCACCGACGATCCACACTCCACCGCGAGGGTGCTGCCCGAAGACGACGACCCCCCACAGCACGCCGATCAGCGGGTTCATCAAGGTGAAGCCGGGCTGCGAGGCGTCCAGTTCACCGGCCCGGAGCGCAGCCTGCAGCAGGAAGAACGACGCCGGGCCGAGCACGATCACGGCGTAGGTCTGCCATGCCGCGAGGAGTCCCGGGAGCCCGTCGGCCCACGCGGCCCCCAGGCCCGACACGAGGGCCGCGACGATCCCGAACAGCGTGCCCGTCGCCAGCCCGAGCGCGCCCGCCCGCTGCTGCCCGTGGCGCACTCGGCCGACGAGCGTCAGCACGAGCACCACCGCCAGCCCGAGCGTGAGCGCCAGCACCGACAGGACTGTCGGAGCATGACGGACGTCGCCGCCGGTCGGCGACAGGCAGACGACGAACACTGCGAGCCCGGCGGCCAACAGGACGATGGCCCACCATTCCCGACGTGGCAGGCGGTACCGGAAGACGAGAGCCGCCAGGAGCAGGGTGAGCGGGAGTTCGGCGATGAGCAGCGGTTGCACCACGGCGATGCGGCCCATGGTCAGCGCCGCGGCCTGGAAGAGGAAGCCCGCGATCATGCAGCCGATCCCTCCGAGCCACGTCGGTCGCCGACAGAGGCCGAGGAGCACACCGACCGAGAAGCCCGCCTCGTGCGGTTCGTCCCGTGCTGCGCGACGTTGCAGGACCGTCGAGCAGGCGTTGAGGAGGGCGGCGAGCAGCACGAGGGCGATTCCGGCCTCGTCCGGGCCCGACATCAGGAATCACCGGCGCGCGACGTGGAGCCGGCTCCGGTCGAGTTCTGAGAAGGCACGAATTCGCCGTGGTACGGCGCGAGTTGATGACGCATGGCTCCGTCCGCAGGGTCACGCAGGGCGACGCGGCCGGGGCTGGACCGGACAACCTTGACACTCGAAGCGTTCCCTCGGGTGTGCGGCCGAGAAACGGTGGCGACCTTCCGATCACCTGACGAACCGGGATGCGCTCCCGCGCCGGAACTCGACCTCCTCCAGACGGGTCTGGACGGAGCGCCCGCTCTCCCACGGATTGGCGCCGGGCTCCACGGTCGGCGTGGGGATCCCGGCCCGCTTCTCCCGCACGCTCGTCGTCGAGATGCCCAGTCGGCGATCCCGGGCCTGGATCAGGGACTCGTCGGCCTGCCCGTCGTCGGTGAACGCCATCATCAGTTGCGGGATGCCGTAGGGGAATTCGTCGCGGTCGTACTGCCAGGTGTGGAACGTCTTCCCGTAGGTCGTGACCAGGTCCTCGAAGTAGGCGCGCTCCGCGATCTCGGGGATGCCCGGCGCGACCAGGACACCGGACTTCACCTCGTGGTGGTGGCTGTGCCAGAGCCGCTTCTCGTCCTCCGGCAAGGCGCGGAAGCGCTCCGGGCTGATGATGTACTCGACGCCGATGAGCCGGGCGCCGGCGGCGTTGCGGTCGAAGATGACGCACTGGTGCAGGTCGTGCTGAAGGTGGATGCAGAAGTGCGACGCCTCCACCTGGCGGCCCATGTCGTCGGCGTACATGTGGAAGCCGTTGAGGTAGGTGCTCATCGCGTCGAGCGGATACTTCGGCTGCAGGGTGCCCGCCGCGGCGTCGAGCAGGCGGTGCTTGAGCGGGTGCCCCTGACCCACCCTCAAGGCCGCCACCACCTTCCGTCCGACCGCCACGCCCGCCGCCGTGACGAGCCCGGCCGCCATGCCGAGCGCGGCGGCCGCGCCGCGCCCCGAGCGGGTACTGCCGTCGTCGAAACCCATGGCGGCGACTACCCGAAGGGCCCGCGCGCCGCACGCCGCAGCACGACCGCGGTTGAGGCGGACCCGGTCCTGGCGCTCGTCGTCGCTGTCAGGCGATCGCAAGGTGGACGCCGTTTCCCCGCGAGCGGCCATCGGACATCCGACGTGTCCTTGACCGGGCCGGGTCCTCGGTCGCGCGCGGCACGTGATTCCGGCCCGTCACCGATCGCGAGGAGGTGATGGCCGTGAAGGCCGTCGTGTACAAGGACGCGCACTCCGTGGCCGTGGAGGAGGTCGACGATCCACGCCTCGAGGCGCCGACGGATGCGCTGGTGCGGATCACGACCACCGCGATCTGCGGATCGGATCTGCACATGTACGAGGGCCGCACGGTCGCCGAGACCGGGATCGTGTTCGGCCACGAGAACATGGGGATCGTCGAGGAGGTCGGTTCGGGCGTCACCCGCATCAGGGAGGGCGACAGGGTCAGCCTGCCGTTCAACGTGGGCTGCGGGTTCTGCCGCAACTGTCTGGCCGGCAAGACCGCGTTCTGCCTGACCACCAACCCGGGATACGCCGGCGCGGCGTACGGGTACGTCGGGATGGGGCCCTACACCGGGGGTCAGGCGGAGTACCTGCGGGTGCCGTTCGCGGATTTCAACGCCCTGGTGCTCCCACCGGGCGACGAGCACGAGAACGATTTCGCGATGCTCGCCGACATCTTCCCCACCGGGTACCACGCCACCGTGCTGGCCGACCTCAACCCCGGCGAGACGATCGCGGTCTTCGGGGCCGGGCCGGTCGGGCTGATGGCGGCCTACTCGGCGGTGATCAAGGGCGCCTCGAAGGTCTTCGTCGTGGACAAGGTCGCATCGCGCCTCGAGCTCGCCGAGCAGATCGGCGCGATCCCGATCGACTTCTCCGCGGCCGACCCGGTCGAGCAGATCATCGACCGGACCGACGGCGTGGGCGCGGACAAGGGCGTCGACGCCGTGGGCTACCAGGCGACCGCGCAGAGCGGCGAGGAACAACCTGCCGTCGTGCTCAACCAGCTCGTCGACGCGGTGCGCCACACCGGCCGGCTCGGCGTTGTCGGGCTCTACCTGCCACAGGACCCGGGCGCCCCCGACGAGAACGCGGCGAACGGTCGTCTGCTCTTCAACGTCGGGCGCTTCTTCGAGAAGGGCCAGAAGATGGGCACAGGGCAGGCGGACGCCAAGGCGTACAACGCCCAGTTGCGCGACCTGATCGTGGCGGGGCGGGTCACGCCGTCGTTCGTGGTGTCCAAGGAGGTGCCGCTCGAGGAGGCTCCGGACGCCTACGCGCGCTTCGACGCGCGCGAGGACGGCTACTCCAAGGTCGTCCTCAAGCCCGGCCGGGCCGCGTGAGCCGACCCGTCGGGTGTCGTGGACTCGATCCGCGCGACCCCGGTCGGGCGACTCGGTCTACGCGCCGGTCGCGTCCTGATCGCGCACGGTCTCGAGGACCGAGAGGAGCACGGCGGCCCCGACCTGCGGCGACCAGCGCGGACGCGGCCGACCGGTCTCGTCGGGCACCGCCCGCGGCTCGGGCACGCACACCAGTTCGTGGCGCCGGTCCGCGCGGCGGGTCGACGCGTCCTGCATCCCGAGTCGTACGGCCACCCCGACCACCTCGTCCCGTTCATCGCCAGACCTGAACCGCTCGACGTGCCTGTATCCGATGAGCGGTCGGCAATCGTTACCCGGACCCGGCGGCTTCCTCCGGTCGGGCGCATGTCGGACCCGGACGGGTGCCGGGAAGAGCCCCCGCGTTTCCGGGGTACCACTCGAGTGCGAGCGCCGTCGCGTCGTCGTCGAGGTCGCCCCCGGCCCGCGCCCGCAGGTCGGCGATGAGCCAGGACGGCAGGTCACGGGGAGCGCTGCTGTGCGCCAGGCGGTGGGCGAGCATGTCGAGGCCGCCGGCCTCCTCGTCCCGGGTCGCGACCGCCGCGACGCCGTCCGAGAGGAGCAGCAGGGCGTCTCCGGGCCGGACGTCGACCGCGACGGCGTCGTACCGGCTGCGGTCGAGCAGACCCAGCGGCTCGTGGGAGCGGCCCAGGTCGAGCAGGTCGACGTCGTGGCCCCGCCGACGCAGGGCGATCGGGGAGCCGGCGTGCACCGCCGCGGCGGTGTCCTGCGCCAGGTCGACCTCCAGCAGTACGGCGTGCACGATCGCGTGGCCGTGGTGGCGGTCCCACAGCGCCTGGTCCGCCAGCGCCGCCTGCTCGGCGATCCCCCGCCCGGCGCGACGGGCGTTGCGCAGAGCGGCGAGGGCCAGGTCCCCGACCTGGGTCGCCGCCAGCCCCCGTCCCGCCGCGTCCAGGAGCGCGACCGTCAGCCGATCCCCGTTGAGCGACCAGTCGAAGAGGTCGCTCGTGACGCGCGGCGCGGGCTCGACCACGGCGCGCAGGGCGAACCGGTGGGTCGCGACGTCGGCCGGCGGGAGCAACTGCCACTGGAGCTCCGCGGCGATGCTGTAGTCGTAGGTGCGACGGGCCAGCTCGAGGTCGTCGGTGGTGGTGGCCGCCTGGTGGAGCAGGAGGGCCAGCGTGCGGCCCAGGCGTCGCCAGTCCGGGGGCCCGAACGAGGCGACCGGCCCGCCCTCCCCGGTCCGGCCCGTGATGGTCAGCACGCCGGGCGTGGAGCCGTAGGCCTCGAGCGGGACGTACCGCAGGTCCCGGTCTCCGGCGCGGTGGGAGAGCACGACCTCGGTGTGCAGCGCCTGCGCCGCCGGACCCTGCCGCATGTCCAGGTGCCGCTGCGCCGGGGCCGACGCTCCCGCGTCCCCGGCGGACGCCGCGAGGTGCAGCCGCTCGCGCCGCCGGTCGAGCAGGTGGATGTCCACGCGCTCGGCCCGGAGCACGTCGCGGAGCCATCGGACGGCAGTGGACGCGGCACCGGTGCCGGGGATCTCGAGCACCCGGTCGACCAGCTCGGCGGCGACCTCCCGCGGCGAGGGGGCCGGCTGCGTCACGGCGCGCCCGGCGGTCCGTCGTCGCCGGCCTCGGCGACCGCGTCGTAGGCCCGGGCGAAGCCCTCCGCCCCGAGCAGTAGGGCGTCCCGCTCCTCCGAGCTCATGGCCTCGGTGACGCGTTCGAGCGCCCTGGCCCGGGCGCCGGCCAGATCGGCCAGGATCGACCGACCCGCCGCAGTGAGCTCCAGCAGGGTGGCGCGGCGGTTGTCCGGCGCGACCTCCCGGGTGATCAGACCGGCAGCGGTCAACCGGTCGCTGATCCGGCTGGCCGTGGACGGCGGCACGCCGAGCGCCTCCCCGAGGGCGGTCACCTTGGCTCCCCCCAGATGGTCCAGGGACTGCAGGGCGCGCAGGTGGGACGGTGAGACGTTCTCCTCCATGGCGCTGAGCACGCCGACGCTGAGCTCCAGGAGGCCTCGGAGCGCGTGTTCGAGACGATCGGCGAACAGCGGGCCGGCGTCACGGACCCGGCTCGACCCGCTCGGCACGGTGTCTCCGGCTGGTTCACCCACGATCACATGGTCCACTCGTGTGCTCGACGTCGCTGCGGTCGCGCCACCTGATGCGACGACGTGCATCATGCACGACCACCTGGTCGCACGGCAGCGCCCCTCCGGGTCAACCCCGGCGCCCCGCCCACCCACCGACGACGGCGAAGGCGAGGGCCACCAGCGCACTCGCGGTCGCCGCCCGCCGATGCTCCCGGTCCAGCACCGCCACCCCCGCCATGCTCGCGGCGTGGAGACCGTCGACCGTCGCGCCGAGCACCGGCCACCCCCGGCCCGGTCCGGCGAGCCCGGCGATCCCCTGCACGACGTGTCGCGCGCCCAGGACCCGCACGACGGCGACCTCCCGGCCGCCCGCCGCTCCTCGGCCGACCCGCGCCGCCACCGTCGCGGGTCGCAGGAGCAGCACACCGCCGTGCACGACGTGCGCAGCGTGCACCAGGTCGGCACCCCGCGCCCGGTCCGTCACTTCCGACCCCCGTCCTCGCGTCGGCCGAGCCCCCGGACACCGGCGACGGCGGCCGAGAGCACGGTGGCCGCAGCCGCGCCCACCAGGGCGCCACGCCGCTCCGAGGCCCAGGTCTGCGGGTCCCACGACCAGGCCTCGTCGTCGTACGGCCCGTGGGCGCCGGCGTCGACGTCGGCGTCACGCGGCTCGTCGAGGTTCGACCCGCGCCGGGGCAGGTCGGCGCTCGTCTGCTGCCCGGCCACCCCGTAGCGCCCGAGGTAGAGGTCGACGACCTTGGGGGCGAGACGCTCCCCGAGGATCGTGTAGACGGTGGCGAGACCGACCCACATGTTGCGACGCGGGTGCTCGGCGAGGAACCGGATCGCCCGCGCGGCGACCTCGGGCTGCCACACCGGAGCGACCGGACGGGGGTGCCCTTCGACCCGGGCGCGGTTCCAGGTGAACTGCGGGGTGTTCAGGCCCGGCAGCTGCACCATGCACACCCGCACCCGGGACCTCTCGTGGGCCAGCTCGGTCATCACCGACTCGGTGAAGCCCTTGATCGCGTGCTTGGCGCCGCAGTAGGCGGACTGCAGCGGGATCGAGCGGTAGGCCATCGCCGAGCCGACGTTGACGATCACCCCCCGGTCGCGGGGCCGCATCCGGGCCAGGGCCACGCGGGTGCCGTACACCTGCCCGTAGTAGGTCACGTCGGTGACGCGCCGGAACTCCTCGAGGGTGGTGTCCCAGAAGAAGGCCAGGGAGCCGACGAACGCGACGTTCACCCACAGGTCGATCTCGCCGAGCCCCTCCTCCACCTGCCGGGCCGCCCGATCCACGGCGTCGGGGTCGGCGACGTCGCACACGACGGGCATCGCGCGCTGGCCGGCGGCCTTCACGTCCGCGGCCGCGGCGTCGAGGCCCGCCTGCCCGCGCGCGAGGACGGCGACGTCGTAGCCCGCCCCGGCGAGCTCGCGGACGGTCGCGCGCCCGACCCCGGCGGTCCCGCCGGTGACGACTGCGGTCCTGGTCATCGTTCCTCCGTTCGGTGGGTGGTGCTCGGGGATCCGGCCTCGAGCGGCTCGAGGACCGTCGCGGCCTCGAGCAGCAGGGCGTGGACGAAGGCCTGCGGCAGGTTGCCGCGCAGCTGGCGCTGGCTGACGTCGAACTCCTCGGTGAGCAGGCCCGGCGGGCCGCAGGCCGACCGGCCGCGTTCGAAGAAGTGGCGGGCGCACAGCGCGTCGCCCTGCTGCTCGCAGGCCAGGGCGGTGATGAAGTTGCAGAGCAGGAACGCGCCCTCGGCGTCGCCGAGGGGCCGGTCGTCGACCCGGAATCGGTAGGCGTAGCCCTCGCTGGTCAGCTCGCGCAGGTAGGCCTCGAGGGTCGCGCGGCTGCGCGGGTCGTCCGCGGGGACCGCGCCGCGCACCGCGGCGAGCAGCAGGGCCCCGTCGGGACGGGGGTCGTCGGCGGCGCGCTGCCACCGTCCGCTCGGGTGGGTGGAGGTGCGGGCGGTGTGGGCCAGGATCGTGTCCGCGAGCGCCGACCAGCGCCCGGCCTCGCCGCCGCCCATCGCGGCGGCGACGGCGCGCAGCCCGGCCACGCAGACCAGCCTGCTGTGGGTCCACTCCCGGTCCTCGAGCTCCCACACCCCGGCGTCGGGCTCCGTCCAGCGCTGCTCGATCGCGGCGACCGCGGTCTCGACGGCGCGCCACCCCTCGGCGTCGAGCCGGTCCCGCTCGGCGGCCGAGGCCAGGAGCAGCAGCAGCTCGCCGAAGGCGTCGAGCTGGAATTGATGGCCCCCGCGGTTGCCGACCCGGTCACCACCGCCGGGGTAGCCGGGCACCCCGAGGTGGACCTCGTCGGGGACCGGGCCGCCATCGACCGCGTACGCCGGCGCGAGCCGGGGCCCGTCGTCGAGCAGGCGGGCGCCGAGGAAGCGCACGGCGTCGTCGAGCAGGCCGTCGAGTCCGGCGACCGCGGCCGCGCGTCCGGCGTAGCACTGGTCGCGGACCCAGGTGTAGCGGTAGTCGAAGTTGGCCCGCCCGCCGGGCCGCTCCGGCAGGCTGGTCGTGGCCGCGGCGACCATCGCGCCGGAGCCGGTGGTCATGCCGCGCAGCACGGCGGCGGCGTGGGCCGCGTCGCGCGGCGCCGCCCCGATCAGCCGCGACGACGCCGGGACGTTCGCGTGCCAGCGCGTCTCGGTCTCCCGCCACGCGAGGTCGGGGTCGGGGGGCTGGTCGGGCAGCCGCGGGCCGATCTCCAGGACGAGGTCGTGGTGGCGCCCGGCCGGGACGACGAGGTCGAGCTCGAGCCGGGTGCCGCCGTCGGCCGTCACCGGGACCGCGTCACCGCCGCCGCCCCACCGCATCCGCAGGTCGCCGAGCCGGGCGGTCCAGCAGCCCTCGTCGTCCCGGTACAGCTCGGTGAGCGGATGGCGCCCGAAGTCGCCGCGGGGGTCGAGGACGACGTGCACCGAGGCGGGGACGTGGTCGGCGAGCACCCGGCGCAGCAGCACGAGCCGATCCGCGTCGGCGGGCAGGGCGAGCGCCTCCCGGCTCTCCACGGGACCGCCGTCGGTCATCCACCGGCTGCGCCAGATCAGCGAGCCGTCCTCGTAGTGCCCGCCCCACACGTAGCGCTCGGTCGGGGTCACGTCGTAGTGCCCGGGCGCCGCGAGCAGTCGGCCGAACACCGCGGGCGAGTCCCAGCGCGGGGCACACATCCACATGATGTCGCCGCGCGGGCCGAGCAGGGCGCCGCGGTCGCCGTCGGCGAGCAGCGCGAACTCGCGCAGGACCTGGGGCGAGTCGAGCGTGGCCGCGGCGGCGTCGGAGACGTCGCGCGAGGTGCCGGACGGACGGGCCGGTGGGGCCTGGTCCTGGGTGGTCACGAGCGCTCCCGGGGGTCGAGGGTCGCTGGGTGGCGGGTCGCGTCAGGCGACCCGGTAGGGCTCGAGGTCGGCCGCGCGCAGCGTCAGCCCGTGCCCGGGCCGGGAGCGGTCGGGCCGCAGGGTGCCGTCGGGGTAGGGGCAGAGCACGCCGTCGAAGGCGCGGGCCTCGATGCGCACGTGGTCGTGGAAGTACTCGAGGTGGCGCAGGTGCCACACCGCGGTGCCCACGTGCGCGCTGACCTGCGGCGCACAGTGCAGCGAGAGGTCCAGGCTGCGCGCGTCGCAGAGGGCGGCCACGCGGGTGAGGGCCGTGTAGCCGCCGCACCGGGTGACGTCGGCCTGCAGGCAGTCCACCGCGCCGGCCGCGAGCATGCGGTGGAAGTAGGGGAGGTCGTAGCCGTACTCACCGGCCGCGACCTCGACGCCGCCCGGACCGTGGTCCCGGACCAGGGCCAGGCCCTCGAGGTCGTCGGAGCTGACCGGCTCCTCCAGCCAGGTCACGCCGCGCTCGGCGAGCCGGGCGGCCCAGTCCAGGGCCTGCTTGCGGGTGTAGGCACCGTTGGCGTCGACCAGCAGCTCGACGTCGTCGCCCAGGGCCGCGCGGACGACGTCCAGCCGGTGCTCGTCGTCCTCGGGGTGCCGCCCCACCTTGATCTTGACCGAGGTCATGCCCTCGGCGACCCAGCGCCGCAGCTGGGTGCGCAGTTGGCCGTCGTCGTAGGAGGTGAACCCGCCGCTGCCGTAGACCGGGGTGGCCTCGTGCACGGCGCCCAGCGCCACCGACAGCGGAACGTCGCGGAGCCGAGCGTGCAGGTCCCACAGGGCGATGTCGACCGCCGAGATGGCCTCGGCGACCACGCCGAGCCGGCCGAGGTTGCGCACCGCTTGGTGCATCGCCGCCCACGCCGCGGGCACCGCGAGCACATCGCGGCCCACGACGACGTCGGCGAGCACGGCGTCGACCGTCGTGGCGACGGGCGAGCCGGCGTAGGTGTAGCCGAGCCCGGTGCACCCCGCCGCGTGCGCCCGGACCACGACGAGCGTCGTCGTGTCCCAGCTCAGCGTGCCGTCCGACTCCGGTGCGTCCGTGGGCAGCGTGTATGCCGCCACATCCAGGCCCTCCAGGGGCACCTCCGTGCTCACGAGCAAGTCGTACCACACGCACTTCGTCCTTTAAACACGTCGTGCGTTATGCACGAACCTGTGGGAGGCTCGGGGAAGTCGAACCGGAAGGGGTCGGGCCGATGCTCGTCGCGGACTACGTTCTCGAGCGCCTGAGTCAGTGGGGCGTGCACCGCATCTACGGCTATCCCGGGGACGGGATCAACGCCATGCTGGGCGCGCTGGACCGGGCCGAGGGCGATCCTGAGTTCATCCAGGCGCGGCACGAGGAGATGGCCGCGTTCATGGCCACCGCCCACGCCAAGTTCGCCGGAGGCATCGGCTGCGCGATGGCCACATCCGGCGGGGGCACCATCCACCTGCTCAACGGGCTCTACGACGCCAAGCTCGACCACCAGCCGGTGGTCGCGATCATCGGGCAGCAGAAGCGGATCGGGCTGGGCTCCGCGTTCCAGCAGGAGATCGACCCGAACTCGCTGTACAAGGACGTCGCCTCGGACTTCGTCCAGACCTGCATGGTCCCCGGCCAGGCCCGCCACCTGGTCGACCGGGCGTGCAAGGTCGCCCTGACCAACCGCACCGTCACCGCCGTGATCATCCCGGAGGACGTCGGCGAGTCCGAAGCGGTCGAGTCGCCGCCGCGGGAGCACGGCGCGGTGTTCTCGGGGGTGGGCTGGACCCAGCCGCGGGTGATCCCGCCGGTCGACGAGCTGCGGAAGGCGGCCGACATCCTCAACGCAGGGCAGAAGGTGGGGATGGTGGTCGGCCAGGGAGCCCAGACCGCCCCGGACGAGGTCATGGAGATCGCCGAGCTGCTCGGGGCGGGCGTGGCCAAGACCTCACTGGGGCGGGTGGAGCCGGCCGACGACCTGCCCTACGTGACGGGGCCCATCGGTCTGCTTGGCTCGACCGCCAGCGACTACGTGATGTCGAACTGCGACACGCTGTTGTTCGTCGGCACCAGCTTCCCCTATGCGGAGTGGCTGCCGGAGGAGGGCCAGGCGCGCGGCGTCGAGATCAATCTTGACGGCCGGATGATCGGCGT
>NZ_DASXJD010000268.1:0-15428 GCF_036497585.1 Actinomycetospora sp. | reverse complement strand
GAGGGTGCTGGTGGGTGCGCTCGAGACGTCGAGCCCGTCGCGGCCGGTGACCCAGTGGTTGGGCGCGTCGAGGTGGGTGCCGGTGTGCTCGCCGGTGTGGATGTCGTTCCAGTACCAGGCCGGCCCGCGGTCGTCGTAGCGACTGAGCTCCTCGAGCCGGAACCGGCTGGTGTTGACGAACGGCGCGGGCAGCTCGAGGACGGGCGTCGACTCGGTGAGCGGGGCGGTGAGGTCGACGACCTCGACGGCGCCGCCGCGCAGCGCGTCGAGCAGGGCGGGGAGGACGGGCATCGTCGGCCTTTCCGTCGAGAGTGTCGGCGCGTGCCCTCGGATCGTGCCCGACCGGCGGGTGCTCGACGAGGAGCTCGTGGCTGTCGGTCGGTCTCGCTACGGTGCCGTCGTGACCACCTCATCGCCTGGACCCGAGAGACGGGGCACGTTGGCGGCGGGCGCCTCTCCCGCGTCGATCCGCGCCTGGCTGCTCCCGGAGGACAGGACCGCCTTCGACGAGGCTTACGGGGAGGCGCTCGATCAGGTCCGGTGCGATGTCGACGCGGCGGCTCTTCACGCCACCTTGGAGAACTGGCGTCGGCGGGCCATTGCGCAGTCCGACCCGGAGGTCTTCAGGCGGACGGTTCGTCGGATGGCCGCTTTCTACACCGGTCAGCCGGTCCCCGCGGACGAACCGTTCGCCGTCACCCGTGCCAAGGCCGGCATGTAGCGGAGTGGCAACAGCTCCCCGGTCTGATCTTCCGATTCGCAGGCGGCCACGTCAGCCCCTTGACCGCAGTTCGAGCCCGGACGGCGTGATGTGGATGTGGAACTCAATGCCCAGCCCGCGAGCGATGCGGCTCAGGGTGGTCAGGGCCGGCTCGTGATCTCCGCCCTCGAGTCGGGCGATCGCCGGCTGCTTCATGCCGAGCTTCCGCGCCAGGGCGGACTGTGACAGGCCCTCCGCGGCCCGGAACTCGACGATTCGCGATGCGACGGCGTGGGCGAAAGCGGTCCGCTCGTACTCCCGGCGGTACTCGGGCTCGTCGAGCACCTCACGGTGGACCTGGTCCGCCGCCTTCAGGTCCGACAGCCTCACCATGATCGGTTCTCTATCTCGTCGAGCCGCCAACCACACACTGCCTGCACGATAACAGCCGTGTTATGCCAGCTGATGCAACTGTAGCGCCATCCCCCGACAACCTCGCTGATGTCTTTGCTCAGACCCCGATCTCGGCGAGCAGGTCGTCGGCCACCTGTTCCTCCGGCACCGCCACCCCGTGCTCGACGAGCGCGGGAGCGAGCTCGGGATCCCACGGGGCAGCGGTGACCCGTCCGACGCCGGGGCCGTCGCTCCGGACGGCGGCTCGGTAGTCGGCGGCAGACATCCGCCAGGGCACGACGTGGTCGAAGCCGAGCGCGAGGTGCGCCGCGATCCGGATGCCCTCGCCGTCGAGATCCCCGTGGTAACGGATCTCGGCGTCGTCCTCACCGAGCAGGGTGAGCAGGGTCGTCGCCGCACCGTTGGGCCACCCGGCGGTACAGATGAACGGCGGGCAGTTGACGCCGAACCGGTCGAGGGCGAGCGCGAGGACGGACGGGTTCTCGACCGCGAAGACGACCCCTTCGCGGGTCTCCAGCCGCCCGACATCGCGGAGCTGCGCGAGCGTGAGCGACGCAGCGTGCCCCTGATCGGCACACCCGTGAAGGATCACGGCGGCCAGCGAATCGTCCTGCGGGCGCAACCCGGCGGCGAGCACGCTGACCGAGAGCTGATCGCTGGAGACGCCGGCCCGCTCCCACAGCGCGTGGCGTGCCGGGGCGCTCGTCGGGGGGTCGACGCCGTGGATCGTCGCGAGCGCACGCACGACGAGGCCGCCGAGCCGGGTGTCGTCGTCGAGGGCGTGCGGGTCGCGGGCGGCCCACTGGGCGAGGGCCGCGCGGGGGACACCGCCGGCCGGCAGGCACCACAGCACGTCGAGGGCGTCGCTCAGCAGCCGGCGGGTCACCGCGACCGACTCGACGATGCGCAGGGCGTCGACCCAGTCCAGCAGCGCCGGCTGCGCCTCGACCACGGGGTGCCCGCGCACCCAGGCCCACAGCTCGTCGCGCTCCGCTCGCGCGGCGGCCCGGTCCCCAGCGTTGTCGCCGACCGGTCCGACGAGCTCCGCGACCACCTCGCGGGTGTCGCGTCCCACGGCCTCGCGTAGCAGGTCGTCGAGTACGCCGACCCGGACGGGGTGACGGCCGGACGGGAGACGCGCGAGCCCCAACAGGTCCGCCAGCGCCTCCCGTTCGTCGGGGCCGTCGAGCGGGACGGTAAGCGTGGCGACCGGTTTCCCGCTGCTGAGCCGGCGGTGGGCCTCGCGCCACAGCGGCTCGAGTCCGGGGCGCCGCAGCCCGTCGAGGGAGGCGCTCAAGCCTCCTCCAAGGTCCGGCCGTTCCACACCCAACGCGCGGTGGTGACGGCGTCGTCGGCGTCGTCGGACCCCGTCAGCAACTGGTGGACGGCGATGGCGTCGATCTCCCGGTAGAGGCACCACTCATGGTCGGAGGTCAGCACGAGGTCGAGCCCCAACGCGGCGAGGAGCCCGAACACCTGCCCCCGGTTGATCTCGTCGACCCCGACGAACACCTCGTCGAGCAGGATCAGCCGCGGGGAGCTCGGGACCGACTCGTAGTAGGCGGCGACGGCGGCGAAGAGCGGCAGGTGCAGCGCGATCGCCTTCTCCCCGCCCGAGAGCGCGCCGTGGAGCCGCTTCGTGAGCTTCTGCCATCCCGGCGCGTCGTTCCCCGCGACGCGGTCGAGCTCGACGGTGAACTGGTGCCACCGCGTGTAGTCGAAGACCTCGGTGAGCTGCTCCTCCCAGCTACTCGCCGTGCCCTCCGCGCGAGCGGCGTCGATGCGGTCACGGAAGAACCGGTGCAGGGCCGCGCGGTCGTCGGCGTCGAGCCGCGTCGGGTCTCGCAGGAGCAGCCGGCGCGCGGCCGCCGTCCCCGACGGGGCATCGTCGGCGACCTCCCACCGCAGCCGCACGGCGACGTTCGACGCGGTGCGCACGCCGGCGAGGCGCTCGTTCATCGTGTCCTTGAGGGCCTCGGCCTCCCGCAGCCGTGACGCGAGGTGACGGCGGGTCTCCCCGGTGAGCGTGGTGTCGAAGAGCTCGCGCTCGGCCTCGGTGATGTCGTGGCGGCTGCGCCGGGCCTCCGCCTCCAGCGCCTCGGCGAGGGCCCGGGCGCCGAGCGTCCGCCCGTCGAGCACGACGCGCAGGACCGGGACGTCCCCGACGACCGCGGGGTCGGCGAGGTCCTCCGTCACGGGGCCCAGCGTGAGATCCGCCCGGGTGCCCAGGGTGTCGCGCGAGGTGTGGAGGGTCTCCTGGAGCCGGCCGAGGGACTCCGTCATGTGTCGGGGTTCGTGGGCCACCGACGACGCCGCGGCGATCGCACGCGCGAGGTCGAGCGTCACCCGGCTCCCGCTCCCGCTGTGCCCGGACCCGGCGAGCTCGTCCTCGCTCATGCCGCCCTCGGCGGCGAGCCCGAGTCGCCACAGCCCCCGGAAGCGCGCGGCAGCGGCGTCCCGGGCGGCGACCGCCTCGTCGCGCCGCGCCCGGTCCCGGTCGCGGGCCTCCTGGAGACGACCGATCCGCTCGGCCAGGTCGGTGCGCTGCCGGGCGACCCGCTGGCCCTCGCGGTCGGCCTCCACTATCCGCTCGCGCATCCGCCCGATCTCGGCGAGCACCTCCCGGTACTCCGCGCCGACGGTCTGCTCGACGGTCTCCAGCCGCGCATGCAGGCCTCGGGCGGCGTCGTCGGCCGCTCCGGCCTCCTCGGCCCGCTCGTCGGCGACGTCGCGGGAGCGCCGTGCCTGCTCGGTGGCGCTCTCCGCCCGCTCCCGCGCATGGGCTGCGCCCGTGTCGGCGTCGAGCCACAGGCGGGTGACGCCGTCGCAGGCGGTGAGGGCCTGGTCCAGCGCGTCGAGAGCGTCACGGTCGGCGGGCAGCCCGTGCTCGGCCGCGTGAACGGTGAGCGAGCGCAGCGCCGCGCCCACCGCGGACTCCGCCTCGCCGCGCCGCGCGACCGCGTCGCGCACCGCGGTGTCGGCCACGGCGAGCGCGGCGTCGGCGCGTCCGAGGGCCACTCTCGCTCCGTCGAGCTCACGGTGGTCCGGACGGGCGTCGAGCTCGGCGCGCAGCCGAGCCCGGCGACGGACCGCCCGGTCGGCGTCCCGCTCCGCCGCGGCGCGGACGGCGTCGAGCTCGGCGAGCTCCGCGTCCAGCTCGGCCAGGCGGGCCCGGCGGGCGCGCTCTCGCGCCGCGGCCCCGATGTGTGCCGCGGACGGCTTCGCCCAGCTGCCGGTGAGGGAAGCCAGACGGAACCGGCCGTCGGCGCTGACGACCGCCGGGTGGACGTCGAGGTCGTCGGAGTGGGCGATCGAGCCGAGCAGGTCACGGAGCCGCGTGGCCGGCATCGGGGAGTCTGGTTCGGGGACCAGGACCTCGAGCAGCGACGGACCGGGAGCGGGCGCGATGCGGAGGATCGCGGTGTCGTGCCCGTCCGTCGGGAGCCACGCGCCGTCGGGACCGACCCAGGCGTCCAGCAACCCAGACGCCTGCAGTGCCGCCTCGACCGCGGCCTGCCGGGCGTCGTCGATCCCGGGCGCGAAGGACACCAGGCGCCACAGCGGGGCGCCGTCGTGCGGGGTGCGCCGGGCGCGGTCGGCGGTGCGGGTCGGCGGCGGCTCCGGCGGCAGGTCGGTCTCCCCGGCCACGCGGTCGCGGTCCTGGGCCACGGCGTCGCGGCGGGCGTCGGCCTCGGCGGCGCGGCGGCGGGCGTCGGCCTCGGCGAGGTCGATGTCGCGGTCGAGGCCCCGCGTCGCGTCGGCGAGGACACCGAGCACCGCGGGCTCGGAGTCGGCGGCGTCGAGCAGGGCGTCGACCAGCGCGTCGAGGGTCGTCTCCCCCGGTCGGGCCGCGAGCTCCCGGGCGCCGCGAACCCACCGTTCGAGCCGGAAGCGCTGGGAATCGAGGGCCGTGGCGTAGACGGAGCCGGCCTCGGTCTGCGTGGTGTCCGCCCGGGCGTAGGCGGCGCGCTCCCGGTCGAGGTCGGCCTCCCGGGAGCTGCGCAGCGCGACCGCGTTCTCCCACCCCGCGAGGTGCCGGCGGACCTCGCCGATCTGGGTCCGTCGGCTCTGGACCGCGGCGCGGACGAGTCCGCGGTCGGCGCCCGCGCGGACCTGCGCGAGCACGGCGTCGAGTCCCGCCTCCCGTCCCGCCCGCAGCGCCTCCTCCAGGCGCTCGGCACGCAGGGCATCGGCCCGGTCGGACGCCCGCCGTGCGGCGTCGGCGGACTCGTCGTCCGCGGCGGCGGCGCGCTCCGCTCCCCCGCGCGTCTCGTTCGCCCGCCGGGCTCTCTCGCGGGCCTCGCCGAGGCGACGGCGCAGATCGTCGAGCTGGGCGCCCTCGCGGTAGGCGTCGCTGTCCTGCAGCGCCTCGAGGCGGGCCCCCGCGTCGGTGCGCGCGACCCGGAGCTCCTCGGCCCGCACCTCCGCCTCGGCCCGCGCGGACTCCGCCTCCGCCTGCTGCTCTTCGGAGGTGCGCGCCGCGCGGGTGCACCGGTCCATCTCCGTGGTCGCCGAGATCAGCGTGGCGGCCCCGGCGCGGAGCACGCGCTGCGCGTAGTCCGCCTGCCGGACGGCGAGCGCCGCGGCCGCGGCGGCCTCCTCGTCGAGGCGGGCGAGCCGCTCCCGCTGCCGGTCGAGCCGCTCGAAGCCCTCCGCGAGGTCGGCGACCTCGCCCTCCCCCAGCGGCGGCAGCGCCCGGGAGAGCAGCGTCGAGAGCAGCGCCGGGTCGAGCCGCTGGGAGAGCTTCGGGGTGCGCAGCTGGAGCAGGGCGAGGATCAGCGCGTCGTACCGCTGCTCGCTCATCCCGGGGAACAGTGTCTGCCGGACGGTGCTCCGGTAGCCGGCCGCGTGGTCGTGCCGGGTCCCCTGCTCGCCCAGCACCGCGCTCAGCTCGGGGCGGCTCAGGGGCACCCCGGCGTCCGTGGTCAGCCGGAGGCTCTCCCCGACCCTCTGCTCGGTCGTGAAGTAGTCGGCGGTGACTGTGGTGGTGCGGGTGCTCGCCTGCAGCCGGGCCCCCGCGGTGAACCAGCGCGGCTCCTCGTCGGGACCTCCAGGCCGGTGGAACTCGACCCAGACGTACCCGACACGGGTCACCCCCGTGGCGCCCTCGCCCATGAGGTTCCAGTGCATCGTCCGCTCGGCGGTGCCGAAGGTCGACAGGCGCTGGGCGCGCAGATTCGCGTCGAGCAGGAAGGGCAGCAGCAGCTCGAGAGCCTTCGACTTGCCCGAGCCGTTCGGGCCGCGCAGCAGCAGGCGCCCGCCCGCGAATTCGAGGGTCTCGTCGTAGTACCGCCAGACGTTGAGCAGCCCGGCGCGCGAAGGCACCCACCGGGCCGGGACCTGCGCGATCCCCCGCTCGTCGCGGTGTCCGACGACACCGGGCAGCGCGGTGACGGTCATGACGCACTCCCTTGCGGATCGGTGACGGCGTAGCGGGCGGCGGCCGGGCGCGCGACGACGACCCCGCCCTCCTGACGGACGAGGCCGAAGGCGAGCAGCACCTCCACGGCGTCGGCGGCGAGCCGTTCGGCACCGTCGTCGGTCTGATAGCCCCGGGCCCAGGCCGGCTCACGGGCCAGCACGGCGGCGGTCGCCCGGACGAGCTGCTCCTCGGTAAGCCCGTCGGGCGCACGCTGCAGCGCGTCGAGGAGCAGCAGACCGGCGGCGCCGGTGTGGGTGTCGTCGGGGAAGCGCCGGTCGGTGGCGATCGCGTCGGGGTCGACCAGCATCCAGCCCTCGGCCCGCTCCTCGAGCACCATGCCCGCACGGCGGGCGGCGTCGCGGAGCAGCCGACGCCCGGTGGGTGAGGCGACGTAGGCGAGCTCGGCGTCGTCGAGCTCGTCGCGGTGGACGACAGGGTCGTCGAGCAGGCGCCGGAAGAGCGAGTGGCGGGCCCGCAGGTTGCGCTGCACCTCAGTGGCGGCGCCGGGCTCGCCGTAGCGCGGCTCGACGACCAGGGCCTCGAGCAGCCCGTCGAACCGCTCGGGCACGTGCTCGGGGTCGGTCGCGAACCGCGACGGCCCCTGCGGGGAGGCGAGGAGACGGACGAGGAGCGTGCTATCGACGCGGTAGAGGACCTTGGCCTCGGCGGTGTCGGCGAAGGCCTCGGTGGCACCGTCGAGCGCCTCGAGGGCGTGCCAGCGTTCGAGCAGGAGCAGCACGTCGACGTAGGCCAGCCTCTCACTGCGGCGGGCGGTGTCGAAGTCGGGGATCGCCGGGTCGGCGGCCGTGGCGCGCTCCACACGGGAGGCGAGCAGACCGATCGTGGTCGCCGGGGCGGCGAGCAGCTCGGCGGCGACCACGCACAGCAGGGTGTAGCGGCGCCGGTCGAACGCGGCCCGCCCGCTGCGCTCCCGCCGGGCGGGTCGTCGCCCGTCGGAGGACCCGCGAACCTTGGCGAGCCGGGCGTAGCCGGCGCGCGGGTCGACGGTGAGCGTCCAGCCGCAGGTGTGGTCGAACCACTTCGCGATCGGGTCCCGCCGCCCGCGAATCACTGCGAAGAGCTCCGGGTCCTGCCGCTCGTGCAGGATCGGCGTGCCGAGCAGCGCGCGGATGCCGCGCGCGATGTCGGCCTCCTCGGCCCCGACCAGCTGGTTGCCGAGCTTCTCCGGGTTCGTCATCGCGTGGCTCGCCGGTCCGCGACGCGGGCGCCGCCGCTGGTGACGTCGATGATCAGGTCGGGGCCGGTCAGGGTGCCCCGCGGCGTCGCCAGGGTCACCTGCGAGGGTTCCGCCGGTTCTCGCAGCACGATCTCCACGCGCCCGTCGGCGGTGACAGCGCGCCGCCGTCCGCCGTGCGGTGGAGCGGCAAAGGCGCGCCCGACCAGGTCCAGGAGCCGACCGAACGTCGCGTGGTCCAGCGCACCCAGCGACGAGAGGCGGACGGGGCCGCCGGTGTCCAGCCGCGCCCAGGCGGCCTCGAGCTCGGCCCGCTCCGCCGCGGCCCGGCGCGCCCGGGTGGCCTTGATCTCCGCGACGTCCCGGACCCGACCGGCGCGCCCGCCCGGCGCCGCGGCCCGGCCGGAGGTGCGCAGCAGGGCGGACACGGGCACGGGAGGGGCCTCTCCCCATCGCGTCGTCGGGCTCACCAGCTCGGGATCGGCATGGTGAAGGTGCCCGTGCCGGGCCGGCGTCGCCCCGAACGACGCCGCCCACAGCCGGTGGGTGTCGTGATCGGTGGGGGCGAGGGCGAACCAGCGGGCGAGCTCGCGGAAGTCGGCGGCGGCGCTGCTCGTCCGCCGGCGCGACTCGGTGAGCCGGTCCAGCGCCTGCAGGAGGGTCACCACCGCGCGACGCGCCACGGTGTGCAGCTGCTCGACCCGTGGCGCCGCCCCCTCGCCTGCCGCCGCCGGACGGAACCACGCCTGCATCCCCTCCCAGCGGGATCGGCGGAGGGCGAGCCACGCCGGCACCGGGTCGTCGCCGAGGCGGGTGGGGAGCTCGGCACCCGAGAGCGCCCGGTGGTGCAGGACGGCCACCCCGAACGACTCGACCCGTGCGATGCCAGAGGCGATGAGGTGCGCGCGGTGGTCGAGGTCGGTGAGGAACTCCTCCAGGTAGGTGACCGTCGCCGCCTTGACGTCGGAGAACGTCGCGCCGTCGGCGCCGTCGACCCGCAGGAGCCGCTGCAGCTCGCCGTTGAAGGCCTTGGTGTTGCTGCGCAGCGCGTCGAGGTGGCCCTCCAGCTCGACGAGCGAGGTGAACACCCGACGATCCGAGGAGCGCTCGTCGGCGAGCAGCGTGGCGAGCTCGGAGAGGCGGTCGGCGATCGCGTCGAGCACGGCGGTCTGCAGCGCGCCGCTGGATCCGAGCGCGGCCAGGGCGTGCTGGACGCCGGCGAACGCGGCCTCCCCGCGCCGGGTCAGCGAGTACTGCAGGTTGCGCCTCTCGTACTCGGCGGCGGTGCGGTAGTTGCCGGTATTGTCCTGCACGACGTCGAGCAACTGCCAGCCGACGAGCGCCTTCAGCACAGCGGTGAGCTCGTCGTCGTCCAGCTCCTCCAACCAGCCGACGACCCGGAGGTGGGCGCGGACGTCGTCGAGCCCCAGGGCCGTCTCCAGCCGCTCGTTGGCCTCGCCGAAGGCGTGCAGCACGGCGGAGTACAGCTCCGAGCGATCCCCGGTGGTGAACCGGAACATCTCCGCCGGAACGCGGTGCGGTGTCGGCATCGCAGGGCCTCCCGTCCTCCGCGCCGCACGGTAGCGAGAGGGTCCGACAGTCTCGGGAACCGATGCGGGCGCGGCCTCGTCCGAGCCTGCGAAGGCGTCCTCGCGAGGCGCTGCGGGAGGGACTGTGGGGGAGGAATCGTGCGACCTACCCTCGGAGCATGAGAGCCGTGGTCCCGGACTCGCTGCTGGCCAAGAGGCGCTCGCGCGGGCTCGACCGCCGCGACGAGCTCTGGGACGGGGTCCTGCACATGGTGTCCCCGCCCGGTGACGCCCATCAGGGGTTGTCCACCGAGCTCGTGATGCTCCTCGGCCCACTCGCGAAGCGCCGCGGGCTCGTCCCACCGTGTCCAGACCGGGCCGTTCCGCGGCGCGGACGATTACCGCGTTCCCGATCAGCTCTCCCGCCGGCCGCGGGGCCGAGGGCGCAGAGCTCGTCGTCGAGATCCTCTCGCCACAGGACGAGACACTCACGAAACTCCCCTGGTACGACGACCGGGGAGTGCGGGAGGTGCTCGTCCTCGACCCGGAGACCCTGGCGGCCCGCCATCTACCGCGCTGGGCAAGTGATCCGCCCCGCACACTCCGAGGTGCTCGGCGTGACCTTCGAGACCGTCGACGGGCGACTGCGGCTGACGTGGGACGACGGGGAGGCCACCCTCTAGTCATTCCCGCGCCGAGTACCTGTGAGCTGGTGCGGTTCGGCGGAACTCGTGGACTGCAGGCGCTACTCGGAGCTGACCAGAGAGCCCCGTGGCCGACCCGTGACACTCGCAGCGATGGCACGATCAACGAAACGCTTCGACGGGTGGATCGGCGGGCTCGGGACGACGTCGGGGCTACGGCTCGTCGTCGGGCACTGGCCGACCTCGCCCTACGGCTCGTTCACCGACGTCATGCTCGAGGAGGCCGACGGCCACCGCGTCCTGCTCGCCCCCACCCAGCAGGTCGCCGACTTCGTCGGCACCACCTACACCTTCGACGAGGTCCGGCTCGTGCCGGTCGAGATGCAGGTCGGCCCCGCTACTGCCGAGCTCCGCGCCGGTGACCTCACCGCCACCATCCACCTCGGCCGCCGCACCCCGCTCGGCTACCTGCTCCGCGACGTCCCGACTCGCCTCGCCACCGCGCCCCGCTGGATCGCCACCATCGACACCGTCGCGCGCCGCGTCCTCCCCGGCGTCCGCACCGTCGGCAGCGCCGGCCACAGCCGCACCGAGTACTACGGCGCCCGCGACCTGCACCGCATCACCGACGCCGAGGTCCACGTCGCCGGCGAGGACCAGGGCCCGATGACGGGCGTCGACCCGCCGGTCCGGTTCGGCTTCGGGTCGACCCCCACGGCGCCGTCGTGGGTCCGGATCACGACGATGATCCGCTCGGCCACGACCCCGGCGTGAGTCAGTCCGGCTAGTGACCGGGTGCCTTCCGGTTCTTGGGTTCGGGTCCCTGGCGCCTTACTGATAGAGCATGCGCAGGTCCACCGAGACATCGGGAGACGAGAACGATGGCTGATGACGCCACGACCCGGGAGCGGATCGCGGAGCACTGGACGGCCTCCGAGCAGGGGGACATCGAGACGGAGCACGCGATCTACGCCGCAGACGCGATGCTCGACTACCACCAGTCAGGGGAACGCTTCCGGGGCCGGTCGACGATCCAGGCGCAGCGCGGAGGACACCCCGCGGAACGCCATTTCACGCTGGTCCGGATCGTCGGAGCGGGCGACGTGTGGGTGAGCGAGTGCGTGATCACCTACGACGGCGTGTCCACCCGCTCGGTGAGCATCATGGAGTTCGACTCCGGCCTCGTGGCGCACGAGACGCAGTACTTCGCCGACCCCTTCCCGGCACCGTCCTCCCGAGCCGCGCTGGCGGAGATCATCCCCGACCAGGACTGATGCGGACCCCGCCCGTGCTCAGGCGGCCGGGCGCGGTGTCGGGTCGGACGGAACGCGCGCGGGACGCCGTCGTCGCAAAGCGGCGCGGCGCTCGTCCTCGCTCTCGCCACCCCAGATGCCGTACGGCTCCTCGACGCGGTGGGCCCAGTTCCGGCAGGCGGCCACCACGGCGCAGCCGGCGCAGATCGTCTTCGCGCGGGCGACGCGCCGGGCGCGGGAGGGGTCCCGTTCGCCGTCGGGATGGAAGAAGGTCTCGAGGTCCATGTCGCGGCAGGCGGCATGACGTTGCCAGTCCCAGTAGGCCACCAGGGCGGCGGGCAGTCGGGACACATCGGCCACGGCGAGCACCTCCTACTCAATGTCGTAGGCGGGGCTACCCGCGGGTACCGCCCTCAACCGCCGGCGGACTGCCGATAGGTGCTCAGCACCATCGCGTCCCGTCCGCCGGGGATGAGTGCGAAGAGGCGGATGGCGGTGGACAGGAGTCCGCCGGTCCGGGTCGCGGTGGCGTCGACGAGGGAGAGCTCCTCCAGTCGGGTTCCCGACGATGCCGCTGCCGCCAGGTCCGCCGTCGAGGAGCGGAAGCCGGTGTCGGCCGCGCGCATCGCCGGCTGCCAGCCCGCGATCCAGGTGACCCATGAAGCGACCGTGTCGGCGACGAGGGTGCCGCCCGGCCCGAGCGCGTTCGTGACGACCGCGCGGACGCCGTCGGGGTCGAGGTACATGAGCAGGCCCTCGGCCAGGACGAGCCGTGGGACGTCGTCGGGAACCCGGGACCACCAGGCGGGGTCGGTGACGGACGCGGCGATCATCGTGACGTGCTCGCGGTCGTCGTAGAGCTGCCGGCGCAGCTCGATCACGGGTTCCTGGTCGACGTCGAACCACCGCACGCCCGGGCCCGGGTCGAGGCGCAGGACCCGGCTGTCGAGGCCGCACCCGAGGTGCAGGACGACGGCCTCGTCGTGCCGGTCGAGGAAGGCGCGGGCGGCGTCGTCGATCAGCTTCGCGCGGGTGCAGATGAGCGGGGTGTTGCCGTCGAGGGTGGTTCCGGCGAGCGAGGGCCCGTCGACGCGGTCGAGGAGGTCGGCGGCGAAGCGGTCGCCGAGGACGGGTTGCGACGACGCCGCGTCGCGGGCGTGCATGGCGAGGGTCCAGAGCATCGTCTGCTGCTCCTGGCGCAGCTGCACGGTCATGCTCGGCGAGTTCCTCTCCTGGCGTCGCGGTACACCGGTGTCGCCGGACGGGTGGGCATCGAACTCGGCCACGACTTCTCCGAAGCGCACCCGCGCGTGAGCAGAGCCCTTCACAATCCGGTGGGATCAGGTGGAGGGAGGGTGTGTGCCCGACGCGTTCGACGTGCGCCCGGAGCAGCTCCAGCAGGGTGCGTCCGGGTTGCGCGGCGACGCGACCCAGGTCGACGACGCCCGTGGGCAGGTGAGTGCGGCAGCTCGGTCGGCGGCCGGTGCAGCGGGGACCGGCCCGCTCACGGCGACGGCCAACGACTTCGCATCTCAGATCGACAGGGCGATCGGCGCGATGCTCCGCAGCCTCGAGGACACCGCCCACGCCCTCGACAGCGCAGCCGCGAACTACGAGAGCTCGGACGCGGCGACGTCGCGGCGTCTGTCCGGCGTGCCCCTCCCTGGCTTCGACGGACCCCGCTGATGCCGTTGCCCGGCGATCCAGACTCCGTGCTGGCAGCGGCAGAACGGCTCAGATCTGGTGCCGCCGCTCTCCTGAGCGGCCGGGACGCCGTCGCTAGTCGAGGGCACGCGATGTCGAACTGGACCGGCCCGGCCGCCACCGCGGCTCTCGCCACCATCGAGGATCACGCCCGCAGCCTCGAACGGGCGGTCGAGGCCGCGTCGCGGGCGGCGCGGCCACTCGCCAGGTATGCCGGGGAGGCTCCGGGCCGCCCAACAGGACTACGCGCGGGGCGAGCAGATGATGCTCGACGGCCAGGCCGCGCTCGCTGCGACCGGTTCGGGTGCGGTTGCCGCCGCCGACCGGACCCGGGACGCCGCGGAGCAGTCGATGGACGACGCCGGGGAGCTCATGACCCTCGCCGAGGAGCGAGCCTTGCGAGCCAATGAGGCTGCTGCCCGCGAACTCGCCGACGCCGCCTCGCTCCTGCCGGCCGTCACCTCGCCCTCGGCAACGTCTCCGACGGTCGGAGGCACCGGCCTGGACGCCGGCTCGATCCTCGCCGACATCGGGAACTCGCTCGCCTCGTTCGGCAATGCGGCGCTGCACGATCCCAAAGCGGTGGGGGCGATGGCCCTCGGCGCTGGGGCGATCGTGCTCGGGGCCGGCGGGGAGGTCGGCGGCATCGCCCTCGACGCCACCGGTATCGGGGCGGCGGTGGGCGTGCCCGCCGGCATCGTCTCGGCCGGCGTCATCGCCACCGGCGCCGCCACGGCGAGCGCGGGCGCCATGGCCGTGGCGCAGAGCGCCTCGGGGCCCGACCGTGTCGAGCCCTTCCGCCCCAGCCCGTCCGGGCCGCCCCCGGCTGCTCAGCGCCCGCAGGTGAGCGACCCGAAGCTCCGCAACATCGTCAACAGCCTCTATCGAGGAACGGAAACGGAAACTCGGGCGGGAACCGGCACCACGGCCGACGCCGTCCGGTACGAGCGTGAAACCGGGAACAGCGTCAACGATAAGTTCCACACCGAGAAGGCGAACAACTCGGTCCGGGCCCTGCGGAGCTGGCTCCGGCGCAATCCGCAAGCCTCCGCCGCGGACCGGCAGGTGGCTGAGCAGGAGTACGACGATCTGCTCGACGCTCTGGGGAGAACACGGTGACCGACCACGAGGACGAGCCCCCGATCGACGAGGCGAGTGCACGAGCCGTCGCAGACGCACTCAGCGCCTCGTCTCATCGCGCCGAAGCGATGGTTCGGGAGCACGTCGAGGACTACGACGAAGTGCTGTCCACCGTCCTGCTCGATCTCGTCGGCGAGTGGTTCCGGACGGCCGTGCACGCCCAAACGGCCGACGCCGGCGACGCGTTGTTGGCAGCCGACGCCCTCGCGGAGCTGTACTCGCGCGGCGCCGAAGGCCTCGAGAACGTCATCGCCACCGGCTTCCTCGAGGCCATGCCCCATCCACACGAGGCCGACCGGGAGGTCGTCGACCGGCTGCCACCGATCCTTCGCGGGCAGCTCCGCCGCATGGAGGACTGGCGACCACCGGCCACGTGAGGGCCTGCTCGGCTTCGAACTCGGAAGGACTCAATGACTCACCGGTCGACGACGAGCAGGCCGACCTGGCCGAGATACAGTCCGCGACCGCGACGGGGTTCCTCGAAGTTCTCCCGCATCCGTTCGAGGCCGGGTGGGACGTGGTCGAGCAGTTGCCTCACACCTGAAGCGATCCTCCCTGCTCCGAAGGACGGCGCAGAGACGGTCACACGCGCTAAGGCCGGCAATTAGTAGATGTACCGGGATAAGGATGACGAGATGTCGACTGGTTAGCCCGCCGGTCGTAGTTCGACCTTGGAGGGCGTGATGTCGATGTGGAACTCGATGCCCAGGCGGTGACCGATGCGGCTCAGGGTGGTCAGGGACGGCTCGTGCTCGCCGGACTCGAGACGGGCTACCGCCGGCTGCTTCATGCCGAGCTTTCTCGCCAGTGCAGACTGCGGGAGACCCTCGGCCGCCCTGAACTCGATGATCCGCGTCGCGACAGCGTGCGCGAAGGCGGTCCGCTCGTACTCCTGGCGGTATGCAGGGTCGCCGAGCATCTCGTTGTGGACCTGGTCAGCGGTCTTCAGGTCCGACAGCTTCGTCATGATCAGTCCTTCACCTCATCGAAACCGCTGAGCTGGACCGTAGCGGCGAGCCCGACACCCTTGTCGACCCGGCGATGGGCCGGCCACCGACCAGGTCGTTCCGACGAGATGGACGATGGACCGATGGCACGGACGTGGCTCTCGATCCGGGTGGAACTCATCGAAGGGCACGGCGACCGGTTCTGGCCGCGCCCCGGGCGGGTGTTCGCCGCTGCGCGCCGGCACTCCTTCGCCGAGCTCGCGGACGCGATCGACGACGCCTTCGGCCGCTGGGACCGCGCCCACCTCCATTGCTTCGACCTCTCCGGGGACAGGCTCCTGACCACCGACGGGGACGACCTCCCCCGAGGACGCCGAGCCCACCACCAAGGTCCGACTCTCGACGCTCCAGCTCGGCGAACGGTTCAGCTACACGTTCGACCTCGGCGACAACTGGACGCATCTGTGCACGGTCGAGCCC
>NZ_DASXJD010000267.1:0-2249 GCF_036497585.1 Actinomycetospora sp. | reverse complement strand
ACTCTCCAACAAAAAACGTTAGAAGAGAACAAAACCCTCTCCTGACAAAACAACTGCACTCAAAGAAACCCCAACAAAAAGTCGGGGCCAAAGCACACAAAACGTCAGCACACTGTTGAGTTCTCAAAGGACGACCACACGCGCCGAACCCGCCGGTTTCCCGGCGATCCCGTTCGCGGTGATTCCCACCGTACACGATCGCTTTCGGGGGCGTTTCCGGGGGGTGAACCCCGGTGAGGCCCGTCCGCAGGCACGACCGAGCCGACCGTGTCCGTTCCGCCGCAGCAGGCGGACACCGATCGAGTCTTCATCTGTCGCGGACCGACCCGGGAGCGATGTCCCGCGGTCCTGGCTCCGGCCGGCCGCTGTCCGCGTCCGTTCCCCGAGAGCGACGAGAAGACTACGCCGGCCCGCTCCCAGCGGCCGCAACCGGGGGGTCACCGCGCCGATCCGGGCAGGTCAGCCGCCGTTTGCCCCGGTACGGACCCCGCCCGCTCCGGGCCGCCGGTCGCGAGGCGGTCGCGCGACGCGCCCCCGTACCCTGTCAGGCGCCGGCCCCCGTAGCTCAGACGGACAGAGCAAGGCCCTTCTAATGCCAAGGTCGCAGGTTCGAGTCCTGCCGGGGGCACCTCACGCCGGAGGGCCGTGCCCATCGCCCGGCCCGGGCTTCCTTGCCATCACGAAGCCCTGCGGCACCCTCGTCGCAGCGGTGCCCCCCTCGGGCGCCTTCTCCAGACGGGCGGTCACCTCGAAGCCCGCTCCGTGCAGCAGGGCGACGACGTCGTCGGCACGGAGCCGGTGGAAGTCGAGCGCGATCTCGTGCCCGAACGCCTGCTCGAGGTGGAGCGTGTCGTCGCCGACCTGGAAGGCGAGCAGCACGTGCCCGCTGGGCCGCAGGGCCCGGCGGAACTCACGGAGGACAGCGGCACGCCGCGGCTGCGGGACGTGGATGAGCGAGTACCAGGCGACGACGCCGGCCAGTGCGGCGCCGGGAACGTCGAGGTCGCCCATCTCGCCGACCTCGAAGGTGATCGTCGGGTGCGCACGCCGGGCCAGGCCGACCATCGCCGGCGACAGGTCGATTCCCCGCACCGCCAGCCCCAGGTGATCGAGGTGCGCCGCCACCGTCCCCGGCCCGCTGCCGACCTCGAGGACCTCGGCGTCACCGTGCTCGCGATGCACGATCTCGGCGAATGCGGCGAGCAGCGCGCGGTCGAGCGGGGCATCCGCGAGCTCGGCACGGAAGAGCTTCGCGTACCCCTCGGCGATCGCGTCGTACCCGGCCCTCGTCGCACCCAGGTCTCCCGGCTCGGCCACGACCGCACGCTAGGGCCCGGCCGGCACCGGGGTGTCACGGCCACCGGACTGCCCCAGTCCGTCTCGCACGTGGAGCACCAGGTAGAGCGGCACCCCGAAGGAGAACATTCGGGCGTCGCTCTCACCCGCAACGGGGGAGGCCGCTGCGTGCCGGTGCGCCGACGCTGGGCCGATGGGCGTGGGGATGGATCGGGCGTGACCACCGGGGCCGGGGTACACGGCACCGCGAGGGTGTCCGGCGCGGACATCGATCGGATGGCCGACCGACTCTTTCTCGAGCAGACGCAAACAGTCGGCCTTCTGGGTCCTGCTGATCCTGGCAGCGATCATCGCGGGCGTGGGGGTCGTCGCCGACTCGGATGCCACCGTGATCGGTGCAATGATCGTCGCCCCGCTGATGACTCCCATCCTCGGCGCCGCGTTGGCCGTCGTCCTCGCCGACCGGGCGCGGGTGATCCGTGGCATCGCCACCGTCCTGGCCGGCGCCGCGCTCGTGGTGGCTCTCGGCTTCCTGCTCGGGCTGCTCGTGCCGGAACCGGTCGTCGCCGCCACCAACGCCCAGGTCGCCTCCCGGGTCAGCCCCGACTTGATCGACCTGATCGGCGCGCCCGCGCCATCGCGGGTGCCGCCAGCAGGAGGTGACCTCCGCGGCACCCGCAAGCATCAGCGCTCGGCCCGGTCAGACCCGGCGTCGGCGAAGGCGTCGAGCGAGCCGGTGGCCCACGGCGCCGGGCCCGCCGTCAGGCCGGTTCGCCGCGGCGGTTGGTCGCCAGGGCGTAGATCACCGCGACGTCGACGGCGATGACGACGATCGCCCACAGCGGGTACGCGGCGATGAACGCCAGGTTCACGATCGCGCTCAGCAGAGCCAGGGCGATCCCGACGATGCGCGCCCAGAGCCGTCCGGCCATCACCCCGAAGCCCGCGGCGAA
>NZ_DASXJD010000266.1:0-21847 GCF_036497585.1 Actinomycetospora sp. | reverse complement strand
TCGCTCGCGCCCGAGGGCGGCGCCCACCAGTCGATCACCACTCCCTCGATCGGGCTCGAGCAGCCCGGCTGCGTGGCCTTCGAGCCGGCGTTCGCCGTCGAGGTCACCTGGTGCCTGCTCGACGGGCTGAGCCGCCTCGGTCGGCCCGACGGGTCCTCGACCTACCTGCGCCTCTCGACCGCCCCGGTCGACCAGGCCCTCGCCGCGGTCCCCACCGACCCGGCCGCCCGCGAGCGGCGCCGCCGCGGCGTCGTCGCCGGCGGCTACCTGCTGCGCCGGGCCGCCGACCGTGCCCGGGTCACCCTCGCCGCCCAGGGCGCGACGGTGCCGGCCGCGCTCGCCGCCGCCGACCGGCTCGACGCGCTCGGCGTCCCCGCCGATGTCGTCGTGGTCACCAGCGCCGATCTGCTCTTCCGCGCCACCCAGGGCCAGCCCGGCAGCGACCGCCGGGTCCTCGACGCCGCGTTCCCGCCCGACCGCGCCGCCCCGCTGGTCACCGTCCTCGACGGCCACCCCCACACCCTCGCGTTCCTCGCCGGGGTGCACCGCGTCCGGGCCCGCCACCTCGGCGTCACCACCTTCGGCCAGTCCTCCGACCTCGCCGGCGCCTACGCCCTTCACGGCATCGACGCCGACGGCATCGTCGCCGCCGCCCTGGACGGTGCCGAGAGCGTGTGACGGGCGCGGGGCACCTGCCGGACGTCCCGGGGTGTCCGGGCTGCTCGACCCTGGCGACGCCGCGCCGATCGGACTGTCCTGGACCCTGACGCGCCGGCGCGGTCCCGCCGGCGACCTCGGACCTCCCCCCGTGCGGAGGCGGAAGGAGCCGGCGATGCCACTCGACGACACCGAACGCTGGGTCCTCGCGGAGACCGAGCGGTCGTTGGCCGAGCACGACCCGGGCCTCGCCCGCCGCTTCCGGCACGGGTTCAGCGCCCGCCGCCGGGGCATGGCCACGACGGCGATCGCGCTCGTCCTCGTCGTCGGCCTGCTCTGGCTCGACCTGGTGGGCCAGGCGTTCGTCATCGCCCTGCTCGCGATCGCCGTGGTGGCCCTGAACGGCTGGTGGCCCAGCCGCCAGATCGCGGCGATGCTGCACGGGGGGGACGAGGGCACCGATGGCCGCCGGTGACGGCCACGCCGAGGTCCCTGCTCCACAGACGCGCCCCACCGCCGTCGACGAGGCGGGCCACCCGAGCGTCCCGCGCGGGGTCGTGATCCTGCTCGGGGCCGCGGCGGCCGTCGTCGCGACCGCGGGGATGTACGCGACGTCGTGGCTGCTCGGACCGCTGCTGCTCGCCCTGGTGATCGTGATCGCGGTCTACCCGATCAAGACGTGGCTGCAGCGCCGGGGCTGGCCGAGCTGGGCCGCCGTGCTGTCGCTGGTGGTGGTCATCTACGGATCGTTGGTGGTGCTGACGCTGTTCCTGGTGGCCTCGGTGAGCCAGCTGGCCGCGCTGCTCGCCCAGAACTCCGGGAAGAGCCAGCAGCTCGTCGCCCAGGCCGGGGCGGCGCTGCAGAAGCTGGGGTTCGACCCGACGCAGGCGCGCGCCACCGCCGGGTCGGCCGACCTCGGCAAGCTCGTCGGGGAGATCGGCACCGTGCTCTCGGGCGTCGGTTCGTTCGTGGCGAGCCTGTTGTTCATCCTGGCGCTGATGCTGTTCCTGACCGCGGAGTCCGGGGGCACGGCCCGGCGCATGACGATGATCTCCCGGCAGCGCCCCCACATGACCGGGGCGCTCGAGAACTTCGCGCACGGCACCCGGAACTACCTCGTCGTCACCGCGGTGTTCGGGCTCATCGTCGCGGTGCTGGACACCATCGGGCTCGCGGTCCTGGGCATCCCGCTCGCCCTCCTGTGGGGCGTCGTCGCGTTCATCACGAACTTCATCCCCAACATCGGGTTCATCATCGGCCTGGTGCCACCCGCCCTTCTGGCCCTGCTCACCGGCGGCTGGGAGCCCGCCCTCGCCGTCGTCGTCCTCTACTGCGTGCTGAACCTGGTCATCCAGTCGCTGATCCAGCCCCGGTTCGTCGGCGACTCCGTCGGCATCTCGGCCACCGTCACCTTCGTGGCGCTGCTGTTCTGGGCGTGGGTCCTGGGGCCGCTCGGCGCCCTGCTGGCCATCCCGGTGACCCTGCTGCTCAAGGCGGTGCTCGTGGACTCCGACCCGCGGGCGCAGTGGGTGGAGGCGCTGCTCGGCGCCGAGCCCTCCCCGCCGAAGGAGCCGGGGCGGCGCCGCCGGAAGCGGGACCGCGTCGCCGACGGAGCGCCGCCCGCGACCGGTGGAGACCCGGACGCGGCCGTCCCCTCGTGACGCCGGCGCCGTGAACCGCGGGAGCGTGCCGTCCCGATGAACGTCGACGTCGTCGTCCTCGGTCTGGCCAGCGTCGTGCGGCCGACCTCGCTCGCCGCGGTCTACGCGCTGCTCGGCGCCGGGGAGCCGCGGCGGCTGCTCGGTGCCTACCTGCTGGTCGGGGTGGCGTTCACCCTCGCTGTCGGGATCGCCGCCGTCAGCCTGGTCCAGGTCGCCGCGCCGCCGCCGCACACGACGACCACGGCGCACGCGATCGCCGCGATCGTGCTGGGCGTCCTCGCCCTCGGGATCGCCGGGTACCGGGCGACGGTCGGGCCACGAGAGGGCCCGGTCGGCCCGGACGGCCGGGAGGGTGACGACGGCCCGTCCCCGCGGCGGAGGGCGCTCGGGCGGCGGATGTCGGACCCGACCGTGACGGTGGCCGGGGTCGCGGGTGTCCTCACCCATCTCCCGGGGGTCTTCTACCTGGCGGCGCTCGCGGCGATCGTCGCCGAGAACGCGGGGTTCCCGCGGGCCCTCGCCCAGGTCGGCCTCTACAACGCGTTCTGGTTCGCGATCCCGATCGCCGCCGTGGTCGGGGCCGCCCTGCGTCCGGAGGTCATGCCGGCCGTCGTCGAGCGGGTGACCGCGGCGATCGCCCGGCACCGCGGGGCGGTCGTCACGGGCATCACCGCCGCCGCCGGCGTCTACCTCGTCGTGCGGGGCATCTCGGGGCTGGTCGGCTGAACCGGGTTCAGAGTGCGGCGGCCGGACCGACGAGCAGTTGCGGTGCCGCGATCCGCCCGGAGCACGCCTTCGCCGGCCCCGACCCAGCGCACAGCGGGGAAGCCCTGCAGGGTGCACGCCCCAGCGGCACTGCTCCCGGGCGGGACGGGCACCCCCGGGACGGGTGACCCACACCCGGGTGCCGCCGTCGCGGAGGATCGGGGCGTGCAGCCCGGGGAGAGACGTCTGGCGCTGGCCGGCGCGGGGGTCGTCGGTGTCGCGTTCGGGATGGCGCGGTTCACCTTCGGCCTCACCCTGCCCGCGCTGCGCCACGACCCCACGCTCTCGGCCACCGGGCTCTCCGACCCGCTGCTCGGCGCCATCGCGGGCGGGACGTTCGCCGGGTTCCTCGCCGGCATCGTCGGCGCCCCGTTGCTCGCCTCCCGGCGGGGACCCCGGGCCCCGACCACCCTCGGTGGCCTCTGCGGCGCGCTCGGGGCCCTGCTCGTGGTGCTCGCGACCTCCCCGGGGGTCCTGGCCGCGGGTGCCGTGCTCGCCGGGAGCGCGGCCGGATGGGTGTGGGCGCCGTACTCCGACCTGGCCGCGGCGCTGGCACGGCCGTGGGTCCGCCCGGGCCTGGTCTCGGCGATCAGCACCGGGACCTCCGGCGGCCTCGTCCTCACCGGGGTGGTTGCGGTGCTGGCGGGCGAGCAGTGGCGGGTGGTCTGGGCGACGGTGGCCCTGGCGTCGGTGGCCGCGGCGGCGCTGAACCTGGCGTGGGTGCCCGCGGTCGACCGCCGGACCGGGCGGCGCGGTCACGCCCTGCCGTGGGCCCGGCTCGCCGTGCCCGCGCTGTTCGCGGTGGTCTATCAGGCGGCCGTCGCGCTCGGGTTCACCTACGCCGCCGACGTCGCGCGCGCCGCAGGGCTGGCCGCCGACGCCCGCCCTGTGCTCTACGTGATCATCGGCGTGCTCGGTCTCGCGGGGCTCGCAACCGGGATCCTCGCCGGGCGGCTCGGCCCGCGCCGGGTGGCGGCCGGCTGCCTCGTCGTCCTCGGGATCTCGCTGGCGCTGTTCGCCGTGGGCGGTCGCTCCCCCGTGATCGTGCTGCTCGCCGCGGCCGTCTTCGCCCCGGTCTACCTCGTCGGGGCCGCCGTCCTCGCGGTGTGGGCGGCCGCGGTGGCGCCCGCCGACCCGGGGCGGGCGCTCTCCGTCGCCATGGTGGTGGGCGCGGTCGGTGCGATCGTCGCGCCCGTCGTCGTCGGGAGCCTCATCCCCGTCGTGGGCCTGCCGGCGCTGCTCGGGGCGGCCGCGGCACTGGTCGCCGTCGTCGGGGTCGTCGTCGGGATCCTCGCCGGTCAGGCGCGGTGATCGTCGACCGCGTCCTCGTCCCAGGCGACGCCGCTGCCCGGCTCGTCGGGCTGGACCACCGCGCCGTCGACGACGCGGGCCGGGGACGCCAGCACGCCCGCCGCCACGTCGAGGTACTCCAGGAGGAACGCGCTCGGCGTGACCGTGAGGAGCGCGGCGCTGACCTCGGGCCAGAAGTGGCTCGACACCGGGAGCCCCGCCGCGTGGGCCAGCGGCGCGGCCCGCAGCCACCCGGTCACCCCGCCGATGCGAGCGACGTCGAGCATCGCGTGGTCGCCCGCGCCCGCCCGGAGGCTCGCGGTCATCTCGTCGACGCCCCACCAGCTCTCGCCGAGCTGGATCGGGGCTGACACCGCCGCGCGGATGCGGGCGTGCCCGACGGCGTCGTCGGCGCGGGTCGGCTCCTCGACCCAGAGCAGGTGCTCGTCGGCCAGGGCGCGGATGCGCCGGATGGCCTCGGGCGCGGGCAGCGTCTGGTTGTAGTCGATCGCGAGGTCGGCGTCGGGCCCGACGGCGTCGCGCAGCGCGTGGATCACCTCGCGGTCGCGGGCGAGCCCCGCCGACCCGACCTTGACCTTGTAGGCACCGAACCCGAGCTCGGCGAGCCCGGCGGCCTCGGCGCCGACGTCGTCCGGCGCCATCGAGCGCAGGCTGCCGTAGGCCCGGACGGCTCCCGGCTCCCGGCTCCCCGCCGAGCAGCCGGACCAGGGGCAGCTCGACGCGGCGGGCGAGGGCGTCCCAGCACGCCATGTCGATGCCCGAGATAGCCATGGTGGCCAGTCCCTGCGGGCGGAGCAGCCGCAGCCGTACCCGCAGGTCGGCCTCGACGGCGCGGGGCGCGGCGGGGGCGCCGACGACCGCGGCGCCGAGCTCGGTGACGAGGCTGGTCAGCGCGGGGAGCACCGCCGGCGTGTAGCAGAACAGGTAGGCGTGCCCCACCACGTCCTCCGACGTCGTCACGTCGACCAGTACCAGGGGCGCGTTCGGCACCTCCCCGCTCGCGGTCTGCACCGGAGGGTCGAGCGGCGCGAGGACGGCCCGGGCGCGGACCTCGCGCACCGTCGAGCCCACCGCGTCAGGTCCCGCAGTAGGTGACGAACGGGCCGCTGCCCGGTTCGGTGTACCGCTCCAGGCCGGGCCGCTCCTCGAAGGGCCGCGAGACGACGTCGAGCAGCCGCTCGAACGGCGCGAGGTCGCCCTTCTCCGCGGCGGTGAGCGCTTCGTCGACGAGGTGGTTGCGCGGGATGAAGAGCGGGTTGACCTGGTCCGGGTCGGCCTGGGGGTCGCGCGCGGCCTCCCAGCGGGCGGCCCAGGCGTCGAAGGCCTCGCGGTCGAGGAAGAGGTCCCGTGCCTGCCCGCGCGGGAGGGCGCGGAAGAAGGTAGTCCAGTCCACCTGCTGGGCGTGCAGGAGCGCGAACAGGTCCGCGACGAGGCCGTCGTCGGGCTCGGCGAGCCCGAGTTTGGCCGCCATGCCCGCGCCGAAGTGCGCGTCGTAGCGCGCGGCGAAGGACTGCACGACCTCGGTGGCCTGCGCGATCGCCGTCTCGGAGTCCTCGTCGATCAGCGGCAGCAGCGCCTCGCCGAGCCGCGCGAGGTTCCACCGGGCGATCGGGGGCTGGTGCCCGTAGGCGTAGCGCCCGGCGTGGTCGATGGAGCTGAAGACGGTGTCCGGGTCGAACCGGTCCATGAACGCGCAGGGCCCGTAGTCGATCGTCTCGCCGGAGATCGTGGTGTTGTCGGTGTTCATGACGCCGTGGACGAAGCCGACCAGCATCCACTGCGCGATCAGCGACGCCTGTGCCTCGACGACGCGACGGTAGAGCTCGAGGTAGGGCGACTCGGCGTCGGCGGCCTGCGGGTGGTGCCGCGCGATCGCGTGGTCGGCGAGGGCGCGCAGCTGGTCGGGGCCGCCGGCGGCCGCGGCGTACTGGAAGGTGCCGACCCGCAGGTGGCTCGATGCAACCCGCGCGAGCACGGCGCCGGGCAGCGACCCGGCGTCGCGCGGCACCTGCTCGCCGGTGGTCGTGACGGCGAGGCCACGGCTGGTCGGGATGCCCAGGGCGTGCATCGCCGCGCCCATGAGGTACTCGCGCAGCATCGGCCCGAGTGCGGCCTTGCCGTCGCCGCCACGGGCGAACGGGGTGCGCCCGGAGCCCTTGAGGTGCAGGTCGTGGCGGGAGCCGTCGGGGGCGACGATCTCGCCGACGAGCAGCGCGCGGCCGTCGCCGAGCCGGGGCTGGTACATCCCGAACTGGTGCCCGGAATAGCCCTGCGCGACGGTGTCGACGCCCTCGGGCACGCGGCCCACGAGCAGCCCCGAGCTCCGGAGCGTCGCGGGGTCGAACCCCAGCTCGGCCGCGAGCTGCTCGTCCAGCACGACGACCTGCGGGTCGCGCGCCGGGGCCGCGGCCCAGGGGACGACGAGGTCGGGCACGGCCCGGGCGTAGGTGTCCTCGAGGGGCGGGATTCCGACTGCCGTACTCACGTCCACGACGCTACCTGCCCCGCTAGCACGCTTCCCAGGATGCGAACTCACTTCTCGCCTGTTGGGAGGGCTCCGTGACCGCATCCGGCCTGGCGCGCCGGGTGGCGCCCTGAGCGCGCCCGGCGCCGTCGAGGAGACGCTCATGCCCCCGGTTCGACCGCCTCCCGGTGCACCAGCGTCTTCTCGGCGAGCGTCACGACCCGGCCGGCTCCTGCTCCGGGGCGGCGGTCCGCCGGCTCAGCCCCCAGTCGACGAGGAACGCCGCGCCCGCCCCGAGGAACCAGGAGAACGCGGCGACGTCGGAGGAGCCCAGGAGCACCAGCAGCATCGCGAGCACGGCGCCCACGGCGGTCGCGGCGATCGCGGTTCGGCGCCGAGTCGGTGGAGGGCAACCTGGAGAGCCACCTGGCCGCCCTCGGGGTGCTCGACGCGGTGCGCCACCACGAGGGCCCCTACGACGCGGTGGTCCAGGCCGGGTTCGGCGAGCACGGGCGGGAGGCGCTGCAGGAGGTGCTCGACGTGCCGGTCGTCGACATCACCGATGCCGCCGCCTCGACGGCGATGTACCTGGGGCGGCGCTGGGCTGGCCGAGGCGGTCCGGGACCGGGCCGGGGTGCCGGTGGTCGACGGCGTGCCCGCGGCGGTGACCGTGGCCGAGTCCCTGGTCCGCCTCGGCCTGACGACCTCGAAGGTCCGGACGTTCGCGCCTCGCCGTCCGAAGCGGATCACCTGGTGCCCTCCGGGCACGTGAGCACAAATCCGTGTCAGAGGACGGATTTCTGCTCACAGGCGCGAAGCGCACCATGGGGATCGTGGCCGAGCCGGGCGAGGTGGACGCGTACTTCGAGACGACCCTGGGGATCGATGACCCGGTGCTGACGCGGGCCCGGGAGCGGGCGCGTTCGGAGGGCCTGCCGGACATCGCGGTCTCGCCCCTGCAGGGCGCGTTCCTCGGGCTGCTGGTGCGGATGCTCGGAGCCCGACGGGTCCTCGAGGTCGGCACGCTCGGCGGCTACTCCGGCACCGTCATCGCGCGGGCACTTCCCGACGACGGCCAGTTGGTCACCCTCGAGGTCGACCCGCACCACGCGGAGGTCGCCCGGGCGGTGTTCGACGAGGCGGGCATCGGCGACCGGGTCGAGGTCGTCGTCGGTCGGGCGGCCGACACGCTGCCCGGCCTGGAGGGACCCTTCGAACTCGTCTTCATCGACGCCGACAAGCCCTCCAACCCCACCTATCTGCGGGCCGCCCTCGCGCTCTCCCGCCCGGGAACGGTGATCGTCGTCGACAACGTCGTCCGCCACGGCGCGGTGGCCGACCCGGCCGACACGTCCGCGAACGCCGTCGGGTCCCGCGAGGTCACCGAGCTGGTCGCGGCCGACCCCCGGTTGGAGGCGACGGCGCTGCAGACGGTCGGCGCGAAGGGCTGGGACGGCTTCCTGCTGGCCCGCGTCGTGGGGTGAGAGCGACCTTCCGTCGCTCCGTGGCGGCCGTTCGGCACTGCGGATAGACCGTTCGTCGGGCGACCGTGTGCCGTGTCACGTGGAGTCACCCGCGACCCGCGGGTAGCCAGCCCCCACGACGCCGTCGGTGTGGCTGACCCCGATGCCCCGACGGCACCCAGGACATCACCAACGATGGGAGTCACCTTGGCTGCACACGCCACCATGATCGGTCAGCTCCGTTCGCTGCTCCAGCTCACCCAGACCGAGGTGCAGATCGCCCGCATCCGCGTCGCCCAGGCCCGCACCGACGCGGTCCGCAAGGAGCTGACGGAGAACGCGGAGAACGCCGAGCGCCGGACCGCCGAGATCACCCGGGAGCTGCAGCGTCTGGGCGGCGTCGCCGACGTCGTCTCGCCGCTGGTCGGCCGCGTGGCCGCCTTCGTCAAGGGCACGTTCGAGCAGGCCGAGCCGGTCGACGAGGCGCTCCTCGGCGACCTGATCCTCGAGCACCAGCTCCACGACCGCGCGACCTACCTGCGCGCCCTCGCTGAGGCCGCGCACGAGAAGTCCACGAGCCAGCTGGCCGAGCGGCTGATCGGCGCGCACAGCGCGACCGTCGAGTGGCTGACCACCGTCCTGGCCGAGCAGGCCCTCGGTGGCCCGCCCGCGCTGCGCGCGACCCCGTTCCAGGCGGTCGCCGGCGGCGTGACGCGTGCGGTGAACTACCCGGTGCGCTTCGCCCGGGACCAGGTCAACCGTGCGCTGGGCCGGGTCCAGGACACCGGTGACCAGGTCCGCGCCGGCGTCACGCAGGTCGCCGGCAAGGCCGCGCAGTTCAGCGAGAACGCCCGCGACGTGCTCGTCACCGGCCGGGACGCCTCGCTCGAGCGCGCCGAGCAGGTCGCCCGCAAGCAGGGCGACTCCACCACGGCGAGCTCGGTCCACGAGGCCCGCGCCCGGCTCGGCACGCTCCACGCGTCCGAGCTGCCGATCGCGGACTACGACAAGCTCTCGGCCTCCGACGCCGCCAACGCGGCGAAGCAGCTCGAAAAGGTGGACGACCTCAACAAGGTCATCCACTACGAGGAGGCCAACAAGAACCGCCACAGCGTGGTCTCGGCGGCGCAGACCCGCCACGCCGCGCTGGCACAGGAGATCGCCGGGATCCGCTGAGGTCCCGCACCACTCCGACGGCGGCGGCATCCCAGGGGTGCCGCCGCCGTTCCGTGTGTCCGGAGCCCTCTCAGGACCCCTGCGGCTCGAACCGGTACCCGCGCCCCGGCTCCGTGAGGAGGTACCGGGGCCGCGACGGCTCCGGTTCGAGCTTGCGGCGCAGGTGGCCGAGGTAGACCCGCAGGTAGTGCCCCTCGGTGCCGTAGGCCGGGCCCCACACCTCGTGCAGCAGCTGCTGCTGGGTGACCAGCATCCCCGGGTGGCGGACCAGGTACTCCAGCACGCCCCACTCGGTCGGGGAGAGGTGCACCTCGGTGCCTCCTCCCTGCGGCCCGCGACGCACCACCTTCTTCGCGACGAGGTCCACCTCGAAGTCCGGTGTGGTCACCCGCGGCTCGCCCTCACCCGCGACCGTCGCCGCCCGCCGCACGGCGGCCCGGATGCGGGCCAGCAGTTCGGGCATGCCGAAGGGCTTGGTGACGTAGTCGTCCGCGCCGGCGTCGAGGGCCGCCACCTTGTCGCCGGCGTCGCTGCGGGCGGACAGCACGATCACCGGCATCGAGCTCCAGCCGCGGATGCCCTCGAGCACCTCGAGACCGCTGAGGTCGGGCAGGCCGAGGTCGAGCACGACGACGTCGGGTGCCGGCCGGTCGGCGGCCGCGCGCAGCGCCCCGGCCCCGGTGGCGACCGGGACGACGACGTGGCCGTGGGCGGTGAGGTTGATGCGCAGGGTGCGCAGCAGGTGGGGGTCGTCGTCGACGACGAGGACGCGGCTCACCGCGCCATCCTGGACCCGGCCGCCGACATCCGTCCCGTGACGACCTCGACGCGGGCACCATGACCGGATGAGCACGTCGAGCACCGCCGTCGCCTGGCGCCGCGACCTGCACGCCCACCCCGAGGTCGGGTTCACCGAGTTCCGGACGGCCTCGCGCGTGGCCGGGCGACTCGCCGACCTGGGCTGGCAGGTGCGCACCGGCGACGAGGCGCTCGACCCCGGCGCCCGGCTCGGGGTCCCCGACGACGACGTCCTCGCCGCGGCCTTCGCCGCCGCCACCGGCGACGGGTCCTGGGCCGGCGACGACCGCTTCCTCGCCCCGATGCGGGGCGGGCGCACGGCCGTCGTCGCGACCCTCGACTCCGGGCGACCGGGACGTCGCGTGGCCCTGCGGGCCGACACCGACGCTCTGCCGATCGTCGAGTCGGCCGAGTCCGGGCACCCGCCGGTCGCGGCCGGCTTCCGGTCGACCCGCGAGGGTGTGATGCACGCCTGCGGGCACGACGGCCACGTCGGGATGGCCGTCGAGCTCGCCGAACGCCTGACCGCCGACCCGCCGGACGGCCGCGTCACGATCGTTCTCGAGCCGGCCGAGGAGGGCGGGCGCGGGGCCGCAGCGATGGTCGCCGCCGGCGTGGTCGACGACGTCGACGTGCTGCTCGCCGCCCACCTCGGGATCGGACTGCGCAGCGGCAGCGTCGCGGCGGCCGTCGACGGGCTGCTGGCCAACGCCAAGCTGCGCGTGACCTTCCACGGTCGCGCCGCGCACGCCGCGATGGCCCCGCACGAGGGCCGCTCGGCGCTGCTCGCCGCCGCGGCGGCCACCCTCGCGGTGCACACGATGCCGCCGGTCCCCGGGCACGAGACCCGCGTCGCGGTGGGCGCGCTGCACGGTGGGACCGTCAGCAACATCGTCCCGGACCGCGCGACGGTGCTGCTGGAGACCCGGGCGGACGCGGGCGCGGTGAACGAGCAGATCGAGGCCCGGGTCCGGACGATGCTCGAGGGTGCGGCGGCGACCTACGGGTGCCGCGTGGAGATCGAGCAGATCGGCACGGTGCCGACGGCGACCGGGGACCCGGCCGCCTCCGAGGTGGTGGCGGAGGCGGCGCGCTCGACGGGTCTCGACGTCGTCGTGCCGACCGCCGATTTGGGCGTGGCCAGCGACGACGCCACCGCGTTGATGTGCCGCGTGCAGTCCCGCGGCGGGGTCGCCACCTACCTCGCGATCGGGTCGGACCTCGCCGGCGCGCACCACACCCCGGGCTTCGACATCGACGAGGCGGTGCTCGGCCCGGGCGTCGACCTGCTCGAGCGGGCGGTCCGCGCCGCCGTCACCTCGTGAGGGTGTCGTTCCGGCGAGGGGCGCCCCCGGCCGGTCTAATCGACCGAACGGCCCTTCGCTCAGCACCGTCAGGCCTGCGGTAGTGCTCGATGATCGCCAGGAACTCCGGTCAATGGTGCGCGACGGAGTTGTGTCAGCGTTGATCTGGGCGATGCGCGGACCGGCTCCCGTGCAGGTAGGCCGGGTCGATCCACGGCGGGATCACGGTCGGGACGTCGACGGCGACGACGTGCCCCCGGAAGCCGACGGTGGCCCGCGGGCCGTCGAGGCGGACGTCGACCTGCTCGAGGTTCGCGGGCTCGCCCGGGTCGTGCCCGATCGCGGCGGCGACGAACGCGCGCATCGGCCCGGAGTGCGAGCTCACGAGGGCGACCCGCCCCCGCCCGGGTTCCGCCGCGAGCGCCTCGATACCGGCCCAGAGCCGGTAGACCGCGAGCTGCGGCGGCTCGAAGTGCCGGGTCGTGGACGTCAGCCACCGGTCGATCGGACCGCCGGTCTTGGAGGCCTCGCCGTAGTTCGCGTCGAACCGGTCGTAC
This sequence comes from Actinomycetospora sp., assembly GCF_036497585.1. Taxonomy (GTDB): domain Bacteria; phylum Actinomycetota; class Actinomycetes; order Mycobacteriales; family Pseudonocardiaceae; genus Actinomycetospora. The sequence continues at coordinate 9,691 of NZ_DASXJD010000266.1, read as the reverse complement.
TCGAGGGCCCAGTCCGGCGTCGGCTGCTCCGGGTCCAGGGCGAGCCGCCGCGCCGCGACCCCGGACGACTCGCGCGCCTCGCCGTCGTACAGGAACTGCAGGCTGTCGAAGTGCGCATCGGGTTCGAGGTCGCCGAGGACGATGCCGTGCCCGGACCCGAGCTCCTCGTCGAGGGCCTGGACGAGGCCCGCGCGCAGGGTGACCGCGGTGGCGGTGCCGCGGGCGGTCGGCGCGTGCGGGAGCCGGACCCGCTCCCCCGCCGTCAGCGTCGCGGCGAGGTCCTTCCCGAGCGCCCGTCCGGCCTCCCGGGCCTGGGCCTCGCCGAGCTCGGTGAGCCCGACGTCGTCGAAGTAACCGTGCGTCTCGCCGTGACGCAGGAGCACGACGCGGAACCCAGAGGTGGCCACGACCGTGAGCCTGCCGCGCGGCCGGTGGGTGATCCAGTCCCCTGTTGCCCGATGCCGAACGGTCCGGACGGCGCCTCGCGGCCTTTCGTACCGGCGGGTCCGTGCGACGCTGGGGGCCGTGAGCGAATCCCGCATCCTGTCGCGCGACGACCTCGAGTTCCTGCTCCACGACTGGCTGGGCGTCGCCGACCTCCTCGACCGGCCGGCCTTCGCCGAGCACGACCGCGACACCGTCGACGCCGTCCTCGAGCTCGCCGAGCAGATCGCCACCGAGCGGTTCGCCCCGCACAACCGCGCCGCCGACGTCGCCGAGCCCCACCTCTCCGACGGCCGGGTGGTCGTCGTCGACGGCGTCCGGGAGGCGATCGAGGCCTTCGCCGAGGCGGGCTTCATCGGCGCCTCGGTGCCGGCCGAGCAGGGCGGCACCGGGCTGCCGTTCACCGTCGCCCGGGCCGCGCTGGCGTGGTTCCAGGCCGCCAACATCGGCACCGCGTCCTACCCGTTCCTGACGACGGCCGCGGTCAACCTGCTGCTGGCCCACGGCACCCCCGAGCAGGTCGACGCCTGGGTGCCCCCGATGCTCGACGGCCGCGCCTCCGGGACGATGTGCCTCTCCGAGCCGCAGGCCGGCTCGTCGCTGGCGGACATCACCACCCGCGCGGAGCCGGCCGAGGACGGGTCGTTCCGCGTCATCGGCACCAAGATGTGGATCTCCGGCGGCGAGCACGAGCTGACCCCGAACATCGTCCACCTGGTGCTCGCGAAGATCCCCGGCGGCCCGCCCGGGGTGAAGGGCATCAGCCTGTTCGCGGTCCCGCGCTACCTCGAGGACGGCAGCGCCAACGACGTCGCCCTCGCCGGGCTCAACCACAAGATGGGCTACCGCGGCACCGTCAACACGCTGCTCAACTTCGGCGAGCGCCGCGGCGCCGTCGGGTACCTGGTCGGCGCGGAGCACGGCGGGCTCGCGGCGATGTTCCACATGATGAACGAGGCGCGGGTCGGCGTCGGGATGGGCGCGGCCGCGCTCGGCGTCACCGGCTATCTGCACTCGCTCGACTACGCCCGCACCCGCACCCAGGGCCGCGCCGTGGGCGGCCGGGACGTCACGACCCCGATGATCCCGATCGCCGAGCACCCCGACGTCAAGCGGATGCTCCTCGCGCAGAAGACCTACGCCGAGGCCGCGATGGCGCTCGGGCTCTACTGCTCGCGGCTGGTCGACGACAAGGACACCGCTCCCGACGACGAGGCCCGGGCGCGGGCCGCGCTGCTCCTCGACGTGCTCACCCCGATCGCCAAGAGCTGGCCCTCGCAGTGGTGCCTGACCGCGAACGACCTCGCGATCCAGGTGCTCGGCGGGTCGGGCTACACCCGGGACTTCCCCGTCGAGCAGTTCTACCGCGACAACCGCCTCAACCCGATCCACGAGGGGACCCACGGCATCCAGGCCATCGACCTGCTCGGACGCAAGGCGGTGATGCGCGGCGGGGCCGGCCTCGAGCTGCTGCTGACTACGGTCCGCGCCACGATCGCCCGCGCCGAGGCGCACCCGGAGTACGCCGCGGCGCTGGAGTCGGCGCTGGTCCGGGTCGAGAAGACGACGACGACGCTGCACGCCGCCGGCGACGCCGACGTCACGCTCGCCAACGCCAGCGTCTACCTCGAGGCCGTCGGGCACGTCGTCGCGGCGTGGATCTGGCTCGAGCAGCTCCTCGCCGTCGATGGCCGGGACGGCACCGACGGCGGCGGCGCGTTCGCCGAGGGAAAGCGCGCCGCCGCCCGGTACTTCTTCCGGTTCGAGCTGCCGAGGACCGGTCCGCAGTTCGACCTGCTGGACTCCCTCGACACCACGACGTTGGACTGGGCGGTCAGGTGACGCCGAGCGCCGCGGCCAGCTTCAGCGGCCCGGCCGCCTCGTCGTGGCGGCTCTGCCGGGCCAGGGCGCGGCCGAGCAGGAGCTGCGCGTACCCGTCGGAGGGGTTCGCCGTCACCAGCTCGCGGGCCTGCGCCTCGGCCCGCCCGAGCTGGGCGGAGTGGAAGTAGGCGCGGGCGAGCAGGAGCCGGGCGGCGGTGGCGTCGGGCTCGTCGGCGACGAGGTCGCCGAGGACCTCGGCGGCCTCGATCCACTGGCCGAGCTCGGCGTGGAAGGTGGCCCGGTCCCAGCGACGGTCCGGGGTCATCGTCTCGATCATGTGGTCATCTTCTCCAGGAGTGCCTCGAAGGAGGGCGTGGTGGCGAACGGGTCGTCGGGGTCCCGACGACGGGTCCCGGCGCCGATCACGAGGTCGGCCAGCTCACCGGCCGCGCGGTCGATGCGCTCGGTCAGCTCGCCGTCGCCGGCGCCCCAGTCCTGCGCCGCGGCGAAGACCGTGGTCGGGACGACGACGGCGCGCAGGTATCCGAACAGCGGGCGCATGGCGTGCTCGAGCACGAGGGCGTGGCGCGGCGTGCCCGCGGTCGCGGCGACGAGCACCGGGGTCCCGACGAGCGCCTTCGGGTCCAGCACGTCGAAGAACATCTTGAACAGGCCGCTGTAGGAGCCGGTGAACACCGGCGTCACCGCGATCACCGCGTCGGCGTGGGTCACCGTCCCGATCACCTCGGCCAGCGCGGGCGGGGCGAACCCGGTGAGCAGGGTGGAGGTCAGGTCGTGGGCGTGCTGGCGCAGCTCGACGACCTCGACGTGCACGTCGTCCCCGCGCTCGCGCACCGCCGCGGTGGCGGCGGCCGCGAGCCGGTCGGCCAGCAGACGCGTCGCCGACGGCGTGCCGAGCCCGGCGCTCAGGACGGCGATCGTGCGGGTGGTCATCGCGTTCCCTCCGAGTTGATGCTTCAACTTTCGCCGGCGAGAACGCCGCGTGTGGCACCCCGATTCCCTCACCGAGCGGTCCCGCACTGCGCACCGCGCCTCCGAGCAGCATTGGGGACCACTCGGCGGTGGTGGTCGCTGTCAACGCGAGTTGACAGGCGCCGCGCTGTCATCCTAGGTTGACAGATGTGGTTGATGCGGTGGCGGTGGCGACGTCGGCGTCCTCGACGGACCCGGCGGTCGGACTGGCAGCGGTGGCGTCCCTGCGGACGCTCACCGAGTCCCTCGAGGAGCTGCAGGTGGGGCGGGCCCGACGACTGGGCTGGTCCTGGCAGCAGATCGCCGACGCCCTCGGCGTCAGCCGGCAGGCGGTGCACAAGAAGTACCGCCGAGGACTCGTCTGAGGGGGACACACCCGTTCGGTCCCGGCGCCCTGGAGGGCACGCGGGCGGCCGGGCGCCGCGTCCGCCGTCGGGCGTGGGGCCACCTCCGGTCCACGGTCGACGCTAAGAAGACCCTCGAGCTCGCCCTGCGCGAGGCCGTGGGGCGCGGCGACGCTACGTCGGCACCGAGCACATCCTGCTGGGCTTCCTGCACCCGCAGTCCGGCATGGCCGGCGACCTCCTGCGCACCCGCGGCCTCACCCTCGACGGCGTCCGGGCCGAGCTCGAGGGACCCGGCCGCGCCGCCGGGTGACGCCGACGCGTGTGTGCGTGTGTTTCCGTGCCTGGGCACGGAAACACACGCACGAGGCCGGAGGCCGACGGTCACTCACTCCTGGGGCGGCTGGGCGAGCACCGCCTGCGCGTCGACCCGCCCCTGCTCGATCTGCGCCTCGGCGTACCCGGGATCGAAGAACACCAAGCTGAGCAGCTCGTCGCGCCCGAGGCCGTCCCCGCCCGCCGCGATCAGGCGTTCGATGGCCCAGCTCGCGTCCCACGGACCGCGCACCCGGGCGTCGAACGTCTCCCGGGCCAGGCACGCCAACTGACCGTCCCTCGGCGCGACCACCCGGAACGGCACGCGCCGGTGGCGCGACTCGACCGGGCGGTCGCCCACCAGCTCCCTGATGGTGCGGTTGCGACGGCGGAGGGCCTCGATGTCGTCACCCAACGCGTCGGTCAGCACCGCCCGGACCGAGATCGCGGCGGTCCGGTCGAGGTCGGGCTCGGGCCCACCGCCCGCCGGCACCGGCGGCGGGGTCAGGGAGTGGCCCGACACCACGAGCAGCTCCCCCACCCCGAAGCGCAGGGCGGCGTCGAGCGGGGCGTTGAGCCGGACCCCGCCGTCGACGTACCAGCCGCGGTGGCTCGACGGCTCCGGCACCCACACCGGCGGGAACAGCACCGGGATCGCCGCCGAGGCCAGCAGGTGCTCGGCCTCGACGCGGGTCGCGACGACGTCGGTGGCGTGCAGCGGCTCGGCGACGTCGGGCTGCCCGCCGGCGACGAACAGGCGGGTGCGGGCTGCGACCCCGCGGTCGGGCACGACCGTCGCCGCGACGCCGAGCGACCGCACGCGCGGGCCGCCGACGATGTCCGCGACCTCGCCCGGGTGGAAGCGCTCCCGCGCCATCTGCTGCAGCGGCCCGACGTCGAGGACGCTCGTCACGTGCCCGGGGAGGCCGAGCGCACGGGCCCCCAGCGCGAGACCGGTGCCGGGCAGCGTGAGGAGCGGGTTGGTGTAGACGCCGTGGACCTCGCGCCAGACGTCGGTGACCCGCTCGCCGGCCTCGCGCTCCTCCCCCGCGAACTGCGCGAGCAGCGCAGCGGTGATCGCGCCCGAGCTCGTCCCCAGCAGGACCAGCGGCCGCGTCGGGGGCAGCGCCCGGACGATCTCGGCGATGGCGCCCGCCTCGTACGGCCCGCGGGCCGCCGCCCCCGAGATGACCAATCCCAACGGCGCCTCGCCGTCCCCCATGCTCGTCACGGCGCCGAGCCTTCCCGGTGCCGCGCCCCCACGCTCGTCCGCGGTGGCCGACACGCCGACGAACCGTCACGCTGTCGCTGTCGAGAAGCAGTGCCCTACCAGGGAAGAAGCCGTGCCGTGCTCGCTCTCATCGTGCTGGCCCTGATCATCTGGGTCGTGCTGGTCGTCCTCGGTGTCGTCGTCAAGGGCCTGTTCTGGCTCGCGGTCATCGGCGTCGTGCTGTTCCTGGTCACCGCCGCCTTCGGCACCGCGAAACGCTCCAGCCTGCGCCGGTAGGCCCGGCTCACCCGGGGCTGGGCGCGCCGGTGTGGCTGAAGGCGCTGTCGGTGCGGGGATCGCGCATCGGATGCTGCTGGCGGTCGAGACGCGTGAGCACCCGGCGCAGGTCGGCCAGCAGCTGGTCAGCCAGGCTGTGGGTCAGCCCGTTGCGCACCACGAACCGCAGGACCGCGAGGTCGTCGCACTCCGGCGGGAAGGTGTAGGCCGGGACCTGCCACCCGTGCTCGCGCAGCCCCGCCGAGACGTCGAAGACCGAGAAGTGCGTGACCTGCGGGTCGAGGGTCGCCGCGAACACCGGGAGCTCGTCGCCGCGGGTGAGCAGCCGGAAGGGCCCGAGGGCGGCGACCTCGTCGGCGAGCCGGGTGGCGACGTCGCGGCAGTGCTGCTGCACGCGGGTGTAGCCGTCCCTGCCCAGGCGCAGGAACTGGTAGTACTGCGCGGCCACCGGGGCGCCGGGGCGGGAGAAGTTCAGGGTGAACGTCGCGACCTCGTCGCCCAGGTAGTTCACCCGGTAGACCAGCTCCTCGGGCAGCGCCGCGGTGTCGCGCCAGGCCACCCAGCCCAGCCCGGGGTAGACCAAGCCGTACTTGTGGCCCGAGGTGTTGATCGAGGCCACCCGCGGCAGCCGGAAGTCCCACACCAGGTCCAGGTCGAGGAACGGCGCGATCATCGCGCCGGAGGCCCCGTCGACGTGCACCGGGACGTCGGGGCCGCCGCGCGCGGCGACGTCGTCGAGGGCGGCGCAGATGTCGGCGACCGGCTCGTAGCTGCCGTCGAAGGTCGAGCCGAGGACGGCGACGACGCCGAGAGTGTCCTCATCGACGTGCGCGGCGGCCTGCTCGGCGTCGAGGTTGTGGCGCTCCCCCCGCATCGGGACGATCCGCGGCTCGACCTCGAAGTAGTTGGCGAACTTGTCCCAGCACACCTGGACGTCGGCGCCCATGACGACGTTCGGGCGCCGGCCCGACGCCGCGCCGCCGAGCCGGGCGGCCCAGCGGCGCTTGAGCGCCAGCCCGGCCAGCATGCACGCCTCGCTGGACCCGGCGGTCGAGCAGCCGGGCGCGGTCAGCGGGTCCGACGCGTGCCAGAGGTCGGCGAGCATCCGGCTGCAGCGCCGCTCGAGCTCGGCCGTCCGCGGGTACTCGTCCCTGTCGATCATGTTCTTGTCGGCGCACGCGGCCATGAGGGCCGCGGCGTGCGGCTCCATCCACGTCGTGACGAACGTGGCCAGGTTCAGGCGGGCGTTGCCGTCGAGCATCAGCTCGTCGTGGATCAGCTGGTGGGCCAGCTCCGGGGCCAGCTCGTGCTCGGGGAGCCGATTGCTGGGCATCACCCCGGGCTCGGCGGTGAAGGTCGGCACGACGGCGGCGTCCAGACCGCTGCCGGGGTATGGCGTAGGGGCGCGGTGCTGCTCGTCAGGCATGACGGTGATCCTGGCGCAGAAGTCGCCCCGACGGGCCGACCGCGAGCAGGCGGCCCGCAACATGGGGGCCTACCCCGACATCACCCGCTCCGCGCAGGCCAACCGCGCGTTCCTCGGGTCGATGGTGCGCTGGTACCTCGCGCGGGGCGTCGACCAGTTCCTCGACCTCGGCTCGGGGGTACCGACCGCCGGCAACGTCCACGAGATCGACCACGGGATCGACCCCGCCGCCCGCGTCGCGTACGTCGACTTCGAGCCCGTCGCCGTGGCCCACGCCCAGGAGATCACCGCCGACCTGCCGTCGGTGACGGTGACCCGCGCCGACATCCGCGACCCCGACTCGATGCTGGGCGCACCCGGCGTCGTCGACCTCAGCCACAACAGCGACGACCAGGACGACCCGGAGCTGGCCGCGGCCCTGGCCGGGGTCGCCGAGGCGATGCGCGGGAGCGCCGCGGAGCTGACGCTGCGCAGCCGCGCCGAGCTGTCCGCGAGCGTCTCCGGCCTCGACCTCGTGCCGCCCGGGCTCGTGGACCTCGCCGAGTGGCCCGATCCTGGGGGTGTTCCCACCGGTGGGCGTCTACGGGATCGTCGTGATCGTGCCGGAGTGACCGGTTCGTGACCGGACCGGTCGTCGCCGGCTCACGGCGGATTCGCCGCGGGCGGCGCACCATGGGGTCATGGGTGAGGACGGGGACCGGGTGCCGGCCGAGCGGCCGGGGCTCCGGGTCGGTCACGACGAGCGGACGGCCGCCCTGAAGGCGCTGGACACGCACTTCGAGGCGGGCCGGCTGGACGTGACCGAGTACGGCGACCGGTCCGGTGCCGCCGGGTCCGCGACCTACCGTCACGAGCTCGAGGCGCTGTTCGCCGACCTCCCCGCGCCGCACCCCGAGTTCTCCCCCGAGGCGGGCTCGTCGGCGGAGACCGAGAAGGCCGTGCACCACCGCCCGGTGCGCCACGGCCACGGGGCGCTGGCGCTGCTCCCGCTGGTGGCGGTGATCGGGCTGGTCCTGCTCGTCGTGGTCGGCGGGCAGCCCGGGGCGCTGGCGTTCTTCCCGATCGTCTTCCTGCTCGCCGGCCGCTTCGGCCCCCGGCGCTTCTGATCCCGCGGCGGGGCGGGCGGCGGCGCTAGGGTGCGCCGGGCCGCGCCGGGGCGGCCCCGACGACGGGAGGCCGATCATGAGCCACGACGTCCACACGGTGCTCGACGGGATGTCGTTCACCGAGTGCCCACGCTGGCACGAGGGCCGCCTCTGGTTCGTCGACTTCTACCTCCACAGCGTGTACTCCGCGGCCGAGGACGGCTCGGACCTGCGCACCGAGGCCGAGGTCCCCGAGCAGCCCTCCGGGCTGGGCTGGCTGCCCGACGGGCGGCTGCTGGTCGTCTCTCAGCTCGACCGGCGGATCCTCCGCCGCGAGCCCGACGGGACGCTCGTGACGCACGCCGACCTCTCCGACGTCGCGGCGGCGCAGCTGAACGACATGGTGGTCGACGCGCACGGTCGCAGCTGGGTCGGTAACTTCGGCTTCGACCTCATGGGCGGCGCCCCGGTCGCGCCGACCTCGATCTTCCGCGTCGACCCCGACGGCAGTGTCCACCTCGCGGCGAGCGACCTGTGGTTCCCCAACGGCAGCGTCGTGACCCCGGACGGGGCGACGCTGCTGGTCGACGAGACCTTCGGCAACCGCGTCTCGGCGTTCGACATCGCCGACGACGGTGGCCTCGGGCGGCGGCGCACCTGGGCCTCGTTCGGCCCGCTGCCCGACGACACCGACCTGGAGAAGGTGCTCGGCTCGCTGTCGGTGGCCCCCGACGGCTGCGGGCTCGACGCCGAGGGCGCGCTGTGGATCGCCGACGGCGCGAACGGCCGCGCGATCCGGGTGCGCGAGGGCGGGGAGATCGTCGACGAGGTCTCCCCCGGGACCGGCGTCTACGCCTGTGGGCTGGGTGGCAGCGACGGGCGCACGCTCTACCTGTGCGCGGCGCCGGACTTTCTCGCCCACAACCGCAAGGCCGCCCGCGAGGCCGCCGTCCTGGCGACCACCGTCGAGGTGCCGGGCGCCTGACCGCCCCCGCCACGCGCGAGCGGCACCCACGCCCGCAGGCCCCCCGATAGATGACCGTTGATCATCGAGGACGTCCCGGTCCATGATCACCGGGACGCCACGGCTGTGCCGGCGCCCCGACCGGAACGATGGACGCCCGTTGATCATGGGGAGCGCGCCGCGTGATCGACCGGGCACCGGCTCGTCCGCGGCGCCGCCGGCTCCGCGCGGACCTGGTCGCCGCTGCTCGCCGAGCCGGCCCGACGCCGCGAGCCGTCGGCGCGTGGACGGCCGGGTGTCCGGGTTCCCGGATAGTGTCCCGCGCCGTGGAGCTGCTCGCGGGCATGTCGGCGGAGGACCGGCGCCAGGTGCTCGCCAGCGGGCGGCGTCGGCGGTTCGCGCCGCGCGAGGTGGTCTTCCACGAGGGCGACCCGGCGGACACGTTCCTGCTCATCGAGGTCGGGCGAATGGCGGTGCGGGCCGCGACGCCGCTGGGCGACACGGTCACCTTCGCCGTCGTCGGGCCCGGCGAGGTGGTCGGCGAACTGGCCCTGCTCGACGAGGGGGCCCGGCGCAGCGCGTCGGTGGTGGCGCTGGAGGCGACCGAGGCGTGGTCGTTCACCGCCGAGACCTTCCACCGGCTGCGGCGGACCAACGCCGGGGCGAGCCGGGCCACGGTGAACCGCGTCCTGCGGGCCGTGGCCGCGGACGGGCTGCTCGAACTGCGGCGCGGCCGCATCGTCGTGCTCGACCCGGCCGGGCTGACCCGGCGTGGTTCGGCGGGGTTCTAGG
>NZ_DASXJD010000265.1:0-2028 GCF_036497585.1 Actinomycetospora sp. | reverse complement strand
TCACCACACACATGGACCGGTGCCTGGGCTGCATGGCGTGCGTGACCGCCTGCCCGTCGGGGGTGCAGTACGACCGGCTGCTCGAGGCCACCCGGCCCCAGATCGAGCGGAACGTGCCGCGCTCCCGGGCGGACCGGCTCTTCCGCGAGGCGATCTTCACGCTGTTCCCGTACCGGCGGCGGCTGCGGGCCGCGTCCCTGGGCGGGGCGCTCTACCAGAAGCTGCGCCCGAAGAAGATGGACCGGCTGCTCGCGCGGCTGCCGCGCCGCCTCGAGCGCCTCGTCGCCATGGAGTCGCTGCTGCCGCCGGTGTCGGTGCGCGACGCGTTCGCCCGGACCCCCGCGCGCACCCCGGCGGTCGGGCTCCGGCGCGGGCGGGTCGGGATGCTCACCGGCTGCGTCCAGGACGTCTTCTTCCACCAGGTCAACCTCGCGACGACGCGGGTCCTCGCGGCCGAGGGCCACGAGGTCGTCGCGCCCCGTGAGCAGGGCTGCTGCGGGGCGCTCGGACTGCACGCCGGCCGGGAGGAGGAGTCGGCCGAGCGGGCGAAGGCGCTGATCGCGGTGTTCGAGCAGGCCGACGTCGACGTCATCGCGGTGAACGTCGCCGGCTGCGGCTCCTCGATGAAGGAGTACGGCGAACTGCTGGCGGACGACCCGGCCTGGTCCGACCGCGCGGCGCGCTTCGCGGCGAAGGTCCGCGACGTCTCCGAGGTGCTCGCCGACGTGCTCGAGGACTCCCGGGCCCCGCGGCACCGGGTCGACGCCACCGTCGTCTACCACGACGCGTGCCACCTGGGGCACGCCCAGAAGATCCGCTCGCAGCCGCGGGAGGTGCTGCGCTCGATCCCCGGCGTGGAGCTGACCGAACTGCCCGAGGCGGAGATCTGCTGCGGGTCCGCGGGGATCTACAACATGCTGCAGCCGGAGGCCGCGGGCGATCTCGGGCGCCGCAAGGCCGAGAACATCCGCGGGACCGGGGCCGACCTGCTGGTCACCGCGAACCCCGGGTGCCTCCTGCAGATCCGCAAATACCTGGGGGGCGAGCTGCTGATGCTGCACCCGGTCCAGCTGCTCGACGCCTCGATCCGGGGGGTGCGCCCACCCGGCCTCTGACCGGCCCCCGGCTCAGCGCCAGTGCCGCCACCCGGGGTCGCCCGCGCCGCCCCACCGGTCGGCGTCCACGCTCACCCCGCTGCCGAGGCGGACGTCGGCGAAGACCGTCCACCCGTCGGGCACCGCGTCCTCCTCGCGGAAGCAGGCGACGAGCGCGTGGTCCTCGCCCCCGGTGAGCGTCCAGGTCAGCGCGTCGCGGCCGAGGGCGGAGGCCACGTCGCGGAGCTTGTCGGCCACCGGCACCAGGTCCGAGCGCACGTCGATGCGGACCCGGGACGCCGCGGCAATGTGCCCCAGGTCGGCGAGCAGGCCGTCGGAGGTGTCGACCATCGCCGTGGCCCCGGCCCGCGCGGCCACCGGGCCCTCGGTGAACGGCGGCCGGGGGGTGCGGTGTGCGGCGACCATCGCGAGCGGGGACCGGAAACCGCGGCGCAGCACCTCCATCCCGGCCGCCGACCAGCCGAGCACACCGCGGACCGCGACCACGTCGCCGACCTTCGCGCCCGCCCGCCGTACCGGGGCGCGGCCCTCCAGGTCGCCCAGCGCGGTGATGGACACCACGATCTGCTCGGCGGACACGGTGTCCCCGCCCACGACGCCGACGCCTGCCTCGGACGCCGCGTCCCAGATGCCGGAGGCCAGGCCGTCGACGACGTCGGCCGGCGTCGAGGCCGGGCAGGCCAGCGAGAGCAGCAGCGCCGTCGGCACGGCCCCCATCGCGGCGATGTCGGCGAGGTTCGCGGCGACCGCCTTGCGCCCCACCTGTTCGGGCCCGGACCAGTCGAGGCGGAAGTGCACGCCCTGCACCAGGGTGTCGACGGTCGCGACGACCCGGCCGTCCGGCGCCGCCACCACCGCGGCGTCGTCCCCCGGACCGAGCAGGGTCCCCTCGGGCTGGGGCCGATCGGCGGTG
>NZ_DASXJD010000264.1:0-11176 GCF_036497585.1 Actinomycetospora sp. | reverse complement strand
ACTGGATCGACCGCGACGAGGGCGACCTCGCCCCGCTCTGGCCCGACGACGTGCTCCGCGAGGCGATCGACGCCGCCCACGCCCACGGCGCCCGCGTCACCGCCCACGTCTTCGGCGAGCACGCGCTCCCGGGCCTGATCGGCGCGGGCATCGACTGCATCGAGCACGGCACCGGGCTGACCGACGAGACGATCGCGATGATGGCCGAGCGCGGCACGGTCCTGGTGCCGACACTGATCAACGTCGCGAACTTCCCCGGCTTCGCCGACGCGGCGGGGGAGAAGTTCCCGAGCTACGGCACCCACATGCGGGCCCTGCACGCCCGCGCGCACGAGACGATCGCGGCGGTGATCGACGCCGGCGTCACCGTCTACCCCGGGACCGATGCGGGCGGCGGGATCGAGCACGGCCGGATCGTCGACGAGGTCGTGGCGCTGGCCGACGCCGGGCTGGGCCCGGCCCGGGCCCTGGCGTCCGCGACGGTGGGGGCACGGAGCTGGCTCGGACGGCCCCGCATCGAGCCCGGTGCCCCGGCCGACGTCGTCGTCGTGCCGGCCGATCCCCACGCCGACCTCGACGTCCTGCGCCACCCGGTCGCGGTGCTCCGGGGGGGGAGGAGGCTCGGGTCGTGATGGACCTCAACGCCGACCTCGCCGAGGGCTTCGGTCAATGGCCGCTGACCGACGACGACGCGCTGCTCGAGGTCGTGACCTCGGCCAACGTCGCCTGCGGCTTCCATGCGGGCGACGCCCCGACGATGCGGCGGGTGTGCGCGCGGGCGGCCGAGCGCGGGGTGCGCATCGGCGCCCAGGTGTCCTACCGCGACCTCGCCGGGTTCGGGCGCCGCTTCCTGGACGTCGACCGCGAGACCCTCGCCGCCGAGGTGCTCTACCAGATCGGGGCCCTGCGGGCGATGGCGAGTGCGGCCGGCGTCGAGGTCGAGTACGTCAAGCCGCACGGCGCGCTCTACAACACCGTCGTGCACCACGAGGAGCAGGCGGCCGCCGTCGTCGAGGCCGCGCGGGCGGCGGGGGACCTGCCGGTCATGGGGCTGCCCGGCGGCCGGCTCCTCGCGCTCGCGGCCGACGCCGGGCTCGCGACGATCGCCGAGGCGTTCGCCGACCGCGGCTACACCCCCGAGGGCACGCTGGTGCCGCGCTCGCGGCCGGGGGCCCTGCTGCCTGACACCGACGCCGTCGTCGAGCGGGCCGTCCGCCTGGCGCGCGACGGCGTGATCGTCGCCGTGGACGGCACCGAGCTGGACGTCCGGGCCGATTCGCTGTGCCTGCACGGGGACACGCCGGAGGCGGTGGGCAACGCCCGCGCGGTCGCCCGCGCCCTCGGTCCGGCCGGCACCGGGGGGTAGGCCCCGCCGGACCGGACCGTCGGGGGCCTCTGGCACAATCAGGTGGTTGTGTCGTGGCCACCCTCTCCCTGGGCCGCGACCTCGGACCTGCGGTGCACGGCCGGTGGTGACCCCACGCCGGCCGGGGACGCCGAGCACGGAGCAGTACAGCGAACGAGGAGTACACCGGACCCGTGGCCGTCAAGATCAAGCTCGCCCGCATGGGCAAGATCCGCGAGCCCCATTACCGCGTGGTCATCGCCGACGCCCGCAACCGCCGCGACGGGCGCGTGATCGAGACGATCGGCGAGTACCACCCGAAGAGCCAGCCGAGTGACATCAAGATCAACTCGGAGCGCGCGCAGTACTGGCTCGGCGTGGGCGCCATCCCGACCGAGCCGGTGCACAGCCTGCTCAAGGTCACCGGCGACTGGCAGAAGTTCAAGGGCCTCCCCGGCGCCGAGGGCAAGCTCCAGCCGCAGCCCGAGAAGGTCGACAAGCAGGCGCGGTTCAACGAGGAGCTGGCCAAGGTCAGCAACAACGCGGCGGAGTGAGCCGGCGGTGAGTGATCTCGCCGAGGCCCTCGAGCACCTGGTGCGCGGCATCGTCACGCACCCCGACGAGGTCTCCGTCGACCTCGTGACCAACCGCCGCGGCCGCACCCTCGAGGTGCGCGTGCACCCCGACGACCTGGGCAAGGTCATCGGTCGCGGCGGACGCACGGCCACCGCGCTGCGCACCGTCATCAGCGGTGTGGGCGGACGCGGCGTGCGCGTCGACGTGGTCGACACCGACCGATAGCGCGTGAGCACCGGACCCGACCCGTCCGACGACCTCCGGGTGGTCGGACGGGTCGTCAAGGCGCACGGCCTGCGCGGCGAGCTCGTCGTCGACCCCTCCACGGACAACCCCGAGGAGCGCTTCGCCCCGGGCGTCGTCCTGCAGGTCGCCGGCGGTGGCTCGCTGACGATCACCGCCGCCCGCCGGCACGGTGAGCGGCTCCTCGTGACCGCCGAGGAGGTCACCGACCGCGACACCGCCGAGGGGATACGCCGGGCCGTCCTGCTGGCCGCGGCCACCGACGCGGCGACCACGGACGACGACGAGTTCCACGACCACCAGCTCGAGGGCCTCGCCGCCCAGCTGGCCGACGGCACCGTCGTCGGGACCGTCACCGCCGTCTCCCACGGCCTCGGCGGCGAGCTCCTCGTGCTCGAGGCACCCGGGGGCGGCGAGGTGCTCGTGCCCTTCGTCAAGGCGATCGTCCCGACGGTGGACCTGGCCGGCGGCAAGGTCGTCCTCGACCCGCCCGAGGGGCTGCTCGACGCCCCCTGAGTCCGCAGTCCTCAGTCCTGCGACTCGGCGATCTCGCGGATCAGCCCACCCGCCAGCACCATCGACACCTGCCGGTCGGAGAGCTGGTGGCGGAACGTGTACTCCGTGCCGTCCACGGACCCGGTGACCTCGGAGCCGCCGCGCAGCGCGTCGTGGAGCCCCGAGAAGGACAGCGTGGCGCCCTGCTCCAGCGCGTCGTAGTCGGACTCGTCGGTGAACTCGAGGGCGAGGATCCCGAAGTTCGCGAGGTTCTGCCAGTGGATCCGCGCGAACGACTTCGCGATCACGACCCGCAGCCCCAGGTAGCGCGGGCAGATCGCCGCGTGCTCGCGGGACGACCCCTGGCCGTAGTTGCCGCCCCCGACGATCGCATGGCCGGACTGGTCCTTGATCGCCTCGGCGTTGGCCGGGTAGTCCTCGTCGACCCGGACGAACGCGAACTGCGCGAGCTGCGGGATGTTCGAGCGGTAGGGGAGGGCGGCCGCGCCGGCGGGGGAGATGTCGTCGGTCGAGATGTCGTCGCCGACCTTGAGCAGGATCGGGACCTCGAGGGAGTCCGGGAACGGGTCGAACTCGGGCAGCCCGGAGATGTTCGGGCCCTTGACCAGCTCGACGTCGCGCGCGTCGGCCTCCGACGGCGGCTCGGAGAGCATCGAGGTGTTCACCGTCGCGTGCTCCGGCAGCCCGAGGTCGCCCCACTCCAGACCGAGCTTGTCGGCGAGCTCTCGGGGGTCGGTGATGACGCCGGTCAGCGCGCTCGCCGCCGCCGTCTCGGGCGAGCAGAGCCACACCTGGTCGTCCGCGCCGCCGCCGGAGCGGCCCGGGAAGTTGCGGGGGAAGGTCCGCAGCGAGTTGGTGCCCGGTGCGGGGGCCTGGCCCATGCCGATGCAGCCCATGCACCCGGCCTGGTGGATGCGCGCCCCGGCTGCGATCAGCGAGAACGTGCCGCCCCACTTCGTGAGGTCGGAGAGGATCTCCCGGGAGCTCGGGTTGACGTCGAAGCTCACCGCGTCGTTGGTCTGGCGCCCGTCGACCATGCGCGCAGCGATCGCGAAGTCGCGCAGGCCGGGGTTGGCCGAGGACCCGATGACCACCTGGCCGACCGGCTCGCCCGCGACCTCGCTGACCGGCACGACGTTGCCCGGCGAGGACGGCTTGGCGATGAGCGGGACGATCTCGGAGAGGTCGATCCGCTCGGTGAGGTCGTACTCGGTGCCCTCGTCGGCGACGAGCTCGGTGAAGTCGTCCTCGCGGTCCTCGGAGCGCAGGAAGGCGCGGACGACGTCGTCGGCCGGGAACACCGTCGTCGTCGCCCCCAGCTCCGCGCCCATGTTGGCGATGACGTGGCGGTCCATCGCCGTCAGCGTCTCCAGGCCCGCGCCGTGGTACTCGAGGATGCGGTTGGTGCCGCCCTTGGTGCCGTGGCGGCGCAGCATCTCCAGGATCACGTCCTTGGCCGAGCACCACGGCGGCAGCTCGCCGACCAGCTCGATCCCCCAGATCTCGGGCATCCGGATCGAGAGCGGCCGCCCGGCGATCGCCAGCGCCACCTCGAGCCCGCCGACGCCGATCGCGAGCATCCCGAGCGCGCCGCACGCCGGGGTGTGGGAGTCCGACCCGATCATGGTCTTGCCGGGCTCGCCGAACCGCTGCATGTGCGTCGGGTGCGAGACGCCGTTGCCGGGCTTGGAGTACCAGAGCCCGAAGCGCCGGCAGGCCGAGTGCAGGTAGGCGTGATCCTCGGCGTTCTTCTCGTCGGTCTGCAGCAGGTTGTGGTCGACGTACTGCACCGACAGCTCGGTGTGCACGCGCTCGAGCCCCAGCGCCTCGAGCTCCTGCATGACGAGCGTCCCGGTGGCGTCCTGGGTGAGGGTCTGGTCGATGCGGATCGACACTTCCTCGCCGGGCGTCATGTGGCCCTCGACGAGGTGGGAGGAGATGAGCTTCTCGGCGACACCCTGCGGCGCGGACGACTCGGCCATGACGTTCCTCCAGAGGCGGCGGCGGTCTCGGGGTGGTACCCCGGCGGGCCGCCGAGATCACCCCCGTCGATCAATCCGTGGCCTCCTCGCCCTCGTCGGCGATCACCCGGACGCCGAGCACGCCCGGGATCTCGGCGAGCTCGCCCGTGAGCGGGGGCAGCGGGCCCGGGCCCACCAGGGAGAGGGTCACCGCGGCGCTGCCCGGCCTGCCGTCGCCGTCGCCCGGGTCCTCCCGGTCGACGGTCATGCCCGCGACGGCGAACCCGCGCTCGGTGCACGCGGTCAGCACCTCCCGCAGCACCCCGCGCCCGTCGACGTAGGTGACGTGCAGCGGGCGCGGCCCCGACGACGACCGCGAGAGCGCGCGCGAGAGCGGCCGGAAGCCGCGGGTGATCAGGTAGTGCACAACGGTGCCCGCGACGGCGAGCAGCGGCAGGCCGGCGCCCGCGGCGGTGCCGACGGCGGCGGCCACCCACACCGTCGCCGCGGTCGTGAGCCCCCGGACGGCGTCGCGGCGCACGAAGATCAGGCCGCCGCCGATGAACCCGATCCCGGACACGATCTGGGCGGCGACGCGGGACGGGTCGAGCGAGATGTGCTCGAGGGCGACCAGGTCGTCGAAGCCGTACTTCGAGATCAGCATGAACGCCGCGGACCCGACCCCGACCAGCGCGTGGGTGCGCAGGCCCGCGCTCTTCGCGGCCAGCTCCCGCTCGATCCCGATGACGGTGCAGAGCACAAGCGCGAGCAGCAGGTCCAACAGCACCCGCCACTGCACGTCGAGGTCCGAGGACCAGAGCACCGGTGTGGTCCCGCCCATCCGTCCCCCTTCCCTGCGCACCCGGCAGGATCCGCCACGTGCGTATCGACGTCGTCACGGTTTTCCCCGGCTACCTCGCGCCGCTCGACGAGGCCCTCGTCGGTCGGGCGCGGCGGGCCGGCCTGATCGAGCTGCATGTCCACGACCTGCGCGCGTGGGCCACCGGGCTCCACAAGGCCGTCGACGATGCACCGTACGGCGGAGGGCCCGGGATGGTCATGGTCCCGACCGTGTGGGGCGAGGCGCTCGACGCGGTGCGGGCCGAGGACCCCGACACACCGGGGCTCCTGCTCGTGCCGACCCCGGCCGGGGCGCCGCTGACCCAGGCCCGGGCCGCGGCGTGGGCCGGTGAGGCGCGGCTGGTCGTCGCGTGCGGGCGCTACGAGGGCATCGACGCCCGGGTCACCGCCGACGCCGCGCGCCACGGGCGCGTCGAGGAGTTCTCCCTGGGCGACTACGTGCTCGCCGGCGGCGAGGTCGCCGCCCTCGTCGCGGTGGAGGCGGTCTCCCGGCTCGTCCCGGGGGTGCTCGGCAACCCGGCGTCCGCCGAGCTCGACTCCTTCTCCGACGGGCTGCTCGAGGCCCCCGCCTACACCCGGCCCGAGTCATGGCGCGACCTCGACGTGCCCACGGTGCTGCGCGGGGGCGACCACGGGGCGGTGGCACGCTGGCGGCGGGACCGCTCGCTGGAGCGCACCGCCGCGGTGCGCCCGGACCTGCTCGACGGACTGCTGGCGGCGCACGGGCCCGCGGCCTTCGACCGCCACGACCGGGAGGTATTGGCCGCCGCGGGCTACGAGGTCCCGGGGTGAGGTCGCTGGGTGAGGCGAGCGCCCCGCCCACCGGGCACGATGGACGGGTCTGGCAGACTGGGGGAGTTGCCACGGGGCCGGGTCCGCACCCGCCGGCCGGGAAGCGCGACCCCCTGGACGGCAGCACGGTAGGAAACCCATCCGGTCGCCCGGCCGCCGTCACGTCGACGGTGCCCGCCGGGCCGACCCTGCAGACACGAGGACGACGAGCCATGAACGCCCTGGACGAGCTCGACGCGCAGTCGCTGCGCACCGACATCCCGGACTTCCGTCCGGGTGACACCGTCAAGGTGCACGTCAAGGTGATCGAGGGCTCACGCTCCCGTGTACAGGTCTTCCAGGGCGTCGTGATCCGGCGTCACGGTGGCGGCCTCCGCGAGACGTTCACCGTCCGTAAGGTCTCCTTCGGCGTCGGGGTGGAGCGCACCTTCCCGATCCACTCGCCGAACATCGACCACATCGAGGTCGTCACCCGCGGTGACGTCCGGCGGGCCAAGCTCTACTACCTCCGTGAGCTCCGCGGTAAGGCCGCGAAGATCCGCGAGAAGCGCGAGACGTCCCCCGCTTCCTGAGCGGGCGACGTGTCGACCGGCCTCCCCGCGCCGTCCTCAGACGCCGTCTCCTAGCCTGACCTCCGTGCCACCAGCCGACGAGTCCGGTCGCCGCTACCGCTCGCCTCGCCACGGGGAGCCCGATCCCCGGTGGGGCGGACCGGGCGCGGTCGCCCCGGTGGAGGACGACCCGTTCGGCGACCTGCCCCCGGGCCGGCGCCCGGGCGGCGGTCGGCACGGGGTCCCCGACGACGCGGGCCCCCGCCACGGCGACGGCCGATACGACGAGGGCTGGCGCGCCGACACCTGGTCGAGCGGTCCCCGCCACGGCGGCCGCGACGAGCGCGACGACCCGCTCGGCGAGGACCCGGTGGGCCCCGCTCCCTGGCCGCCGCCCTCCGCCCTCCCCTCGGGCCGGTTCGGTCCCGACGACGGCGGGCGCGACCACCCGTCCCGGCGCTTCGGCACCGAGGACCGCGGGCCGGATGCCTCCGGCGCGTACGGCGCCCCGAACGGCCGCGTCCCGGGGCAGCCCGGCCCGGCCGGACCGCCCTCCTACGGCCGCCCGCCGGCCCAGCCTCCGCACGGCCAGCCGCCGATCGGGCCGTCGTCGTACGGCCCCTCGTGGTACGGCCCGTCGTCGCCGTACGGCCAGGCGCCGCCCTCGCCGCCCTACGGGCAGGCCCCACCGTCGCCCCCCATGGGACAACCGTCCGCCCGCGCCCAGGCGCCGTCGCACGGCCAGGCCCGCAACGGCCACTCCGCCCCCTCCGGCGCGGCCGCTCCCGGACCCGGCTCGACCGCGGTGCAGCCCTCCGTCGAGGCGCCCGCCGCGCCGGCCGGCGCCGACGTCCCGCTGCTGGCGGGCGGAACCCCGCCGCCCCGCAAGCGCGACGAGGACGACGCGGCGCCGCGCGGCTCGTCGTCGCGCTCGGCCCGGTCGTCCGCCCCGTCAGCGCCCGACCCGTCCGACGACGAGGAGCCCGGCACCACCGTCCTCGGTGCCCGTCGCCACCGCCGCGGCGGCGCGGCCTCGGGCCCGGGCCGGGACGAGGACGACGGTGCCGCGCACACCTCGGGCCCCGGCCGCCGCGGCGCGGAGGGCGGCAGGAAGAAGCGCAAGGGCTCGTTCTGGCGCGAGCTGCCGCTGCTCGTCGTCGTGGCGATCGTCCTGACCTTCGTCATCCAGACGTTCGTCGCGCGGATCTACGTCATCCCGTCGGCGTCGATGGAGCAGACGCTGCACGGCTGCGACGGCTGCGCGAACGACCGGGTCGCCGTCGACAAGGTGACCTACCGCTTCGGCGACCCCTCGCCCGGGGACGTCGTCGTCTTCAAGGGCCCGCAGGCGTGGCTCGACAACGACGAGGTCGGCGAGACCCAGCCCTCCAGCAACCCGCTCGTCCGCGGGTTCCAGGACGCGCTGTCGCTGGTCGGCCTCGCGGCGCCCAACGAGAAGGACTTCGTCAAGCGCGTCATCGCCACCGGCGGACAGACCGTCGCCTGCTGCGACGCGTCGAACCGCGTGCTCGTCGACGGTAAGCCGATCACCGAGCCGTACCTGTACTACCAGCCCGGGCTCGGCACCAAGCAGGCGACGTTCGACCCGGTGCGCGTGCCGGACGGCCAGCTCTGGGTGATGGGCGACAACCGCAACAACTCGGCCGACGCGCGCTTCCACGGCCCGGTGCCGGTCAGCGACGTCATCGGCAAGGTCCGGGTCGTCGTGCTGCCGATCAGCCGGTGGCGCACCGTGCCCGCGATCGACCCGCAGACGACGACGGCGGCGCTGGGCGAGCCGGGGCTCGTCGGGGGTGGGCTGCCGGCCGGGACAGGCACGGCGGGCGCGGCGGCGGGCGCCCTGCTCGCGGTCCCTGTCGTCGGGGCCGGGCGGCGCCTCCGGCGGGCGGCCGCGGCCGAACGGTCGACGGCGGCCCCACCGTGGCCGGGCAGGCCGGAGCCCGACCGCGCGGAGCCACCCCGAGCGGCGGAGGCCGACCGGGAGTGACGTCCGCACGATCCCGCTCCGCCGGCGGCGGACGTGCCCGGACCGGGGGACGCCCCTTCCGCCGCGCCCGCCGCCCGCTCCCGCCCCGCACCGGTGTGCAGCCGCCGCGGGCGATCGTCCGTCGCTCCAGCGAGTCCTGGGCGCTGCAGTCGGCGCTGGAACGCCACGGCCTCGGCCCCGTCGTCGGGGTCGACGAGGCGGGCCGGGGCGCGTGCGCCGGCCCCCTCGCCGTCGCGGCGTGCATCCTGCGCCCGAACGACGCCAAGCGGTTCGAGGGCCTCACCGACTCCAAGCTGCTCAGTCCCGACGAGCGCGAGCGGCTCGCGACGATCGTGCTGCGCCGCGCCGTGGACCACTGCGTGGTGCTCGTCGACCCCGCCGAGGTCGACCGGCGCGGGGTGCACGCCGCGAACATCGACGGGATGCGCCGGGCGGTGGCGCGGCTGCAGGTGCGCCCGGGCTACGTGCTCACCGACGGGTTCCCGGTGACCGGGTTCGGGGTGCCGAGCCTCGCGGTGCCGAAGGGCGACCTGGTCGCGGCCTGCGTGGCGGCGGCGTCGATCCTCGCGAAGACCACGCGGGACCGGCTGATGGGCGAGCTGCACGAGCGCCGGCCGGAGTACCGGTTCGACCTGCACAAGGGGTACTGCACCCCGACGCACACCGCGGCCCTCGCCGAGCACGGCCCCAGCCCCGACCACCGCTACAGCTTCGTGAACGTCGCGGGGGCGGCTCGCCTCGCCGGCGGCCGGGCGGCAGACTCCTCGGACGGGTCGGTGGGCCACAATGAGGAGGACGGTGCCTTCGACGACCTCCCGGACACGTTCGACGAGGTCGACGTGATCGAGGGCATGGGCGACATCGAGGGCATGGCCGAGGCGGAGGGGGGAGAGGGACCGTGAGCGCCGAGGATCTCGAGAAGTACGAGACCGACATGGAGCTGTCGCTCTACCGCGAGTACCGCGACATCGTGAGCCAGTTCTCCTACGTCGTCGAGACCGAGCGTCGCTTCTACCTGGCGAACACCGTCGACGTCGCGGTGCGCAACGCCGACGGCGAGGTCTACTTCGAGGTGCGGATGTCCGACGCCTGGGTCTGGGACATGTACCGGCCGGCACGCTTCGTCAAGAACGTCCGGGTGGTGACGTTCAAGGACGTCAACGTCGAGGAGCTCGACAAGCCGGAGCTGCGCCTCGAGGACGGCCCGTTCGGCGGCTGACCCGCCGCCCCTCGCCGCACCTGACGCGGCAGCCGGCACAGCGCCGCGTCCCCACCCCCGTCGCGGACCCGGAGTTGTCCCCAGCCCGGCGCCGGGTGCTCCCCACCGCGGGCTCCCTGCCGCCACCGTGATCACCGGGCGGCGCGGCCGTCCGGGACGAGGGGAGGCGGCGCGGTGGTGGGGATGCGGCCCGGTGGCGGTACGGCGGGTGGCGGTGCGGCCGGTGGCGGGGCGGCGAAGGACGAGCTCGGGCGGGAGGGTGAGCGGCTCGCGGTCGAGCACCTCGTGGCGCGGGGGCTGGTGATCCTCGCCCGCAACTGGCGACGGCGCGAGGGCGAGCTCGACGTCGTGGCCACCGACGGGCACCGCATGGTTGGAGCATCACACAAGTCAGCGATGCGTCCTCCGCTGTACGGATCGTGCTGGCGACGAGGTGCCGCGCCGCCCCTGCGATCCCCGGAGCCGTTGTCATGTTGCGCGTGATGACTCCCGCCCGCTCCGGTGACGGGGCGACTGTCCCTGGCACACCCGTGGCCGGAAGTCGTTCCACCCGGCAACGGTCGGACCAATGGGGTGTGACGCACGCGACACTGGTGACACACACGACACCGTCGCCTTCCCGCACGTCAAGAGGGTGGTAGCGGGTGTTGCGTTAGCAGTCCCCACACTGCACGACCTCACACGACTCGTCGAACGCTCCGCGGCGGTGTCCGGGTAGTTCCCAGCCTGTCCAGCCATGACCACCGATGACCTGCTCACAGAGCAGGAGTACGCACGGCATGCACGCATCTCACAACGAACAGCGCGTCGTGAGAGGGAGGCCGGCCAAGGGCCTCCGTTCCTCAAGATCGGAACTAGGGTCCGCTATCGGCGCTCGGACATCGATGCCTTCCTGCAAGCCCGGACCCGCCCGTCCGCGACGGCCGCGGCGGCGGCCGATCTGGAGCAGTACGTGCGGCGCCTGGTCGACGAGGCGCCGCCACTGACGCCGGCTCTTCGGGACCGTCTGGCGTTCCTCCTCCGCAACGGGTCGGACGAAGAGTCAGACGACTCTCGTTCAGCGGCCAGCGAGGACGGCGCCGCATGAGCGGTCGGGAGCCCATG
>NZ_DASXJD010000263.1:0-4454 GCF_036497585.1 Actinomycetospora sp. | reverse complement strand
CCGCCCGGGGCGGGCTGGTCGTACCCGTCGTCCGGGTGGCCGCCGTTCTGGTGGCCGTTGTCCCCGTAGCGGTCGTCGGGCTCGGAGGAGCGCACCGCGTGTGCCTCCTCGGACGACTCCTCGGGGAAGGCGTCCAGGCCGGGCAGTTCGGCGAGGGACTCCCGCAGGGTCGCGAGCTGGTTGGTCACCCGGGTGCGCAGCCGGCGGATCTCGGCGACCTCGTCGTCGGCCTCCCGCAGCCGTCGGTGCGACTCCTGCGAGGCCTCGCGCAGCTGGGTCTCCGCGCGGGTGCGGGCGTCGGCCTCGCTGCGGGCCAGCACCCGCATCGACTCGGTGCGCCGCGAGGCCATCGCGATCTCGAAGTCCTCCTCGATCTGCACCCGGCGCGCGCGGGACTCCTCGTCGAGGTGACGCCGCTCGGCCTCCGCGTCGGCCCGGATGCGGGCGGCCTCGGCGCGGGCGCCCTCCATGAGGGTGCGGTGCTCGTCCTCCATCTCGCCGCGGCGGCGCTCGTTGTCCTCGAGCCCGGAGTCGTACCGGGTGCGGATCTCGGCGGCCTCGGCCTCGGCGGCCTCGTGCACCTCGCGCGCCTGCCGGCGGGCCTCGTCGAGCGTGGCGCGGGCCTGCTCGTCGGCCTCCGCGACGGTGCGCCGTGCGTGCTGGTCGGCCTCGGTGACGGTGCGGTGGGCCTGCTCGTCCGCGTCGGCGACGGTCTGGCGGGCGCGCTCGTCGGCCTCCTCGCGGGTGCGGCGGGCCGCCTGCTCGGCACTGGAGCGCATCTCCCGGGCCTCGTCCTGCGCGAGCCGCAGCATCCGCTGCAGGCGCTCGGAGAGGCCCTCCATGGAGTCCGGCGGGGCCGCCAGCCGGTCGATCTGGGCCCGGAGCTCCTCGACGTGGGCCCGGGTCCGGTCCAGCGCACGGGCGAGCTCGGAGGCCTGGGCCACCGCGGCGTCGCGGTCGGCGGTGAGGATGCGCAGATCGGCCTCGACGCGGTCGAGGTGCTCCTCGACCTGCCCGCGGTCGTACCCGCGCCGGACCACGTCGAAGCCGGTGCCCAGAGGCAGCAGATCACGCTCTCCCGACGGCATCGACTCAGGTTACTAGGGCCGTGTGCGACACGGCCACGGACGGGTGACAGACACGCCGCCCCACGAGGCTCGCTCCCGGTCACGCGTCCGTGAGTCCGGTCACCCCGTTTTCCGGTGACGTGAGGGGCCGGCCCCGGAACGCACGAACGGCCGGTCCATCACCGGAGAAGGTGACGAACCGGCCGTTCGTGCGGAACGGGAGAGGGCTACTCGCCCCGGAACCGGTTGATCTCGGTGAGGTGCCGCTCGCGCAGCTCCGCGTCGGTCACGCCCAGGCCCTCCCGGGGCGCGAGGCAGAGCACGCCGACCTTGCCCTGGTGGCTGTTGTGGTGGACGTCGTTGGCCGCCTCGCCGGTGTCCTCGAGCGCGTAGGTCTTCGACACCGTCGGGTGGATCTTGCCCTGGGCCACCAGCCGGTTGGCGAGGTAGGCCTCCTTGTAGTTCGCGAAGTGCGACCCGATGATCCGCTTGAGGTTCATCCACAGGTAGCGGTTGTCGTACTGGTGCATGAAGCCCGACGTCGAGGCGCAGGTGACGATCGTCCCGCCGCGCTTGGCGACGTAGACCGAGGCGCCGAACGTCTCGCGGCCCGGGTGCTCGAAGACGATGTCCGGGTCGTCCCCGCCGGTCAGCTCACGGATCTTCGAGCCGAAGCGCTTCCACTCCCGCGGGTCCTGGGTCTCGGGGTCGGACCAGAACTTGTAGCCCTCGGCGGAGCGGTCGATGATCAGTTCGGCGCCCATCTTGCGGCACAGCTCGGCCTTCTCCGGCGAGGAGACGACGCAGACCGGGGTCGCCCCGCCGTTGAGCGCGAACTGGGTGGCGTAGGAGCCCAGGCCGCCCGAGGCGCCCCAGATCAGCACGACGTCGCCCTGGGTCATGTTCGCGCCGTTGTGGCTGACCAGCTGGCGGTAGGCGGTGGAGTTGACCAGTCCGGGGGACGCGGCCTCCTCCCAGGTGAGGTGCCCCGGCTTGGGCATGAGCTGGTTGGTCTTGACCAGCGCGATGTCGGCCAGGCCGCCGAAGTTGGTCTCGAAGCCCCAGATGCGCTGCTCGGGGTCCATCATCGTGTCGTCGTGCCCGTCGGGGCTCTCCAGCTCCACCGAGAGGCAGTGCGCGACGACCTTGTCGCCGGGCTTCCACATCTGCACGCCCTCGCCGGTCTTGAGCACGACGCCGGCGAGGTCGGAGCCCACCACGTGGTAGGGCAGGTCGTGGCGCTTGGCCAGCGGCGAGATGCGCCCGTAGCGCTTGAGGAAGCCGAAAGTGGACACCGGCTCGAAGATCGAGGTCCACACGGTGTTGTAGTTGATCGCGCTCGCCATGACGGCGACGAGGGCCTCGCCGGCGGCCGGCTCGGGCGTCGGCACCTCGTCGAGGTGCAGCGACTTGCGCGGATCCTTCTCCTTGGAGGCCATGCCGGCGAACATCTCGGCCTCGTCGGCGTGCACCGTGATGCCCCGGTAGGACTCGGGGACGGTGACACCGGCCAGCGCGGCCGTCTCGTCGGCGAGGATGGCGTCGCGGATTTCCTGCACGGTCAATGCCTCCGTGGTGTCGGTTCGGCCCGCAGGCTACCGACGGGTAGGTACGGCGGAGAAGGTGGCTGTGACGGGTGTCGGTCGATCAGTGGGCGGTGGCCGCGGGTTCGACCAGCTCCACCAGGACCCCGCCGGCGTCCTTGGGGTGCACGAAGTTCACCCGGGAGTCGGCCGTGCCCCGGCGGGCGTTCTCGTACAGCAGGCGCACGCCCTTCTCGCGCAGCGCCGTCGCGGCCGCC
The DNA here is from genome assembly GCF_036497585.1 of Actinomycetospora sp. Classification (GTDB taxonomy): domain Bacteria; phylum Actinomycetota; class Actinomycetes; order Mycobacteriales; family Pseudonocardiaceae; genus Actinomycetospora. The sequence goes on along the minus strand of NZ_DASXJD010000263.1, from coordinate 1,586 downwards.
TCGACGTCACGGACCCGGTAGGCCACCTGCTGCAGCCCCGGGCCGTTGCGGTCGATGAACTTCGCGATCGTCGAGCTCTCGTTCAGCGGTGCCAGCAGCTGCACCGCGGCACCGGTCTCGTCGTCGGGCGCGTGCAGCATGGCCTCCCGCACCCCCTGCTCCTCGTTGGTCTCGGTGTGGGTGGCCTCGAGCCCGAGGGTCGTCGCGTACCAGTCGATGGCCGCGTCGAGGTCGGGCACGGCGATCCCCACGTGGTCCACACCCACGATGCCCACGCTCGCGTCCACCAGTGCAGTCATGCTCGGGAAACTAACCGACTGAATCGAAACGCTGAGCAGGTGACGGCCGCCACCCCGACCACGCGTGGGTGAGTCCCCTCCGTCCGGCCCGGGGCCCCGGGTCGGGATGACAGCATCGTCCGGGTGTCCCCGGCTGTCCACGACCTCGACGACCTCGCCGCCCGCGCCCGGGACGGTTCCCCGCGCGCGGTGGCGCAGCTGATCTCCCTGGTGGAGGACGGCGGGTCGGCCGGGGGATCGGAGCGCGCGCGGGCCCTCGCGGCGGCGCTGGCGCCGCACGTCGGCCACGCCGTCGTCGTCGGGCTGACCGGTCCGCCCGGCGTCGGGAAGTCGACGACGACGTCGGCGCTGGTCGGCGGGCTGCGCGCCGACGGCCGCCGGGTGGGGGTGCTCGCGGTGGACCCCAGCTCGCCGTTCACGGGCGGCGCCCTGCTCGGCGACCGGGTGCGGATGGGCGAGCACGCCACCGACCCCGGCGTCTTCATCCGCTCGATGGCCACCCGCGGCCACCTCGGCGGCCTCACGGCCGCGGCCCCGCAGGCCCTGCGGGTGCTCGACGCGGCGGGGTGCGACGTCGTGCTCGTCGAGACGGTCGGGGTGGGGCAGTCCGAGGTGGAGGTCGTCGCGCTAGCCGACACCACCGTGGTCCTGCTCGCCCCCGGGATGGGTGACGGCGTGCAGGCGGCCAAGGCGGGCGTCCTGGAGATCGCCGACGTCTTCTGCGTCAACAAGGCCGACCGCGAGGGGGCCGACGCGACGGTGCGCGAGCTGCAGAACGCCATGGCGATGACGCGGCGGGAGTCCGGGCCGGGCTGGCGGGCGCCGGTGGTGCGGACGATGGCGTCGCGGGGCGAGGGGATCGACGAGCTGCTCGCGGCGATCGACGCCCACCGGGCCTGGATGGTGGAGCACGGCCGGGGCGACGAGGGCCGTCGGCGACGCGCCCGGGCCGAGATCGAGGCGATCGCGCTCGCCGACCTGCGCGCGCAGCTGCGGGCGGTCTCGGGGTCGGTGGCGCTGGACGCCCTCGCCGGGGAGGTCGCGGGCGGCGGGCTCGACCCCTTCGCCGCCGCGGACCGGCTGCGCGAGGCCGCTGTCGACGAGGGGTGACTCATCGCGTGTCGTTGCGCTGGTGACGACAGGTGAGTGGGTAGCGTCGACTCCTGGTGAGAGGAGTCGACGATGTGGTGCTGGTGGGTGGTCGGGGCGCTCTCGCTCCTGCAGGGCATGGGGCTCGCGGGCCGGGTCCGACGACGCCGCAGGCGGGGGACGCACCGCGGTCGCGAG
>NZ_DASXJD010000262.1:0-12241 GCF_036497585.1 Actinomycetospora sp. | reverse complement strand
TCGGCTGCGGGGTGCGGACGCTCCCGGCGTCCCGGACTCGCTGCTGTCCTCGCTGCGGGCCATCCCCGAGGTCGCCGACCTGCCCGAGGCGCCCGCGGGGCTCACCCTCGACGCCGAGGGCAACTTCGTCGTGCCCTCGGGCGCTCCGCCGGCCGGGGAGCGTCGGCGTGCCCGGCGCTCCGGCGCGACCCGTCACCGCCGGCTCCCGGTGGTGGTCGCCTCCGGCCTGGTCGTGGGCGCGGCCGCCGTCGTCGGGCCCGTCGTCGCCGCCGGAGCCGTGCCGGCCGCCGTCACCCCCGCGGGCCCGGCGCCGGCCGCGGGCGCGTCGCTGACCGCCGCCGTCCCGGTGCCGCCCGCGGGGGAGCGGGGCAACCCGGTCGCCGGCACCGCCGAGCACGCCGGACCGGCCGGCGCCGTCCCGGTGGTCGGCCCCCCGAGCACGTCGTCCCGCCCGCCGGCGTCGGGCGCTCCCGGGCGGCCCCCCGCCTGACCCCTCCTTCACCCCGGACGGCCGAGGATCGGGTGGTGTCGCACCGGCGTCCCGCGCGCTCTACCGTGGAAGGACGATGACCACCCACCGCGCGCGCACGCCCACGGCGAGTAGGGCGATCACCGGAGCGCAGCCATGAGCAGCCCCTGGTCGCGACACGCGACGACGGAGCGTCCTCCCGGCGTGCCCGGAGAGGACGACGAGCCGGGCGCCGGGACAAGCGGCTCCGTGCCCGAGCAGACGTCCCCCGACGCGGGCGCACCGGTCACCAACGGCCACCGCACCAACGGCCACCAGCAGTCTGGTCGGTCGGCCTCCGCGGCCCCGTCGGGCAGCAACGGTCACGCCCTCGACGACGGCGAGCTGGCCGCCGCCTTCGGCCGACCGACCGGCGAGGCCGGCCCGTTCGCCGGGCACGCCGGCGACCGGGGCGCGACGGAGACCGACACCCGCCGTCGGGACCGCGCCGGCTCCCGCGAGCCCTCGGTCGCGCTCGCCAGCGCCTTCGGCCGCCCGGACGGGGCGGCGGACACGCTGCAGCGCCCGGCCGACCCCCGCACGGGTCCCGAGCACACCGCCGACGACCTGTGGGACGGCGAGACCACCGAGCACGACCCGTGGCGCGACCCTGCGGCCCCGGTCGAGCTCGGCGGGCCCGCGGTCCGCGAGCGCGCGCCGGGCCCCGACCGGCGGGCCGCCGGACCCCGCCTCTCGGCCCGGGAGCTGCTGTTCGGCCGGCGGGTCGCGCCCAGCGCGCTGATTCTGCTCGCCGTCGTGGCCCTGTTGGTGGGGGCGGTCGGCGGCGTGGTCGGCCACCTGACCGCCGAGGGCTCGGACACGCTCATCGACCCGGGCGCGACCCTGGCCCAGGTCGACGCGGGCAAGGAACGCCCCGCCGGGTCGGTCGCCGACGTGGCCGGCCGCGTGGTCCCCGCCGTGGTCTCCATCGAGGTCCGGTCGGGCACCACGGGCGGCACCGGCTCCGGGGTGGTGATCGACACCCGCGGCGACATCGTCACCAACAACCACGTCGTCTCCCTCGCCGCGACCGACCCGCGCGCCACGCTGGAGGCGGTCTTCGCGTCCGGGCAGCGCGCGGCCGCGCGGATCGTGGGCCGGGACCCGCAGACCGACATCGCGGTCGTGAAGGTCGACCTCGCGAATCCGGTGGTCGCCCAGCTCGGCCGGTCCTCGGATCTCCGGGTGGGCGACGGCGTCATCGCGATCGGCTCGCCGCTGGGACTCGCCGGGACGGTGACCACCGGCATCGTCAGCGCGCTGCGGCGTCCGGTGCGCCTGGACGCCGAGTCGGCCGACGCCAACCCCGTCATCGACGCCATCCAGACCGACGCCGCGATCAACCCCGGCAACTCCGGCGGTGCGCTCGTCGACTCCACCGGCGCCGTCGTCGGGATCAACACCGCGATCCGCACGCTCGGCGGCACCGACAGCTCGGGGCAGGGCGGCTCGATCGGGCTCGGGTTCGCGATCCCGATCGACGACGTCCGCACCATCGCGCAGTCGCTCATCCAGACCGGGGGCTTCGCGCACACCGACCTGGGCGTGAACGCGAAGTCGGTCACCGACGGCACCTCGGACGGCGCCCAGATCCTCAACGTGCGCCAGGGCGGGCCGGCCGATCGCGCCGGGGTGCTCGAGGGCGACGTCGTCACGGAGGTGGACGACCGGCCGGTCGCCTCGGCCGACGAGCTGACCGTCGCGATCCGCGAGCACCGGCCGGGTGAGACCGTGACGCTCGGCGTCGTCCGCGCCGGACGGCCGCTGTCGCTGCAGGCGCAGCTCTAGGAGGAGCGGTGTTCGAGAGCGTCGGGTGGGGCGAGATCCTCGTCCTCGCGCTGATCGGGCTCTTCGTGCTCGGGCCCGAGCGCCTGCCCGGGGCCGTGCGCTGGGTCGCGGACACCGTCCGCACGGTCCGCGAGTACGCGGCCGGGGCCCGCGACCAGCTCCGTCAGGAGATCGGCCCGGAGTTCGAGGAGCTGCGCAAGCCCCTGGAGGACCTGCGCACCATCCGCGACCTCGACCCCCGCCGCGCCGTGCGGCGCACGCTGTTCGACCCGGTCGCGGACGGCACCTGGAGCGGTGCCGCCACCCCTGCGGCGCCCGACCCGGCGGCGACGGCGGCCGGCGCGGCGGCGCTGCCCGCGGGCTCGTCGGGCACCAACGGGCACGGGGTGCCGGCGACGGGCCCCGGCGGGGTGGTCAAGGGCCAGTCCGACCGCGGGACCCCGCTCGCGCCCGGCGAGGCGGCCCCGTTCGACCCCGACGCGACGTAGGAGGTGCGCTTCGCGCTCGTGAGCACTTTCGGTGGCTATAGCCCCCGAAAGTGCTCACGAGCCGGAGGCACCTTCGGACGCCATCGGGTTGGCTCGCATCCGGGCGGCAGGGTCGAGGCGGCGCAGGATCGCGCCGGTGATGGCGTCGAGGTCGGCGACGCGGCAGGGTCCGACGGCGTCGATCACCAACCGTCGGACCTCGGCGGCGTGCCCCGGCGCCGTGGCGACGACCTTCTCCCAGCCGGCGTCGGTCAGCCGCGCCATCGTGACCCGGCCGTTCCCCGCACAGGGCTCGCGCGACACCCAGCCCTGCTGCTCCAATCTGGACACCACGTGCGAGAGTCGCGACAGGGACGAACTGACGGTGGACGCCAGCTCGCTCATCGGCATGACGCGGCCCTCGGTCTCGGAGAGCATGGCGAGCACGAGATAGGAGAACTGGGTCAGCCCGGCGTCGCGCTGCAGCTGCGCGTCCAGGGCGGCGGGGAGCAGCGTCATGACGGCGGCCGTGCGACGCCAGGCGTGCTGCTCCTCGGCGTTCAACCACTCGGCCATGGACCCCACCCTACACTTGATGCTTCAACTGTGCAGCTGTACCGTGACGGTTGAACCTTCACCTGAGGGGCACGACCCATGAGTTCGCCGTTCGCCACCGCCGCCCCCGGGGCCGCCTTCGACGCCTTCGTCGAGCCGGCACGCGCCACGGCCGCCGGTCGCCGTCCCTGGACCCCCGAGGACGGACCGCTCCCGGCGATCTACCTCTCCCACGGCGCGCCCCCGCTCTACGACGACGGCGAGTGGATGCGCGAGCTCTTCGACTGGGCCCACCGGATGCCGCAGCCCCGCGCGATCGTCATCGTCTCGGCCCACTGGGAGTCCGCACCGCTGACCCTGTCCGCCCCGGACGCCGGGACCCCGCTGGTGTACGACTTCGGCGGCTTCGCCGAGCGCTACTACCGAATGACCTACGTGACGCCCGACGCGACGGCGCTCGCCGACCGGGTCGCGGCGATGCTCGCCGACGACGAGCCGGCGCACCGCTCGGCGCGGGGCCTCGACCACGGGGCCTGGGTGCCGCTGTCGGTGATGTACCCCAACGCCGACGTGCCGGTCCTGCAGGTCAGCATGCCCGAGGAGGACCCCGACCGGCTCATGCGCCTCGGCGCCCGGCTGCGCGAGCTGCGCTCCGAGGGCGTGCTCGTCGTCGGCTCCGGGTTCATGACCCACGGGCTGCCCTTCCTCGCCCGCGACATGCTGCGCGGCGACGCCGTGCCCGGGTGGACCGACGACTTCGACGCCTGGGTCTCCGACGCGCTGGGCCGCGGCGACGTCGAGGCGCTGCGGCGGTTCACCTCGGCGCCGGGCATGCCCTACGCGCACCCGACCGCCGAGCACTACGTCCCGCTGTTCGTCACCCTCGGCGCGGCCACCGACCCCGAGACCTCCGCGACCACCGAGATCGACGGCATGATGTGGGGTCTCTCGCGGCGCTCGTTCTCCCTTGCCTGACCGCCCGCCGGCCCGGCTACCTCGATCGTCGATGCTGACGATCCGCGGGGCCACGGTCGGGGACGCCGCCGGAGGCACGACGTCGCCTGGATGCAGCGCGACCTTTGACCTGCGGTCCTGTGTGTGCGTTTCCGTGTCCTGGCACGGAAACGCACGCACGAGCGCGTCAGCGCGAAGCCGGCGAGATGTTCAGCGACATCCCGGCGAGCCCGCGGGCCCGCACGGTGAGCCGGTCGGCCACACCGCGCAGCGCCTCCCCGGCCGCGGACTGCGGCGCCGAGAGCACGAGCGGCACCCCCGCGTCCCCGCCCTCGCGCAGCCGGGTGTCGATCGGGATCTGGCCCAGCAGCGGCACCTCGGACCCGATCGACTTCGTCAGCGAGTCCGCCACCTGCTGACCCCCGCCGGAGCCGAAGAGGTCCATGCGCGACCCGTCGGGCATGTCCATCCACGACATGTTCTCGACGACGCCGACCAGGCGCTGGCGGGTCTGCAGCGAGATCGCCCCGGCCCGCTCGGCGACCTCGGCGGCCGCCTGCTGCGGAGTGGTGACGACGAGCAGTTCGGCGTTCGGGATGAGCTGCGCGACGGAGATCGCGATGTCCCCGGTGCCGGGAGGCAGGTCGAGCAGGAGCACGTCGAGGTCGCCCCAGAAGACGTCGGCGAGGAACTGCTGCAGCGCGCGGTGCAGCATCGGCCCGCGCCAGACGACCGGGGTGTTGCCGGGCGTGAACATCCCGATCGAGATGACCTTCACCCCGTGCGCCTGGGGCGGGAGGATCATCTCGTCGACCTTGGTGGGCAGGTCGGCGGTGCCGAGCATGCGCGGCACCGAGTGGCCGTAGATGTCGGCGTCGACCACGCCGACGGAGAGCCCCTTGTTCGCCATGGCCGCCGCGAGGTTCACCGTCACCGACGACTTCCCGACGCCGCCCTTGCCGGAGGCGACCGCGTACACCCGCGTCATCGAGCCCGGCTGGGCGAACGGGATCACCGGCTCGTCGGCGTCGCCCTTGACCTTGCGGCGCAGTTCCTTGCGCTGCTCGTCGTTCATGACGTCGAGCTCGACCGACACCGCCGAGACCCCGGAGACGCCGGACACCGCCGTCGTCACCCGGTTGGTGATGGTTTCTTTCATCGGGCAGCCGGACACCGTCAGGTAGATCGCGATCTCGACCTTGCCGTGGTCGAGGACGCGGACGTCCTTGACCATCCCCAGCTCGGTGATCGGACGGTGGATCTCGGGATCCTCGACACCGGACAGCGCGGTGCGGATCGCCTCGACCGACGGTGAACCAGCCATGACCCGATGTTACGTGGCCCCGTCGCCCGGACCGGCCCCCGCGTGGTTCGTCCCACGCACCCCGACCCCGCCGCGCTCCAGCGCGCGGTCGAGGGCCCGGTCGACCGCCTTCCCGACGGCCTTCTCGACGGCTTTGTCGACGACCCGGTCCAGTGACTTCTCGAGCGTGCGGTCCAGCGAGCGGTCGACGGCCCGGCTGAGCTGCTTCTGCACCTCGCGGTCCGCCCCGCTGCGCTCGGCGCCCCGCTCGGAGAGCTCGCTGCGCAGGAAGTCCCGGGTGACCATCTCGCCGACGGCCAGGCGCACCGCCGCGAGCTCCCGGGAGAGGTACTCGGTGTCGGAGATGGTCCGGCGGGCGCGGGCCCGGTCCTCGTCGAGCGCCACCCGGTCGCGGTCGTCCTGCCGGTTCTGCGCGAGCAGGATCAGCGGCGCCGCGTAGGCCGCCTGGGTCGAGAAGGCCAGGTTGAGCAGGATGAAGGGGTAGGGGTCCCAGCGCCCGAGGATCCCGGCGAGGTTCAGCGCGATCCAGAAGATGACGAAGACCGTCTGCCAGAACAGGTACGTGCCGGTGCCGAGGAACCGGGCGAGCCGCTCGGAGAGCCGGCCGAAGGCCTCGGTGTCGAGCTGGACCCGCAGCCGGCGCTGGGGGCCCGCGGGAGTGTCGAGGCGGTTGCGGGCGGAGCGCTCAGGCACGGCGGCCTCCCCGGGTCGGGCGGGTGGCGGACCGGGTCGGCTGCGACGACGCCGTGGGGGCGACGGCCGGCGGCAGGGCGGCGGGCGGGATCCGCATCCCACCCGTCGTCGTCGGCTCCGGATCCTGGGTGCGCCAGTCCTCGGGCAGCAGGTGGTCCAGGACGTCGTCGACGGTCACCGCGCCCAGCAGGTGGTCGTTGTCGTCGATCACCGGGCCGCAGACGAGGTTGTACGTCGCGAAGTATCGGGTGACCTCGGTGAGCGAGGCGTCGGGGTGCAGCCGGGTGAGCTCGGCGTCGAGCACGCCCGCCACCAGCTCGAACGGCGCCTCCCGCAGCAGCCGCTGGGAGTGCACGCAGCCCAGGTAGCGCCCCGTCGGGGTCGCCGACGGGGGCCGGGCGACGAAGACCATGGACGCGAGCGCCGGGGTGATGTCGGGGTTGCGGACGCGGGCGAGCGCCTCGGCCACCGTGGAGTCGGGGGTCAGCACGATCGGCTCCGGGGTCATCATGCCGCCCGCCGTGTCCGCCGAGTACGTCAGCAGCCGGCGCACGGACTGCGAGTCCTCGGGCTCCATGAGGCCCAGGAGCTGCTCGGACTCCGGGTCGGGGAGATCGGCGAGCAGGTCCGCGGCGTCGTCGGGATCCATCGCCTCGAGGACGTCGGCGGCACGCTCGGACGCCAGGTGGCGCAGCAGATCGCGCTGGTCGACGTTGGGCAGCTCCTCGAGGACGTCGGCGAGCCGCTCGTCGTCGAGCCCGTCGGCCACGTCGTGGCGCCGGCGCTGCGGCAGGTCCAGCAACGCCTGGGCGACGTCGGCCGGGCGCATGTCCTCGAAGGTGGCCAGCAGCTGCTCGGTGCCCTGGCCCTCCTCGGCCAGCGACAGCCCGCTCACCGCCGCCCACGGCAGGACCTGCACCGGCCCCCGTCGACCGAGACGCCCGTGGCGCTCGGTCACCGCCAGCCGCGTGATCAGCCAGTCCCGGCTGCGGGTGTGCTCCATGAGGACGTCGACGACGGTGGCGTCGGCGTCGTGGTCGACCACGCGCACCGCCGCGTCGAGCATCTCGCCGACGACGAGGACCTCGTTCGGGCGCTGCGCGAACGGCCGCAGGTTCACCTGGCCGGTGGAGAGGGTCGCGGCGCCCGCGTCGATCGCCGTGACCCGCAGCATCGGCACGAAGATCCGGCGGCGGGACCCGACCCCGACGACGAGGCCCAGCACGCGCGGCGGGCGGGGCCCGACGGACACCGCGCACACCGCGTCGCGCACCCGGCCGATGTTCTCGCCGTCGGGACCGAGAACGGGCAGACCGACCATTCGGGCGACGAACACCCTGGTCATCGGTGTGCTGGCGGCGCGGGTCACGCGGCGAGGTTAGCGGCGTGGAGAAGATTGCCGGTGCTGACAGGGTGAGCGGACGACGACGCGTGGGGGAGTACCGCTGATCGGGGACGGTGCCTGAGAGCGTCTTCACCTGAATCGGCACAGCCGGGCCCACCCGTGTCAGCATCCCGGTCAACCACATGTCTCCGCGATGACGACGAGGAGACCTCGAGGAGGTCAGTGCGAGTGAGTGTCGAGAACCGTCCGCGCCGATCGTGTCTCGCGGTGCCCGGCTCGAGCCAGAAGTTCATCGACAAGGCCCGGACGCTGCCGGCGGACCAGATCTTCCTCGATCTGGAGGACGCCTGCGCCCCGCTGGTCAAGCCGGAGGCGCGCAAGACGATCGTTGCCGCGCTGAACGAGGGCGGCTGGGAGGGCAAGACCCGCGTCGTCCGCGTCAACGACTGGACGACCGAGTGGACCTACCGCGACGTCACCGAGGTCGTGGAGGGGGCGGGCGCCAACCTCGACGCGATCATGCTGCCTAAGGTGCAGACGGCCGCGCAGGTCCACGCCCTGGACTTCCTGCTCACCCAGATCGAGAAGACGATGGGGCTCGAGGTCGGCCGGATCGGCATCGAGGCGCAGATCGAGAATGCCCTGGGCCTGACGAACGTCAACGACATCGCCGCGGCCTCGCCCCGCCTGGAGACCATCGTCTTCGGCCCGGCGGACTTCATGGCCTCGATCAACATGAAGTCGCTCGTGGTCGGCGAGCAGCCCCCCGGCTACACCGAGGGCGACGCCTACCACTACATCCTCATGCAGATCCTCATGGCGGCGCGGGCGTACGACCTGCAGGCCATCGACGGGCCCTACCTACAGATCCGTGACGTCGAGGCCTTCAAGCGGGTGGCCGGCCGCGCCGCCGCGCTGGGCTACGACGGCAAGTGGGTCCTGCACCCCGGCCAGATCGACGCCGCCAACGAGACGTTCTCGCCGTCGCAGGACGACTACGACCACGCCGAGAACATCCTCGACGCCTACGAGTGGTTCACCTCCGAGGCCGGCGGCGCCAAGGGCTCGGCGATGCTCGGCGACGAGATGATCGACGAGGCCTCCCGCAAGATGGCGCTGGTCATCGCCGGCAAGGGGCGCGCGGCGGGCATGACCCGCGGCGAGCGCTGGACCCCGCCGGAGAGCTGAGCACCCACGCCGGCGCTGTCGCACACTGGCCGGTAACCACCCCAGAGCAGGGAGCACGACGCATGGCACGCCTCGCCCAGACCGCGGGACTCACCGACGTCCAGGAGGAGATCCTCTCCACCGTCCGCGACTACGTGGACAAGGAGATCATCCCGCACGCCCAGGAGCTCGAGCACGCCGACGAGTACCCCCAGGCGATCGTCGACGGGATGAAGGAGATGGGCCTGTTCGGGCTCATGATCCCGGAGGAGTACGGCGGTCTGGGCGAGTCGCTGCTGACCTACGCGCTGGTCGTCGAGCAGATCGCGCGCGGGTGGATGAGCGTCTCGGGCGTCATCAACACCCACTTCATCGTCAGCTACATGCTCATCCACCACGGCACCGAGGAGCAGAAGCAGAAGTACCTGCCGCTGCTCGCGACCGGCGAGACGACCGGCTCGTTCTCGATGTCCGAGCCGGAGCTGGGTTCCGACGTCGCCGCGATCAAGACCCGCGCCAAGCGCGACGGGGACGACTTCGTCGTCGACGGCGCCAAGATGTGGCTGACCAACGGCGGCTCCTCGAACCTCACCGCGGTACTGGTCAAGACCGACGAGGGCGCCGAGAAGCCCTACCAGAACCTGACGACGCTGCTGGTGGAGAAGCCGCGCGGGTTCGGCAAGGTCGCCGAGGGCCTCTCGGTCCCCGGCAAGATCGACAAGATGGGTTACAAGGGTGTCGACAGCACCGAGCTGGTGTTCGACGGCTTCCGCATCTCCCAGGACCAGGTCCTCGGCGGGGCGCCGGGCAAGGGCTTCGCGCAGATGATGGACGGCGTCGAGGTCGGGCGCGTCAACGTGGCCGCCCGTGCCTGCGGCATCGCGATCCGAGCCTTCGAGCTCGGCATCGAGTACGCCCAGCAGCGCTCCACCTTCGGCAAGCCGATCGCCCAGCACCAGGCGATCGCGTTCAAGCTCGCCGAGATGGCCACGAAGGTCGAGGCCGGGCACCTCATGATGGTCAACGCCGCCCGCCTCAAGGACCGCGGCGAGCGCAACGACGTCGAGGCCGGCATGGCCAAGATGATCGCCTCCGAGTACTGCAAGGAGGTCACCGAGGAGTCGTTCCGCATCCACGGCGGCTACGGCTACTCGAAGGAGTATGAGATCGAGCGGCTGATGCGCGAGGCGCCGTTCCTGCTCATCGGCGAGGGCACCTCGGAGATCCAGAAGATGATCATCAGCCGCGGTCTGCTGAAGGACTACAAGATCCGCTGACCCTCGTCGTCGGGACGCCAGCCACGGCACCCAATCGGCGTGCTCCCCTTGACTGGCATCCGAGGCGAGGACGGCGCTGTTCACTCACCGACGGCGGCGCGCACCCGGAGGAGTGCGCGTCGCCGTTCGGCCCATCGAGCGAGGGACGATACAGGGGCCTTCGGGCACTTTCGCCTCGTGCGGTCCGTTGGAAGGATGCTCGGACCGATCAGCACGCGGAGGAAGTCGTGAGCTCGCCGTTCCTGGGGAATCGTCCCGGGTCAGCCCCCGGGCTGCCCAACCTGCCGGAGCCGCCGTCGGGCTGGCCGGTGGGGTCGTACGCCAAGTACGAGGAGGCGCAACGCGCGGTCGACCACCTCGCCGACAACGACTTCCCCGTCGGCGACGTCACCATCGTCGGGGTCGACCTCATGCTCGTCGAGCGGGTCATCGGCCGGCTGACGTGGGGCCGGGTGCTCGCCACGGGTGCCGCCTCCGGGGCGTGGCTCGGCCTGTTCGTCGGGGTGATCCTGTCGCTGTTCAGCGCGAACGGCTCGATCGGCGCGATCCTGCTCGGTCTCGGGGCCGGCATCGTGTTCGGGATCGTGTCCGGCGCGATCACCTACGGCGCGAGCCGCGGGCGGCGGGACTTCACCTCCTCCAGCCAGATGGTCGCCGGCCGCTACGACGTCCTCTGCCAGCCCCGCAGCGCCGAGAAGGCCCGCGACATGCTGGCCAAGCTCGCGATCGGCACCGAGCAGACGTAGTCGGGTTCCCGACGACGGGTGCCGACCGCCGCCCCCCGAGTGGGCGCCCACGGCTGCCGTTGCCGCCCTGAGGGGCCACTCGGTCGGCGCAATCGGCGACCCTGACCCCGAGTGGGCGCCCACGGCTGGCGTGGCAACCACGGGAGCCCCGCGACGGTGAGCACGACGGCCCGTGCTCACGAGCGCGGGGCGCACCTCATGGCCCGCCGCCGCTGACCCCGGTCGCCCGCACCACCGAGAGCGGGATGGCCACGTCCTCCAGCGATTTCCGCTCGGCGTCGACCCCGAGGATCGCGGCGACGATACCGCCGACCATCATGATCACGGCGCCGAGGATGTAGGCGTAGAACAGTCCCGTCTCGCTCGGGGCGGACTTCGGGCCGATCATCGCCGCGTAGACCAGCGGCGCGACCGAGCCGAAGACCTGGGCGATCGCGAAGAACACCGCGATGGCCTTGGCGCGGACCTCCATGGGGAAGATCTCGCTGACGGTGAGGTAGGCGGCGCTGGCGCCGGCCGACGCGAAGAAGAAGATCACGCACCAGGCGATCGTCTGCGTCGTGGCGTTGAGCGCCCCCGCCCTGAACAGGAACGCACTGATCACCAGGAGGGCGCCGGAGAGCAGATACGTGCCGGCGATCATCTTCCGCCGTCCGATGGTGTCGAAGAACCTCCCGAGCAGAAGGGGACCGAGGAAGTTCCCGATGGCGAACGGGATGTAGTAGATCGAGGTGTCCGCGTTCGGCCCGAGGTAGAAGTTCGCCAACACGATGGCGTACGAGAAGAAGATCGCGTTGTAGAGGAACGACTGTGTGATCATCAGGACCGCGCCGAGCGTGGAGCGGCCCGGATAGGTCCGGAACAGCACCCGCAGCAGCGCGATGTACCCGGTCTGCGGAGTGGGCTTGATGTCCAGGGCCCGGCTCTCGTCGACCGGGGTGATCTGCTTGCCCGTCGCGACGACCTCGCGCTCGATGTAGTCGATCGACCGCTCGGCCTCCTCGCTCCGGCCGTGCATGATCAACCATCGCGGGCTCTCCGGCACCGCCCGACGGAGCACGACGATCACGATCGCCAGCACCGGGCCGATCAGGAAGGCGATCCGCCAGTCGAGACCGGGACGGATCGCACCCGAGAGGAGCGGGACCTGGATCGCCGCGGCGATCGCCGCGCCCGCCCAGTACGTGCCGTTCACGGCGATGTCGGTCCGACCCCGGTACCGGGCCGGGACCAACTCGTCGATGGCCGAGTTGACGGCCGAGTACTCGCCGCCGATCCCGGCGCCCGCGATGAACCGGGTCGCATAGAGGAATGTCAGTGACAGGGCCCCGGAGCCCAGCGTGAAGGCGGTGAGGGCACTGCCGCCGAAGTAGATCGCGAGCGTGATGAAGAACAGCCGCCGGCGGCCGAGTCGGTC
>NZ_DASXJD010000261.1:0-1968 GCF_036497585.1 Actinomycetospora sp. | reverse complement strand
CCCCACCTCCCGCCGGCGCAGGCACGACCTGCCGGGGCACGACCTGCCCGTCGGTCAGCACCGTCGGGTCCGAGGCCACGGCGGGCCGGTCGGCGAGGTAGGGCGGCAGGCCGGTCGGCGGCTGGGTGTAGAGCCCCGGCGGCGGGACGGGAGTGCTCACCCCGAGCACGCTAACCACCCGAGCGGGCCCTCTGGGGCCGAACGCCGCAACTCACCGGAGCAGGCCCGAGATGTCCCCGGCGGCCAGCATCATCGTGAGCACCGGGACCACGCCCGTCGTCGGGATCCGGAACGTCCTGGCGTCCTGCTCGACGACGCGCGCGGACGTCAGCGCCCGCAGGTGGTGGTAGACCTGCCCGGTCGAGGAGAGTTCCGCGGCGTCCTGCAGGTCGGCCCCGGTCGCCGGGCCCGCGAGCAGCCGCCGCACCAGCGCGAGGCGGACCGGGTGCCCCAGCGCGGCGAGGACCTCCGCGGTCGGCGTGGTGGGCAAGTCGAGCACCCCGGACGGCGAGTAGCGGATCGTCCAGGACACCTGGCCGTGCAACCGGACGTCACCCTCGTATCCGACGGCGCCGGAGACGTCGACCTCGTCGGGCCGGCCCCGGACGTCGAACCCTCCAGAGCCGCGACCCGCGCCTCGAGCGCGGCCAGGCGCTCGTCGTCCGTCACCGGGACATCGTCTCAATCACGGCGTCAGGCGACGCAGAGCGGGCGGTCGAACCCCGCGGGCGAGCGGAGCGCGTCGAGGGCCATCCCCTGCTGGCCGCGGGCCTGCGTCGTCGTGAGGGGCAGGACAGGGAGGTCCCGGCCGAGCACCACGGCGTAGCCCAGCGACCCGTCGTCGCGGCGCAGGAAGGACCCAAAGGTCAGGACGTTCAGGAAGCTCCCGCTCTTGAACCCGACCGTGCCCAGCCGCGGGATCGGGCCCTGGTGGGTGAGCTGTCGCTGGGCGACGTCGGCACCGGGCACGCCCCCGGTCGCGATGGCGCGGTACAGGCCGGCGACCTGGACCGGCGTGGCGGCGGCGGTCGTGCCCGTCCACCGCTGCTGATCGGCGACGAACCGCTCCGGGTCGCGGGCGGCCGAGTCCGCGTACCGCCGCTGGACGTCAGCGCGGAACGCCGGGTCGTCGGCGACCTGACGGCCGAGCACCGCGTCGACGCTCGAGAGCTCCGCCCGGCTCGCTCCTGGCGGTGCCCGATCGGGCAGGACGAAGCGCGCGGCCGCTCCGGCGTACGACGGCAGGTCGACGTCCTCCCATCCCCCGGACGCCGCCGCCTCCCGGAGGGCCTCGTCGCCCAGCCGCGCCCGCAGCCAGCCGGCCGCCGCGTTGTCGCTCTCGCAGACCATCGCCGAGACCACCTGGTCGGCCGTGGCCTCGGGACCGCCCCCGAGCCGGGCCAGCGCCTCGGGGTGCGCGCCGCCGTCGGTGCCGGGCACGTACCAGCGCTCCCAGTCCGCACCGGAACCCGCTCGTCAGGCCGGATCCGGCCGTCCGCGACCGCCCGGGCGTACGCCACCAGGTGCACCACCTTGGCCGCCGAGGCCAGCGGGAACGGCGTCGTCGCCTCGGGGGAGACCACACGGCCCCGGCTGTCGTCCACGACGAGGCCCACAGCCCGGGGAGCGGTCGCGACGCGGTTCAGCCAGCCGGGGGCGGTCGTCAGGTCGGCGGACGTCGGTCAGCCGGCGCGCAGCGCGGTCACCATCGCCTCGACGGCGATCTGCGGCTTGACGTTGGTCTCGAGCGCCTCCCGGCACGCGAGGACCGCTTCCAGGCGGCGCAGCGCGGACTCACGGGACTCGTCCCGGGCCGTGGCCTCGACCTCTCGGGCGCGGTCCGGGTGGGTGGCGGTGACCTGCGCCCCGAACCCGCGCACGAGCACGTCGCGGTAGTAGCCGGCCAGGTCGACGAGGGCGCGGTCCAGCGCGTCGCGCCGGGTGCGGGTGGCGCGGAGCCGCTGCTGC
>NZ_DASXJD010000260.1:0-14202 GCF_036497585.1 Actinomycetospora sp. | reverse complement strand
CGCCCAGCTCGTTGATGCCCTCCTGCAGCATCTGCCCGTTCTGCGCCTCGCGGTAGGACATCAGCTGGCCCTCGTCCTCGGGCGTGTAGAGCTGACCGACCCGCGAATAGATCCCGAACTGCCGGAACATGCCCTCCATGCCGAAGGTGCGGGACTCGTCGGGAACGATCGGCACGACCCGCTTCCCGATCTTCTTGTCCCGCAGCAGCGTGTTCAGCACGCGGACGAACGCCATCGTCGTCGAGATCTGCCGGTCCCCCGACCCCGCCAGCTGCGCCCCGAACGCCGAGACGTCGGGCACCTCCAACGACTCCGACCGGCGCCGGCGCGCCGGCAGCGACCCACCCAGGGCCTCGCGGTGGCGACGCAGGTACTCCGCCTCCTCGTCCCCGAGCCGCAGGTAGGGCAGGGAGTCGACGTCGGCGTCGGCGACGGGCAGGTCGAAGCGGTCCCGGAAGATCCGCAGCTGCTCACCGGCCATCTTCTTCTGCTGGTGGGAGATGTTCTGGCCCTCCCCGGCCTCGCCCATCCCGTAGCCCTTGACGGTCTTGGCCAGGATCACCGTCGGCCGGTCGGGCTCGGTGACCGCGGCCTGGTACGCCGCGTAGATCTTCGACGGGTCGTGGCCGCCGCGCGTCAGCGCCCAGATCTCGGCGTCGGTCCAGTCCTCGACCATCGCCGCGGTCTCGGGGTACTTGCCGAAGAAGTGCTCGCGGACGTACGCGCCGTCCTTGGACTTGAACGTCTGGTACTCGCCGTCGACGCACTCCTCCATGAGCTGGTGCAGCCGGCCGGTGGTGTCGCGCTTGAGCAGCTCGTCCCAGCGGCTGCCCCAGATGACCTTGACGACGTTCCAGCCGGCGCCCCGGAAGATGCCCTCCAGCTCCTGGATGATCTTGCCGTTGCCCCGCACCGGGCCGTCGAGGCGCTGCAGGTTGCAGTTCACGACGAAGATCAGGTTGTCGAGGTGCTCCCGCCCGGCCAGCGAGATCGCTCCGAGCGACTCCGGCTCGTCCATCTCCCCGTCGCCGAGGAACGCCCACACGTGCCGGTTCTCGGTGTCGGCCAGCCCGCGGCCGTGCAGGTACTTCAGGAACCGCGCCTGATAGATCGCCATCAACGGGCCCAGGCCCATCGACACCGTCGGGAACTGCCAGAACTCCGGCATCAACCACGGGTGCGGATACGACGAGAGCCCGTGTCCACCCGTCTCCTGACGGAACGCGTCGAGCTGGTCCTCGGTCAGCCGGCCCTCGAGGAAGGCCCGTGCGTAGATCCCCGGCGACGAGTGGCCCTGCATCATCACCAGGTCGCCGCCGTGCCCTGGAGAGGGCGCGTGCCAGAAGTGCTGGAAGCCGGTGTCGTAGAGCGTCGCGGCCGACTGGAAGCTTGCGATGTGCCCGCCGAGCTCGCTCGACTCCTTGTTCGCCCGCAGCACCATCGCCACCGCGTTCCAGCGGATCGCCGACCGGATGCGGTGCTCGATAGCCCGGTCCCCCGGGTGCGGCGGCTCGGCGTCGACCGGGATGGTGTTCACATACGGCGTGGTCGCCGAGTAGGGCACCGGGGCGCCCGCCGCCCGGGCCTGCGAGATCAGCCCGTCGAGCAGGTCGTGGGCGCGTGCCGGGCCCTCCACCGCGAGGACCGACTCGAGCGCCTCCCGCCACTCCTGCGTGCCCTCGGGATCCACGTCGATCGGGGCGTCGGCCATCCGGCACCGTCCTGGGGTCGGGCCGCGGCGCTGCTCCACCGCGGCACGGGATGCGGGCACGCCCACCCTGCCCCGTGGACCGTCGCCGCGAAAGCCGGAGCGCCGCCGACACGGTTGCCGAACGGCGACCGCTCGCGGGACCCTCGGCCGGTGCTGCTCGACGGCGTGGACCACATCGCGACCATCACCCACGACCCGGCGCGCCTCGGCGCCTTCTACGCCGCGGTCTTCGACGCCGAGATCGGGGAGATGCGCCCCCACGGGCAGCAGGGCGAGGAGACGATGACGGTGGTGCGGATCGGCCCGCACACCGAGCTCAACGTCTTCACGATCCCCTCGAGCGGCGAGGCCGACCGGCAGACACCGATGTGGCACCGCGGGCGCCTCGACCACTTCGGGCTGCACGCGGCCTCGCCGGAGGCCTTCGCGACGATCCGCGCCCGGCTCGTCGAGCACGGCGCCTCGGACGGCACCGTCAACGACTTCGGCGGCGCCTGGAGCATGTTCTTCCGCGACCCGGACGGCCTCGAGGGCGAGGTGCTCCTGGAGAAGGACGGGGCCGAGGCACCGCCCCCCTGAGGCCGCGCCAGAGGCTTCTGGATCGAGTCACTCCCCTTTCGGCCATGGTGTGGACGCCGTCGAGGGGCCAGCGTCTTCGGGTGCCGTCGGCAGGGCGGTGCGGACCAGGGGACGGTGACGATGACGAAGTTCGTCTACGACTTCGCCGAGGGCGACAAGGACCAGAAGGACCTGCTGGGCGGCAAGGGCGCCAACCTCGCGGAGATGACGAACCTGGGGCTGCCGGTGCCCCCGGGCTTCACGATCACGACCGAGGCCTGCCGGGCCTACCTCGCCGACGGCCGCGAGCCCGACGGGATGGCCACCGAGGTCTCCGAGCACCTCACGGCCCTCGAGACGACGATGGGCAAGCAGCTCGGCCAGGCCGACGACCCGCTGCTCGTCTCGGTGCGCTCCGGCGCGAAGTTCTCGATGCCCGGGATGATGGAGACCGTCCTCAACGTCGGCCTCAACGACTCCTCGGTGAAGGGACTGGCCGCCCAGGCCGGCGACGAGCGCTTCGCCTGGGACTCCTACCGGCGCCTGGTCCAGATGTTCGGCGCGACTGTCCTCGGGATCGAGAGCGAGCACTTCGCCGAGGCCCTCGACGCGGCCAAGCACGCCAAGGGCACGAAGAACGACCTCGACCTGGACGCCGCCGACCTGGCGACCCTCGTCGAGACGTTCAAGGGCGTCGTCCGCGAGCACGCCGGGCGCGAGTTCCCGCAGGACCCGCGCGAGCAGATGGACCTCGCCGTCCGGGCCGTCTTCGACTCGTGGAACTCCGACCGGGCGAACATCTACCGCCGCCAGGAGCGCATCCCGGCCGATCTCGGCACCGCGGTGAGCGTCTGCTCGATGGTGTTCGGCAACCTCGGGATGGACTCCGGCACCGGCGTGGCGTTCACCCGCGACCCGGCGTCGGGAGCCCGGGGGGTCTACGGCGACTACCTGCAGAACGCGCAGGGCGAGGACGTGGTCGCGGGCATCCGCAACACGCTGCACCTCACCGAGCTCGAGCGGATCGACAAGTCCTCCTACGACGAGCTCATGTCGATCATGACGACGTTGGAGCAGCACTACCGCGACCTGTGCGACATCGAGTTCACCATCGAGCGCGGCAAGCTCTGGATGCTCCAGACCCGGGTCGGCAAGCGGACGGCGGCCGCCGCGTTCACCGTCGCCGTCGAGCTGGTCGACGAGGGCCTCATCGACATGGACGAGGCGCTGCTCCGGGTCACCGGCGCGCAGCTGGCGAATCTCATGTTCCCCCGGTTCGACCGGGACGCCGCGAAGGAGCTGCTGACCACTGGCATGAACGCCTCGCCGGGCGCCGCCAGCGGCACCGCGGTGTTCGACTCCCCCACCGCGGTCTCGCGCGCGAAGGCGGGCGAGAAGGTCATCCTGATCCGGCGCGAGACCACCCCCGATGACCTCGACGGCATGATCGCCGCCCAGGGCGTGCTGACCAGCCGGGGCGGGCGGACCTCGCACGCCGCGGTCGTCGCCCGCGGGATGGGCAAGACCGCGGTGTGCGGCGCCGAGGAGCTCGAGGTCGACGTCCGGGCCAAGAAGCTGACGCTGCCCGACGGCCGGGAGGTGGTCGAGGGCGACATGCTCTCGATCGACGGCACCAACGGCGAGGTCTACCTGGGCGAGGTCCCGGTGGTCGCCAGCCCGGTGATGTCCTACTTCGAGGGCTCGACCGGCCTCGCGGAGAACGACGACCTCGTCGCGGCAGTCGACCGGATCATGCGGCACGCCGACAACGGGCGCCGGCTCCGTGTCCGGGTCAACGCCGACACCGGCGAGGACTGCGCCACCGCCCGCACGTTCGGCGCGGAGGGCGTTGGGCTCTGCCGCACCGAGCACATGTTCCTCGGCGAGCGCCGGGAGCTCGTGGAGACCCTCGTGCTCGCGGAGACCCAGGACGAGCGGGAGAAGGCGCTCGCCGCGCTGCTGCCGCTGCAGATCGAGGACTTCACCGCGATCTTCCGGGCCATGGTGGGCCTGCCGGTGACGATCCGGCTGCTCGACCCGCCCCTGCACGAGTTCCTGCCCGACCTCACCGACCTCTCGGTCGAGGTGGCGCTCGCCCGGGAGCGCGGCGAGGTGACCCAGGAGCAGGAGGACCTGCTGGTCGCGGTGCGCCGGCTGCACGAGCAGAACCCGATGCTCGGGCTGCGCGGCGTCCGGCTGGGCATCGCGGTCCCCGGGCTGTTCGCGATGCAGGTCCGGGCCATCACGCGTGCCGCGGCGACGCTGGCGGCCGAGGGCGTGCCGGTCCTGCCGGAGATCATGGTTCCGCTGGTCAGCACGGTGCAGGAGCTGCAGGCGGTCGCGGCGGAGATCGCCGAGGTGGTGGCCGAGCCGGAGTCGCTGGTCGACGGCGAGCCGGTGCCCCACCAGGTCGGCACGATGATCGAGCTGCCGCGGGCCGCGCTCGTCGCGGCGGAGATCGCCGAGGTCGCGCAGTTCTTCTCCTTCGGCACCAACGACCTCACCCAGACGACCTGGGGCTTCTCCCGCGACGATGTCGAGAGCTCGTTCTTCTCGGCCTACCTCGACCATGGCATCTTCGGG
Organism: Actinomycetospora sp.; assembly: GCF_036497585.1. Lineage (GTDB taxonomy): Bacteria > Actinomycetota > Actinomycetes > Mycobacteriales > Pseudonocardiaceae > Actinomycetospora. The sequence goes on along the minus strand of NZ_DASXJD010000260.1, from coordinate 9,350 downwards.
GTGTCACCGTTCGAGTCCCTCGACACCGTCGGGGTCGGGGAGCTCGTCGAGATCGCGTCGTGGCGGGGTCGCGAGGTGCGCCACGACCTCAAGCTCGGTATCTGCGGCGAGCACGGCGGCGACCCGGACTCGGTGCACTTCTTCCACCGGTCCGGACTGGACTACGTCTCCTGCTCGCCCTTCCGGATCCCGGTGGCGCGACTCGAGGCGGGGAGGGCCGCCGTCGAATAGGTGCGCTGCGCGGTCGTCCCCACGACGAAATCCGTTCACATGCGAAGCTGGCCGGGTGCGTTCCTCCGCCCGCGTCTCGGCCGGGATCGACTCCCCGGTGGGCACCGCCTACGCCCGGCTCCCGACGCGGGCCGGGCGCGGGCCGCTCCTCGACCTCGCCCAGGCCGCGCCCGCCCACCCGCCCGCGCCGGAGGTCGTCGAGCACGTCACCGCCGTGGCGCACGACCCCCGCGGCGCCGCCTACGCCGCCCAGGCGGGCCTGCCCCACCTCCGCGAGGCCTTCGTCGCCGACCTCGTCGCGCAGTACGGCGGACGGATCGGTCCCGACGACGTCGTCGTGACGGCCGGGTGCAACCAGGCCTTCTGCCTGGTCGCCGCCGCGCTGACCGAAGTCGGCGACGAGGTCGTGACCCCGCGCCCGGTGTACTTCAACCACGAGATGTGGTTGCGGATGCACGGCGTCGTCCCGGTGGTCGCCGAGCCCGACGCCGACCTCGTGCCCCGCGCGGTCGACGTCGAGCCGCTGCTCACCGAGGCCACCCGGGCGATCGTGCTCGTGACGCCCGGCAACCCCACCGGGGTCACCGTGCCGCCGGATGAGCTCGCCGCCTTCGCCGCGCTGGCCCGTCGTCACGACCTGGCCCTGGTCCTCGACGAGACCTACCGGTCGTTCCGCGACGATCCGGGACCGCCCCACCGGCTCTTCACCGACCCGGCCTGGCGCGAGACCGTCGTCAGCCTCCACAGCTTCTCCAAGGACCTCGCGCTGCCGGGCTACCGGGTCGGGGCCGTCGTCGGGGCGCCGGAGCTGCGCCGCGACGTCATGAAGCTGCTCGACTGCGTCGCCATCGGCGCCCCCCGCATCGGGCAGGAGGCGGCCTGGGCGGGTCTGACGCGCGCCGGGGAGTGGCGCGCCGAGCGCGCCGCCGAGGTCGCGGGGCGCCGCACGGCGTTCACGAAGGCCCTCGCCGAGCGGCCCGGTGGGTTCGAGGTGCTCACCTGCGGCGGCTTCTTCGCCTGGGTGCGGCACCCGTTCGACCGGCCCACCCCGGACGTCGTCGCCGGCCTGCTGACCGAGCAGGATGTGCTGGTGATGCCCGGGACCGACTTCCAGACCGCGGACGACGGGGCGATGCGGGTGAGTGTCGGCAACCTGGGGCTCGAGGCGCTCGACGACCTCGTCGGTCGCCTCGCCGCCTTCGGGGACCGGGCGTGACCGGGCGCGCGGCCAACGTCTCGATCCTCTACCCGGACCTCGGGGTGCTGGAGCGCCCCGGGCGCGCCCGCGGCGACGGGTTCACCGCGATCGAGTCGTGGTGGCCGTTCGCGACGGCGGGCCCCTCGGACGCCGAGGTCGACGCGGTCGTGTCCGCCGTGGAGGACGCCGGGGTCGAGCTGATCGCGATGAACCTCTTCGGTGGCGACCTGGCCGCGGGCGAGCGCGGGATCGCGTCCGACCCGAGCCGGAAGCCCGAGTTCGACGACACGCTCGCCGTCGGGCTCGAGGTCGGCCGCCGGCTCGGGACCCGGATGTTCAACACCCTCGTCGGGATCGGACCGCTGCGCGACCTCGCCGCCGACCGGCTCGCGATGGCAGCGCGGGCGGCCGGTCACGAGGGACGCCGCATCCTCGTCGAGCCGCTCAGCGGGGTCGAGGACTACCCGATCACGACGGCGCAGGATGCGTTCGCGCTGGTCGGGGCGCTCGGGAGCCGGGGCGCGGGGGTGCTCGGCGACCTCTACCACCTCGCCGTGAACGGCGAGGACGTCGACGCCCTCGTCGCCACCCGCGGGCAGGACCTCGCCCACGTGCAGATCGCCGACGCCCCGGGACGCGGCGCCCCCGGGACCGGGTCGCTCCCGCTCGACCGCTGGCTCGCGGCGCTGGACCGGGCCGGCTACGAGGGCTGGGTGGCCCTGGAGCACGTCCCGGGCTGAGTCAGGACCCCCGGGGGCGGGGCAGCTCGGCGTCGTCGATCCCGCGGTCGCCGGCGGAGCGGACGTCCCGGGCCAGCTCGTCGAGCCAGACCGCGGTCTTGGTGAGGTGCAGGCCCGAGGGCGCCACCCCGCGCGCGGCGAGGAAGCGGGTGACCTCCCCGGCGACCTCGCCGGCGGCGTGGGGACGGCAGCGGGTGGAGAACTCGACGAGCTCCCGCCCGCTCGGGTAGCGGCAGTGCTCCAGGTGGGCACGTCCGGCCCGGAAGCGGCCGTCGGGGAGGCCGACGCGCCGCACCGCGAGCGGTCCGTGCGCCACCAGCGACGTCGTCGGGAACACCCCCGCCGCCGCCCACAGCCACTCCTCCTGGTCCGGCGTGAGCAGCTCGGCGGGGCGGGCCTGCCCGGTGACGACGGCCTCGGCCAGCGCCGGGTCGACGTCGCGTCGCAGCTCGACGGTGTGCCAGACGGCGTCGGGGAGCACGTCGAACTCGACGCGCGCGCCCGGCGGGTGGGGCCGGCGCGACCCGCGGCCGTGGCGGCGGCGAGCCCGCACCGTGAGGTCGTGGCGTCCGCGGGCCCGCCGTCGCAGGCGCATCTCCACACCGGAGCGGGCGATGGTCAGCTGGGGGGTGTCGAGCAGGTGCAGCCGGCGCAACCGCCAGCGGGGCGCGGTGCGGCCGGTGAGCGCCGCGGCGGCCTTCTCGGGCCCGGGGCCCAGCAGGATCTTGACCTCGACGCTGTCGACGTCCTCCTCGAGGAGCCGCTGCCAATCGGCGGAGCGCGGTGGCGGGAAGCCCCGTCCCTGCTGCGCACCTCGACCCATCGACACCGCCCTCCACCGTAAGTGCAGCTGGTACCCGACCTCGGCGGCACCCACACGGGGAAGCTCATCGCGGTGCGCGTCCGGCCAGGGCGAGGAGCCGGTCGGCCGGGTCGTCGCCGGGGTCGGGAATCGGGCCGGCGAAGAGGCCGGGCCCGGTGAGCATGATCGGGTCGGAGCGCAGGTAGGTGAGGGTGGCCCGGACGCACGCGTCGTCGAGCCCCTCGTCGAGCCCGGCGCCGCGGGCCAGGTCCCACTCGTGCACGGTGAGGTCGACGAGCATCTGGACGGCGTACTCCTCGACGTCGAGCCACCCGAACGACACGTGCACCCGCGGCGCGTGCGAGCTCGTCACGGCGAAGCTCGCGCGCGACCGGACGGCGGCCCCGTCCCACGCGCGGACCGGGTCGTCGCCGACGAGGTCGCCGTCGTACCGGTCGCCGACGTCGTCCATCGTCTCGCCGGCGAGGACGTGCGGGGCCCACCGGTGCTCGAAGCACATGTGGGCGACGAGGTCGCGCACCGTCCACTCGCTGCACGGGGTCGGAGCGGTCCAGGCGTCGGGCGAGACAGCGTGGACGCGCTCGCCGAACCGGTCGATGGCCGCGGGGACGAGCTCCCGCACCCCGGGAGGCACTGTCATGGCGCACCCGCCGTCGGTGAGGATTGTCTGGCCGGGGCGCCATCGTATCGAGCCCGCCGAGGGGGACAGGGAGCAGCGAGCGTGGCCGACGAGGATGACGTCCGGCGTCTCGCGCTGTCCCTGGAGGGCGTCGAGGAGATCGAGAGCGACGGGTTCGACTACCGGGTGCGGGGCCGCGGCTTCGTGTGGTCCTACCCCGACCGCACGGGCGGGCGCCGCGTGCTGCGGACCGACATCGCGGTGCTCTTCGTGGGCGACGAGGCGGAACGGCAGGCGCTGCTCCTCGGGGAGCCCGACCTGTTCTTCTCGACGCCGGCCTACGAGCCGTTCCCGTTGGTGATGCTGCGGCTCGAGAAGGTCGACGTCGCCCGACTCACCGAACTGGTCACCGACGCCTGGCGGATGCGGCTCGAGGCCTGACGCGGGCCCTCCTGCACCTGGACAGCCGATGATCGTCGCGTGACGCTGGTCACGTGGGCACGATCGTCCGGCTGCTCGGCCCGATCGACGTCGTCGGTCCGGCCGGCGAGATGGAGCTGGGCGGCGCCATGGAGCGCTGTCTGCTCGCCGTGCTCGCCGGACACCGCGGACGCGTGGTCGCCGAGGACCAGCTCGTGGACGCGCTGTGGCGGGGTGCACCGCCCCGGACCGCGGCCAAGACGCTGCAGAACTACGTGCTCCGGCTCCGCCGCAGGCTCGGGAGCCCGGTCATCGTCACGCGGTCTCCCGGCTACCTGCTGACCGGGATGGCGACCGACGCGGACCTCGCCCGGGCGGCGATCGACCGTGGCCGCCGCGAGGCGGCCCGGGGCGAGCCCGCCGCCGCGGTCACCGCGTTCGACGAGGCGCTGGCCCTCTGGCGTGGTCCAGCGTTCGCGGAGTTCGCGGATCGTCCGTTCGCCCGGACCGAGGCTGCCCTCCTCGACGAGCTGCGCGCGACCGCGACCGAGGAACGCATGGCCGCGGTGCTGGCCGTCGGCGATCACCCCGACGCCGCCGCGCAGTGCCGGGAGCTGGTGGCGGAGGAACCGTTGCGGGAGCGACGGTGGACCCACCTCATGCTCGCGCTGTACCGCGACGGACGGCAGGGCGAGGCCCTCGAGGCCTACCGGCGCCTGGCCCGGGTCCTGGCCGACGAGCTCGGCGTCGACCCCGGACCCGAGGCCCGGGCCCTCGAAGCCGCCGTCCTCGCGCACGACCCCGCGTTGCGTCCGTCGCCGTGCGCCGCCCGGCCGGTCGGCCCCCGGGCGAGGACGGCGTGTGTCGGGCGGCGTCGGGAGCTGGACACGCTCACCCGGCTGCTGCAGGACGCCGAGACGGGCCGGGGCGGGGTCGCCTTCGTGTCGGGCGAGCCCGGCATCGGCAAGACCCGGCTCCTGGCCGAGTTCGCGACGCAGCTGGCTCCGCGCGGGGTCCGCGTCCTGTCGGGGCGCTGCCCGGAGGGCACCGGGAAGCGTCCGTATCACCCGTTCGCCGAGGCACTCGAGAGACACCTCGACGGCGCTCCGGCCCCGCCGGCCCTGCGGCAGCTCGTGGAGGAGCCCGGTCGGACGCCACGGTCGGCGCTGGCACCGGACGAACGGCGCTGGCAGCTGCTCGACGGCGTGGCCCGCTTCGTGGTCGCCGGCTGCGTCGAGGCGCCCACGGTGCTGATCCTCGACGACATGCACTGGGCCGACGAGGGCACCGTCAGCATGTTCCGCCATGTCGCGCGTCGCGCCGCGGACCACCGGCTGCTCGTGGTGGGTGCCTACCGCGTCGGTGAGCTCGCCGACGACCACCCCCTCGTGGACACCCTCGCCGCGCTCCGTACCGAGGACGACTGCACCGCGATCGGGCTGCGCGGCCTCGACCGGGGGTCGCTGCGGGAGGTCCTGAGCGCGTGGACCGGCGGGACCACGTCCGCCGCGCTCGTGGAGGCCGTGGCCGCCGAGACCCACGGCAACCCGTTCTTCGCCCGCGAGATCGCGCAGCAGCTCCGCGAGGACGGCCGGCTGCGGGCCGCCCCGGACGGGACCCTCGAGACCTCGCTGCCGCTGTCGGCCGTGCCCGAGGGGGTGCGCCAGGTCATCGCCCGGAGACGCCGCCGGCTCGCCCCGAGCACCAATCGGTTGCTGGACGTCGCCTCGAGCGTCGAGGGCTCCTTCCCGTTCGACCCCGTGCGCGAGGCGGCCGGGCTCTCGGCGTCCGACGGCCTGTCCGCCCTCGACGAGGCGCTGCGGGCACGGCTCGTCGTCCCCGCCGACGCACCCGACCGCTACGACTTCACCCACGCCCTGATCCGGCACACCGTCCGGCACGAGGTCAACCCCTCCCGGCTGCTGCGCACGCACCTGGAGCTGGCGTCGGCGCTGTCCTCGGCACGCTGCGACGGCGGACGGATCGCCCCGGCCGAGGTGGCGACCCAGTACCACCACGCGGCATCCCTCCCGGGGTCCACGGCCGGCGTGACACCGGCGGTGGAGGCGGCCGACCAGGCCGGTGACGCGGGCGCCCACGACGAGCGCGCCGGCTTCCTCAGGATCGCCCTCGACCTCGTCCCCGACGGCGACACGCGACGCGCGGACCTCCTGACCCGACGCGCCGACGCCCTGGCCTGGGCCCTGCGCTTCGACGAGTCGGTCGACTGCGCCCGGGCCGCCGTCGCCGCCGGAGCCGGGGCGGCCTCGCGGGCCGACGTCGCCGTCGGGCTCGCGACCGCCGGCAGCATCACCCACGCCTGGGAGCTCGCGGCGGAGGCCTCCGCCACGGTCCACGAGCTCGACCCGGTCGGCCGGGCGTCGGTGACGTTGCTCGACCTCGAGCGCCAGGAGGCGGCGGACCCCGACCACCCGGGGATGCCCCTGGACCTGCCGGGCCGTCGGGCGGCCCTCGAGACGCTCCTCGCCTCGGGGCGGCTCGTCCGGCGCGGGGACCTGTCCCGCTACGCCCTCGCCGCCGTGCACGCCCGCCGCGAACGCATCCCCGGCGCCGCGGCCGCCGACCCCACCGTCGGGGCGTTCCTGATCGGTGACTACGCCGGGGCGGTCCCCCGCTTCGCCGCCGAGGCGGACGCAGCGGAGGCCGACGGGCGGCTCGCCTGGGCGGTCTACTGCCGCGCCGGCGAGGCGCGCTGCCGGATCGCGCTCGGCGCCCTCGCCGAGGCGCGGACGTCACTCGAGCAGTCTCGGGAGCTCGTGCGACGCCTGCCGGCACTCCCGCTGGGGTGGCAGCTCCTCCACCACGAGGGCGCGGAGGACGCGATGACCGCGGCCCTCGATACCGGCTGGCCGGAACGGATGGCCGCTTTCGACCGATGGATGCGCCCCGGTCCCGAGCGGCACTGGGGCAGCGCGGGCATCACGGCGATCGGCGCGCGCGGGCAGGCCCGGATGGGCGAGTCCCGTTCAGCACTCCCCCTGCTCGCCCGGCCTGTCCGGGCGCTGGGCCTCGCCCCGGCGTGGGCGCCGAACTACGCGCGGACCGCGTACGAGGTCGCCGAGACGCTGTGGTTGCTCGACCGCCGGGACCACCTCGCGCTGGTCGAGCAGGCTCTCCGCGACCGGGCCCTGCCCGTCCGACTTCCGGTTCCCCATGACCGACTCGCGCCTCGCCCTGGCCCGGCTCTGCGCGCTCGACGGCCGCCGCGGGGAGGCGTCCCGTTGGTTCGACGCCGCGCGCGAGGTGCTGGAGGCCCAGAGCGCGCGGCCCCTGCGGGCCGTCGTCGACCACGACGAGGCCCTCATGCACCTGCGGGTCGGCGATCGGGCCGCCGCCGCTCCCCTCGTCGCCGCGGCGGCTGCGGGTTTCGAGGAGCTGGGTATGTGCGGGTGGCTCCGGCGGCTCGAGCGCACCACCGGGCCGAGCTGAGCGACGACGCCGGCGGGCGCGACCTCGTTGCGACCGCACCGCGACCGCCGTCGCGCACCCTCGTCCGGACCTCGACCGAAGGAGACCGCGATGACCACCGCATACGTGTTCGACAGCGACAGCATCTCGCAGGACGACTACGACCAGATGATGGCCGCGATGGGGATCGCCGATCTCGACGGCCCCTATCCCGACGGCCTGCTCCACAGCCGGGTCTGACGCCGTCGAGCGAGGAGGAGATCGCGATGAAGGCCGTCCGCCTGCACGCCTACGGCGAGCCGCTCCGGTTCGACGACGTGCCGGAACCCACGATCACGGGCCCGCACGACGTGATCGTGCGGGTCGCCGGCGCCGGCCTCTGCCGCACCGACGTGCACATCCGCGATGGCTGGTTCGCCCCCGCCGTCCCCGCGGAGCTCCCCCTCACGTTGGGCCACGAGAACACCGGATGGGTCCAGGAGGTCGGGGCGGCGGTGGAGAGCGTCGGCGTCGGCGACGCCGTCATCTGCCACCCGCAGCAGTCCTGCGGGACGTGCGCCGCGTGCCGTGTCGGGGACGACATGCGGTGCGCCGCCGGGCTGGCCTTCAACGGCCTCACCCGCCCGGGCGGCTTCGCCGAGCTGCTCAAGACCACCGATCGCGCGACGTTGCGCCTGCCCGGGGCCCTGTCGCCCGGGTCGGTCGCTCCCCACGCCGACGCCGGGCTGACCGTCATGCACGTGGTGCGCAAGGCGGTGCCGCTGCTCGGACCCGGGACGCGCGTGGTGGTCGTCGGGATCGGCGGTCTCGGGCACATCGCGGTGCAGTGCCTGCGATCGCTGTGCGCGGCCGAGGTGATCGCCGTCGATCCCGATCCGCAGGCCCTCGAGCTCGCCCTCGCCTGCGGCGCCCACCACGCGCTCGCCCCGGACCGGGCCGCGTCGGAGCTCGCCCGGCTCACCGGTGGCGCGGGCGCCGAGGCGGTGATCGACTTCGTCGGGGAGGGCGACGCCCCGGCCACGTCGCTGGCCATGGTCCGGGCCGCGGGCACCTACTTCGTCGTCGGCTACGGCGGGGAGCTGCGGGTGCCCACCTTCTCGCTCGTCCTGCCGGAGATCAGCGTCGTCGGGAACGCCGTCGGCACCCATGACGACCTGCGTGAGCTCATCGCCCTCACCGCCGCCGGCGGCGTCGAGCTGCGGACCCGGGCCTACCCGCTCGAGGCCTTCGAGGACGCGGTCGCCGACCTCGAGCACGGCCGGATGCACGGGCGCGGGGTGCTCGTTCCCTGAGCACCGGTCGTCACAGGTCGACCTCGGTGCCCACCCCGGCCCGCTCGGCGGCGGCGAGGACCACCGAGGCGGCCGCGGCGTCCTGGACCGCGACACCGACCGACTTGAACACCGTCACCTGGCCGTCGTCCTGTCGCCCGGGGTGGTGGCGTGCCGGCCCGCCGGGCCGTCGCCGGGGCGCACGATCGGGTCGACGGTGCTCGTCGCGGCGCAGACGACCTCAGCGGCGGCGAGCGCAGCCGGGATCGTCGTGCCGCGCGCCGGCAGGCCCTCCCGCACGAGGTCGTCGGCGATCGCGGCCGCCTTCGCCTCGTCGCGGCCGCCGATCAGGACCTCGTCGAACTCGTGGACCAGGCACGCGTAGCGGACGTGCTCGCGGGCCTGCGGCCCGGTGCCCAGGACGGCGAGCGTCCGCGCCGAGCGCGGGGCGAGGTCGAGCGCGGGGCGAGGTGACGGATCGACAGCGCGGAGCACGCCGCCGTACGGGCCGCCGTGAGCAGGTCGCCGTCGACGAGGGCGAGCAGGCGTCCGGTGGGTGGGTCGAACACGGCCAGCGCGGCCTGGTGCACCGGCAGGCCCGCCTCCTCGTTCTCGAGGT
>NZ_DASXJD010000259.1:0-12466 GCF_036497585.1 Actinomycetospora sp. | reverse complement strand
CGCGAGACCGAGGACTACATCTCCGGCCGCTTCGGCTGAGTCGGCCACGTTCGGGGAATGTACGAACGGCCGGTTCGTCACCATCGATGGTGACGAACCGGCCGTTCGTACGTTTCCGAGGGGTGCTCAGGCCAGCGGCGGGTCGGGCATCTTGCCGGTGACCATGAAGACCACGCGCCGGGCGACGGCCACCGCGTGGTCGGCGAACCGCTCGTAGAACCGGCCGAGCAGGGTCACGTCCACCGCGGGCGCGACGCCGTGGGGCCAGTCCCTGTTCATCATCACCGTGAACAGGTGGCGGTGCAGGTCGTCCATGGCGTCGTCGTCGGACTCCATGGTGAAGGCCAGCTCGATGTCGCGGTCGAGGATCACGCGGCGGGCGTCCTGGGCCAGGTCCAGCGCGACGCGGCCCATCTCGGCGAAGTAGGGCGCGACCTCCTGCGGCAGCACCAGGTCGGGGTGGCGGCGCCGGGCGGCCTTCGCGACGTGCAGCGCGAGGTCGCCCATCCGCTCCAGGTCGCCCGCGGAGTGGATCGCCGCGATCACCGAGCGCAGGTCCCCCGCGACGGGGGCCTGCAGCGCGAGCAGGCCGAACGCCTGGTCCTCCGCGGAGGTGCGCAGGGCGTCGATCTCGGTGTCGCCCGAGATGACCTCCTCGGCGAGGTCGAGGTCACCCTCCAACAGGGCGGTCGTCGCCTTCTTCATGGCCTCGCCGGCCAGCTGGGACATCTGGGCGAGCTCGTCGTTCAGTCCCGAGAGCTTCTCGTGATAGGCCGCGCGCATGGCGCGACACTAGGCGGGAGCGGGGGCGCACACCCGTCCGGCACGTGAACCGGCGGTGAACGGCATCTGCTTCCCGGTGATCAGCCGCAGGCGGTGTCGGCCGCGTTGACCAGGGGGGCGGCGGGGGCGGCGGGCGGTGGCGCCGCCGGGTCCACCACGCGCCCCGTGAAGTCGTCGCCGAGCTGCAGCACGAGGCTCCCGGTCCCGCCCGGCCCGGGGGTGAGCACCGCGCCCGGCACGGCCCGCTGCAGCGTCGCCGCCGCCCCGGCCTGGTCGGGGCTGAAGCGGATGACGGTGCGCGGGTCGGAGGCAGCCGAGGAGCCCGTCGAGCCGGGCGCCACGGTGAACCCGTACCCGCGCAGCGCGCCCGCGACGGCGCTCTCGGAGGGCCCCGGAGATCCCGTCTCGCGGTGGAAGCCCGCAGCGCGGTCCCCGTCCGCCGATCCGGAGGAGGCCGCCGCGGCGGAGGCGGAGGTGGTGTCCCCCGCGCCGGTGCCGCCCGCGTCCGACCCGGCGTCGGTGCGCGCGTCGACCAGACGCAGCGCGACGCGGTCCGCGGGCACCACCGGGGCCGGCGGCGGCGCGGCGCCGGGCTGCCCCGGCAGCGGCCGGTCGTCGATGATCGCGCCGAAGAGCGCGCGGTCGTCGGCGTCGCGCAGGACCTCGTTGCCGCGCTCGTTCGCGACGCCCGTCGTCGGCACCGTCGTGAACGTGACCCGGTGGGCGTCGAGGCTCGACATCGACTGGCCGAGGGAGAGCAGCTGGTCGGCCTCGATGTTCTCGCCGTAGGTCGAGCGGGAGACGGCGTCGACGAGGCCCGAGAGCTTGCCCAGGTCGAGCAGCGTGCCCGCCGAGAGCGACTGGCGCAGCAGGGCGGAGAGGAAGAGCTGCTGGCGGTGGATGCGGCCGTAGTCGCTCGTCGGGTCGCCGACCACGTGGCGGGCCCGCACGAAGTTCAGCGCCTGGTCGCCGGTGAGCACCGACGTCCCGGCCTTCGGGACCACCGTGCCGAGGATCGAGTCGCGCATAGGCTTCTCGAGGCAGACCGGGACGCCGCCCACGGCGTCGACCATGTCCTTGAACCCCGAGAAGTCGACGGCGAGGAAGTGGTTCACCGCGAGCCCGGAGAGCTGCTGCACGACCTTGGTGACGCAGCGGGGCCCGCCCACCTGGTAGGCCGAGTTGAGTTTCACCCGCGACGCCTCGGGGATCGTCTGCGGGGTGTAGGCGCCGGAGACGGAGTCCCAGCGCTCGCAGTCGGGCCGGTCGATCTCCAGGTCGCGCGGGAAGGACACGACGGTCATCCCGACCCGGGTCGCCGGCAGGTGGACGACCATCACGGTGTCGGAGCGGGCGCCGGGGACGTTGCTCGAGTCGCCGACGTCGTCGGTCGGCGCCGCCCCGACACGGGTGTCGGAGCCGACCACGAGGAAGTTCTGGTCACCGGCCTGCGCCGCGGGGTCGACGATCGCGGTCGACGTCGGGTCGAGGGCGGCGATCTGGCGCACGGCGGTCTCGAACCACGACGTCGCGCCCCACGCGAGCCCGCTCACGAGGACGACGAGGGCCGACATCGCCGTCGCGAGGAGGCGCACCGTGCGCCCCCAGGTCCGGCGGCGCCGGTCGGCGGTCCCCTGCCGGACGCGCTTGTCCCGGACCGGCTTCTGCTGGACCGGCTTCTCGCGGACGGCCTTCTCCCGCGCCGGCTTCTCCCGTCCCGGCTTCTCGCGGCGGAGCCGGTCGCGGACCCCGGAGAGCCCGGAGAGCCCGGCCGACGTCTCGGCCCAGTCCAGGTCGGCCCCGCCGGAGGCGGGGACGACGACGCTGCGCAGGGCGGGCGCCGACGCCGACGGAGCGGCCGCCACCGGGGCGGAGGCGGGCGCGGAGGCCGGTACCGCAGGAGGTGCGACGGCGGGGACCGGGGCGGACGCGGGCGTCACCGCCGGCGGCGGGGCGGACGCCGCGGGAAGGCCCGGGGTCGTCCGCGCCGGGTGCGGCATCCGCTCGGTCGGCTCGCGGTCCTCGGGCGCCTCATCGGGGCGGGGCGGGAGGGCGTCGGGGACGGGGCTCCGCGTCGGGGGCGGGGTCCGGACCGGCGCGGCTCCCGCCCGCGGCGGCCCGAGCGCGGCGCGGGACGGCCCGCGGGGTATGGCGGTTGCGGCGACCGACGCCGGCTCGGGGGCCGCGCCCTCGCTGCGCGCCGCGGCGCCGACGAGGTCGCGCATCGGCTCCGTGGTGGCGGCCGCCCCGCCGGGACGCAACCCGCGACGTCCGGGGCGCTTGCGCGCGAGGGGGACCATCGACGGAGCGACCGCCCCGCGCCGGCCCGGTCCCGCCGGTTCCCCGACGGCGATCCGCGTCGGCACCGACGGCGGATCCGACCGCGAGCGGGCCGCGCCGGGGCCGGCGCCTCGCTCACGGTCGTCGGTCATGGACCCCCCCGGAGAACCCACGGACAGGAACCGGGCGCTCCCTGGTGCGCCGGGCCCACGCATCGTACTCAGGCGGTCACCGAAACGTGGCCCGAGGGCTATCGTTTCGAGACCTGGCACCAGGCGGGGTCACCGCACCGTGAGCTGGTGGGCCGAACAGCGGTGTCCCGGCCGACGTTCAGCGGTCGATACGCCCCGGGCGGGGTGCCTCGCGCACCGATCGAACGACCGCCTCGACCCCGCGGCGTCCCGCGGCCGGCCCGGCCAGCCGGACCGTCCCGGTGGGGTCGCGGAAGGCCACGGCGTTGCGGCCCGTGCGCTTCGCGACGTAGAGCAATTCGTCGACCCGGTCCAGGGCGGTCGGGGTCGGGGCCTCCGCGGCGTCGGACGCCCCGGCCTCGAGGCAGCCCACGCCCACGCTGACGGTCACCCGCAGGTCCGGGGCGATCGAGGTCCAGTCGTGCTCCTCGACGCGGGCGCGGATGCGCTCGCAGGTCTGCACGGCGTCGTCGGGGTCGGCGCCGGACAGGACGAGCGCGAACTCCTCGCCGCCGTACCGCGCGCAGAAGCCGTCCGGGGTCGGGCCATCGATCCCCTCGCGCATGAGAGTCACCAGGGTGCGCAGCACCGAGTCGCCGATCGCGTGGCCGTAGGTGTCGTTGACCAGCTTGAAGTGGTCGACGTCGACCAGCGCGACGCAGACCGCCTCCGCCGACCCGTCACGCAGCGTCGACAGCCGCTCGTCGAGGTAGCGGCGGTTCCAGGTGGCGGTGAGGCTGTCGCGGCGGCTCTGCTCGCGCGCCTCGGCCCGTTCCCGGCGGAGACGGTCGACTTCGCGGCGTAACTGCTCGGGCACGTGCACCGGCGGTGTGTCGCCGAGGTGCACGAGGGCCATCGCGGCGCGCAGGTGCTGGTAGGCGCGGCGCCACTCGCCGCGGTCGGCGAGGACCTCGGCGGCCGCCTCGTGCGCCCGCGCCTGGTGTGCGCGGGAGCCGCCGGCCTCGTGCGCGGCGGCGTCGAGGCGCAGCGCCTCGTCGATCCCGACGATCGGGGAGGTGTCGAAGGTGCTGGCAGCGGCGTCGTGGGCGGGGTACTCGGCGGGATCGGGAGCCGTCGTGGGCGCTGCCGGGACCGGCTCGGCGGTCGTCGTCGCCGCCGCCGGGTCGGGTCGGATACCGACCCGCCAGCCCCTCACGAACACCCGGCCCTCCCGTCTCGTGTCCCTCCACCAGTGTCGCGCGTGACGTCGCCGGCGCAACGACCCCGCCCCGGCCGCCAGACAAATCAGCCGTCCGGTCGACGTGACTCTGCGTGGAGGATTCGGGCTGCTGCTCATCGAGCCGAGAATTGCTGCCCGACCGGGGGCTCAAGCTCGACCGGAGGTGACGGCCCGTGTGCGGGGTCTCAGTCAGCGCACGCAGCGTAGCCGGTGACCCGCCCGTCGCGAATGACGAAGTGCTTCGACCCGACGTCCTCGCGGATCTCCAACCGACCCCGGCGGACCGAGACCGCGGCCGCGGCGACGTACACCGCGCCGCTCGGCCGGCCGATCCCGGGCGCGGTCTCCGGCGGACGCCAGTCGGGGTCGGGTCGCAGGGTGCGGGCCACGAGGTCGGTCTGCATCGTCACGTTCCCGAAGCACCGGTCGGGCGGGAAGGGCGCCCCCTGCGCCTGGGTGTCCCGCAGGAACGAGGTCTGGACGCCCGGCCCGGCGTCGCCGGCCCGGTTGGCGTCGATGACGTAGGTGTCGACGAGCACGCGGTCGCCCGGGGGCACGAGCCCGGCCCGCGCCTGGCCGGGGACCACGGCCCCGCAGCCGGCGACCAGGCCGGTGGCGAGCAGGGTCCCGACGACGACGAGCGCCCGCCGGCGGGGCACCTCAGCCGCCAGAGTTCAGGACGTCGGCCCCCGTGGGCACCGTCGCGTCCTCGGGGTCGTCGAGCCATCCCTCGGGGAGGGTGACGTGCCCGGGGGAGCCCTGGCGGCCGCGGGGCCCGTCGGCCTCCGGCGGGAACGGCTGGTCGGCGTCGAGCCGGGCCAGCAGCGCGTCGAGGCTCTCCAGCCCGTCGATCATCCCCAGCTCGCGACGGATCTCCGGGCCGACCGCGAACCCGTGCAGGTACCAGGACATGTGCTTCCGGGCGTCCCGCACGCCCTTGCGCTCGCCGTGGTGGGCGATGAGCAGCTCGACGTGCCGGCGCATGACCCCGGCGACATGGCCCAGCGTCGGCGGCCTCGGCGCGGGTCGGCCCGCGAAGGCCGCCTCCAGCTCGCCGAAGAGCCACGGCCGCCCGAGGCAGCCGCGGCCGACCACGACGCCGTCGCACCCGGTCTTCTCGACCATGGCCAGCGCGTCGTCGGCGGCGAAGATGTCGCCGTTGCCCAGGACGGGGACGTCGGCGGGCACGGCGTCGCGCAGCTCGGCGATGCGGCCCCAATCGGCGTGGCCGGAGTAGCGCTGGGCCGCGGTGCGGGCGTGCAGCGCGACGGCCGCCGCACCCTCGGCGGCGGCGATGCGCCCGGCGTCGAGGAACGTCACGTGGTCGTCGTCGATCCCGACCCGCATCTTCACCGTCAGCGGCAGCCCACCGCGGCCGGCCTCCTCGACGGCGGAGCGCACGATCCGCTCGAAGAGCCGGCGCTTGTAGGGCAGCGCCGCGCCGCCACCGCGACGGGTGACTTTGGGGACCGGGCAGCCGAAGTTGAGGTCGACGTGGTCGGCGAGGTCCTCGTCGACGATCCGCCGCACGGCGGCGCCGATCGTCCCGGGGTCCACGCCGTAGAGCTGCATCGAGCGGGGCGTCTCGTCGTCGTCGAACGCGATCATCTCGGCGGTGCCGGGATGGCGCTCCACCAGCGCCCGCGCCGTGATCATCTCGCAGACGTAGAGCCCGGCGCCCTGCTCGCGGCACAGCCGACGGAACGGCGGGTTGGTGACGCCCGCCATCGGCGCGAGCACGACGGGGGTCGTCAGCTCGTGCGGTCCGATGCGCAACGGTTCCACCACACCCATGCTATTCGCCCAGCTTCTCCGCGCGGATCTCGTGACCGGCGGAGGTCAGGCAGCGGCCGGTGGCGAGGTTGAACTTCCAGTTGTGCAGCGTGCAGGTGAGCACGTCGCCGTCCACCGAGCCGAACTTGGAGAGGTCGGCGGAGAGGTGCGGGCAGCGCGCCTGGACCTTCCAGCCGTCGAGCTCGACGTCGCGCCCGTCGTCGTTCTGGGCGTCGTACCAGTTCTCCACGTAGTCCATCCGCTCCTCGGACAGACACTTGAAGAACGTGTAGAGGTACTCGTTGTACTGGCCCACCCGGGTCGCGGAGAACCGCACGGACAGGAAGAGCGAGTTCGACCAGTCGACCTCGCCGGTGGCGATGTTCGTCGCCACCAGCGTCGCCGGCACGCCCCAGCGGTAACGGGCCTGCTCGCCGTCGTAGAGCCGGATCTCGCGGGCCGGGAAGTCGAACGCCACCGAGAGCGTGCCCTCGTCGTCGACGCCGGGCGTGCCTTCGGGCATGCCGTGCAGGTCCATGCGGACCGGGCCGCCGATCCCGTCGCACATGTGGTCGGCGCGCTTCATCAGCGGCTCGATCCACTCCTTGAGCTGGCGCAGGATGTCGGGCTGCGGGGTCGCCCACCGCGCCTTCTGCGCCTCGAGGGTCGGCCGGGCGCGCTCGGCGAAGTCGCGCAGGTAGCGCTCCTTGTCGACGAAGATGCGCTCGACCTCGTCGTCGGACACCGGGTGCGTCAGATCGGAGACGTCGCCGCCGTGGATGGTGCAGGTCGTCCCCGGCAGTAGCAGGTGCCCGCCGCCGTGACCCAGTTCGCGCATCCGGCCGAGGAACTCCCACTGGTCGGTGAAGATCGACTCGCCCTCGACGCCCTCGTAGCCCTGGCCGTTCCAGCGGAACAGCTCGTCGTCGAGGAAGCAGGGCGGACCCGCCGTCGGGAAGACGTGCGGCGCGCCGACTTCGCGGATGTAGCGCATCGCCCGGTCCTCCTGGCCGATGCGCTTGCGGCGGGCGAACTCGCGCTTCGCGGGCTTCGGCAGGTCGTAGACCATCGGCCACCAGATCGCGCCCGAGAACTGGGTGAAGTGCGCGTCGTAGGCGCCGAACTCCAGCAGCTTCGGGATGTCCAGCGGGTGCGCGTCGTTCTGGTTCACGATGCGCGCCGTGCCGTCGTCCAGCGACAGCGCGGAGTCCCCGATCGGGCCGTCACCGGGCCCCTTCAGCGAGGTGATCATGAAGCGGAGCCCGCCGTCGAGCTCCTGCGGGACCCCGCTCTCGGTGCGCACGAAGTGGCGGAACCCCAGCTCGCGGAGCTCGTTCTCGAGCTCGTCGGTGGGGAAGTCCGGCAGCAGCACGCGAGCGTCCTTGGAGACGTTCGCGCGCAGGTTGTCCGTGTCGAAGTGGTCGCGGTGCAGGTGGGAGACGTAGAGGTAGTCGGTCTTCCCGAGCGCCGCCCAGTCCAGCTGCGTGTTGTCCGGGAACGGCACCCAGGACGCGAAGAACGCCGGGGTGACCCACGGGTCGCACAGCACGCTGCCGCCCGCGGTCTCGAAACGCATCCCCGCGTGCCCGACTCCGGTCACCCGCACGAGCAGACCTCCTCGTAGAACCTCGTCGCGGACGATTGTCCGCCGTGGCCGGGCCCACTCCCGGCCCGGGTGGGGTATCTCTGTCGGCGTGACCGCACTCCCCGTCGACGGTGATCCGATCGCCGCACTGCGCGCCGTCGCCTTCTACCTCGAGCGCGAGCGCGCGGAGACCTACCGGGTGAGGGCGTACCGCACGGCGGCGGAACGCCTGGCGGAGCTGGGTCCCGACGAGGTGGCCTCCCGCGCCGGGGCGGGCACGCTCACCGACCTCAAGGGCGTGGGGAAGAAGACGGCCGCCGTCGTCACCGACGTCGTCGCCGGGCGCACGCCGGAGACGCTGGCCGAGCTGGAGGCCCGGCACACCGAGCCCGTCGCGGGCGGCATCGAGCTGCGCCGGGTGCTGCAGGGCGACTGCCACACCCACTCCACCTGGTCCGACGGCGGGTCCGACATCCTCGAGATGGCCCGGACCGCCCGCGACATCGGCCACCGGTGGATGGTGCTCACCGACCACTCGGAGAACCTCACGGTGGCCAACGGGCTCTCGCCCGCGCGGCGTCGCCGCCAGTTCGAGGTCATCGACGAGGTCAACGAGGAGCTCGCCCCGTTCCGGCTGCTGCGCGGCATCGAGGTGGACATCCTCGAGGACGGCTCCATCGACGCGCCGGACGACCTGCTGGAGGAGCTGGACCTCGTCGTGGCCTCGGTCCACTCCAAGCTGCGGGCGCCGAGCGAGGAGATGACCGCGCGGATGGTCTGCGGGGTCTCCCACCCGCTCGTCGACGTCCTCGGCCACTGCACGGGGCGGCTCGTCACCGGCGGGCGCGGGACCCGGCCGCCGTCGACGTTCGACGCCGAGGCGGTGTTCGACGCGTGCCTCGAGAACGGGGTGGCCGTGGAGATCAACTCGCGCCCGGAGCGGCTCGACCCGCCGCGGGACCTGCTGCGCCAGGCGCTGGCGGCGGGCTGCGAGTTCGTCGTCGACACCGACGCCCATGCGCCCGGTCAGCTCGACTGGCAGCCCTTCGGCTGCGAGCGCGCGCAGGAGTGCGAGGTGCCCGCGGAGCGCGTGGTCAACACCCGCTCCGCCGACGACCTCCTCGCCTGGAGAACCCGCCTCTGACCTGGCGATTCGATCTCGTTTGCGGGGTGGGCGATCTCGGCTTAGCGTGGTGGCACACGGGAGAGGAGGTGGTCCGACGTTGAAGAACGACAGGACTCGTGAGGTGTCCGTCAGCTAGTCGACGTCAGGTCGTGGATTGGCCGGCTCCGTCCTCGTGACGGACACGTCGACCGGTGAATTCCCGACGGACACCAGACCCCCGGAGCGCTCGGACCTCGTCCACCTGGGCCCCGCGGCACCCGCCGCGGGAAGCATGCTCCGGGGGTTTCTCCTGTGCGGGGCCGCTAGTGCGCGGCGTGACGGGGACGGTCGTCGACCCCGAACGACGAGCCGTACGGCGCGTCCATGTGCGAACCGAACGGCTCCGAGTCGTCGTCGTCCCGACGACGGCGGCGCCCACCCTCCGGCCGCCCACCCACCGGGAGGTCCGAGAAGCCGGGAACGTCGCCGGTGCGCGGCGTGTCCAGCGAGTACGGGGACTCGGAACGGCGGGGCGCAGCCGGCGCGGACGAGGGGCTGAGCGGACCGTGCGGCCCGGTGCCGGGGAGGTTGCCCTCGCCGACCCACTTCGCCTCCTGCGCGACCCGGTAGGTCTGGCAGGGCCACGACGCCTGCTCGCCGGAGACGTTGCGACAGGCGCCGCAGCGGCCGCCGGCGTCGGGCACGTGCTCGGCGAGCACCCGGCGGTAGACGTCGGGCATCTCGGACATCACCATGGCCATCGACATGCGAGTGGCCTCCTCACTCCCGGTTCGTCGTCAGCGGCGCGCCGCCGACCGGATCAGGGCAGAACCTGGACCTCGTCGTTGACCTGCAGGTAGTCGAAGAACGCCTTCGGGTCCTCGCCGCCGAGGTGGACGCAGCCCGCCGAGGCGCGCTGCAGGCTGCCGCCGTGGAAGGCGTCGCCGGGCGCGAAGAACACCGAGTAGGGCATCGGGGCCTGGTTGTACTCGCG
Organism: Actinomycetospora sp.; assembly: GCF_036497585.1. GTDB lineage: Bacteria > Actinomycetota > Actinomycetes > Mycobacteriales > Pseudonocardiaceae > Actinomycetospora. Next base: position 2,575 of record NZ_DASXJD010000259.1, on the reverse strand, counting down.
CGAGTGGTGGAACTGGTCCTTCCACATCACGTGGAAGACGCCCTGCGGGGTCTCGTGGCCGGGACCCCCCGTGGTGATCGCGACGGGGCCACGGGTCACGTTGCCCTTGCCGTCGGTCAGCCACGCCTTCTGCTGCGAGATCGAGACGCAGGCCTTGGCGGCGGCCTCGCAGGGCGCCTTGGCGGGCCCGGTGGCGGGCGCCGGTGCGGCCGGTGCCGGCGCAGCGGGTGCGGGCGCCGGGGCGGCCGGCGCGGCGAGCGCGGGAACCGCGGCCTGGAGCACCCCGACACCGACGGCGCTGCTGGTCAGCAGGGCGCGCGTGAGGCGGCGGTCGGAATGCTTCTGGTGACGACCCAACTCGTGTCCTTCCCGAACAGATGCTGCAGTGCGACCCCCGGTGGTGCGGAGCCGAGATGACGATACGTCTCGGTCAGATCACCGATGGCGATCGGCCGCATCACGGTCGGTCGTGTCGTCCGCGGTGACGGCGGGTGGTCGGCGCCGCCGGCCGCGGCGTGTCACGACGCGCTGACCTGCACTTCCGGCCTATTCAGCCGTCGCGCGTACGCCGGACCGTCCCGGGTTGCGCGGCGTCGGGATGGTCGTTGCGTGACCTCCGCAGCAGTAAGGCAACGGGTTGTGCCCGAGCTGTCCGCTTCGACGCCCGCTTGCGAGCAGGCCTCGCGCGCCGAGCGGAGGATCGAGTGCGCCGAGTGGAGCAGGTGACCACGGCGCTAGGCTCTGCACGCAGCGGGCCTCTAGCTCAATGGGCAGAGCATCGGACTTTTAATCCGCTGGTTGTGGGTTCGAGTCCCACGGGGCCCACTTCGCTGACCTGGCTGAACGTCCTCCTGTTCGTCATCGTCGTGCGCCGATTCGGGCGGGGTGGTCACATGGTGGTCACGCGGCGCACGAGGGACGAGCGCCGCTGCCCGCTCGGCGGCCTCCCGACCGACGCCGTCCAGTAGGTGTGAATAGGTGTCGCTGGTGATGCCGATCGAGCTGTGCCCGAGCTGCTTCGACACAATCGCGAGGTCCACCCCCGCGGCCAAGCGCAGTGACGCGGCACCGTGCCGGAGGTCGTGGAGCCGCGCCGGACGCACGCCTGCCGCGCTGGCGAGCGCAGAGAACCTCTTAGTGACCGCATCGAGCGGTAGCGGGTCCCCGTTCTCCCGGCAGAACAGCAGCCCGTGGTCCGCGTACGCCTCCCGCCAGGCCTCCCGCTCGGCCTGCTGCGCGACCTGGTGGGCGAGCAGCACCCCCACGGTGCCGCCGTCGAGGTCGACGATCCGCGCCTCACCGCCGGCCGTCTTCGGAGGACCGAACGACAGGCCCCGGTGCGGCCGCCCGCACGACGCGCACGGCTCGTCGGGCACCCCACGCTGGATGACCTGCACGAGCTGCTCACGCACCACCAGCCGTCCGCGCTCAAGGTCGACGTGGGACCAGCGCAGCCCACACGCCTCGCCGCGCCGTAGCCCGGTGGCTGCCATGACTTCGAACAGGGCACCGAGCCGGTCGGTGGTCGCGTGGTCGAGGAACGCGCCGAGCTCCGCGGGCTCCCACGGCCGCACCCGCGGACGCGGTGCCGCGGGTAGGTCGACGTTCGCTGCGGCGTTGGACGGCACGAGCTGCTGGCGCACGGCTGAGGTCAACGCCGAGCGCAGTGTGGCGTGGATCCGCCGGACCGTGGCCGGTCCCGGGCCGCCGTGGCCCATCACGCGCAACATGGCCTGCACGTGACCGGGCCGTAAGTCGCGCAGCCGGAGGTGACCGAGGTGCGGGAGCAGGTAGTCCCGGAGGTGCTGGCGGTACGATCGCACGGTCGTGGCCCGCAGCCCGGCCGCGGTCTTCGCCTCGAGCCACTCCTCGAGGAACGCCCCGATGGTCTTCCGCTCGTCGTAGACGTCGCGGCCCTCGCGGACGGCCCGGACCACGCGCTCGAGGGCTTGCTCGGCCTGGTCGCGGGTGCGGAAACCGGACCGGCGCTCCTGCCGGCGCTTCCCGTCGGGCCCGCGGCCGAGATCCGCGACGTACACCCAGGACCCGTGATCCTTCCGGCAGGCCAGCCGTTCGCCCTTCGCGTTCCGGGCCACCGGGCACGGGCACCGCTTGTAGACGCTGCCTCTCACGATGGCCCCTCCTTCTGTGGCTCGTCGACCGGGGGCAGCGCAGGCGTCGGCGGAGGATCGGTCGAGGCGAAGTCGACGTGGGCAAGGTCCTGGGGTAGTCGGGGCGGGACGGCGTTGTGCTGCCGCATCTCGCTCCGGAGCATCGTCAACCACGTCTCGGTCTGGTGTAGGCCGTTCTCCCACGGCTCGACTTCGCCTCCGGCTGCGCGCGCGCTTAAGAGCCGGGCCCGAAAATTGCGCCATTGGTCTACCTGGTGCTGATGCTCGCGGTACCGCTTGAGGAGCTGCGTCCCGTCGTCGCGCTGGGGCGCGGACACCAGCTGCTGCTGTCCGTTGAACCACTCGATCGCCGCCCATGGCTCGATCTGGACGCCAGGAAGCGGCTCGGCCGTGTGCTCGAGGGGGAACACGAGCCGGACGGGGGGGACCTCGAGCGCGGCGGC
>NZ_DASXJD010000258.1:0-13424 GCF_036497585.1 Actinomycetospora sp. | reverse complement strand
CAGGAACAGCAACTGCGCCATGACGTCGTTCGCCGACGCGTCGTCGATCTGCACCCCGAGGAAGATGATCCTTTCCTCGAAGAGCTTGTTGTAGGGGTTGGACTCCTTGACGCCGTAGCTCGTCCGCTCGACGAACGACGGCAGGATGTAGCGCGACTCGGGGGAGGCCGGCGCACGGCCGCCCGGGACGTGGAGTTCACTCATCAGCGTCTCCTCAGGCGCTCGTGCCGTTACCGCTGCTGCCGACACCGGAAGCGCGGCTGATGACGCGGTCGATGAGGCCGTACTCGACGGCCTCGTGGGGGTCGAACCAGCGGTCGCGGTCGGAGTCCTCGGTGATCTTCTCGACCGTCTGGCCGCTGCGCTCGGCGATCAGCTCCGCGAGCTGGCGCTTGAGCTTGCGCATCGACTCCGCGCGGATCGTGATGTCGGTTTCCGTGCCGCCCAGGCCACCGAGGGGCTGGTGCATCATGATCTGCGAGTGCGGCAGCGCGTAGCGCTTGCCGGCTGCCCCGGCGGTGGCGAGGAACTGCCCCATCGAGGCCGCGAGGCCCATGACGACGGTGGACACGTCGGGCTTGATCAGCTCCATCGTGTCGAAGATGGCCATGCCCGCGGACACCGACCCGCCGGGCGAGTTGATGTACAGCGTGATGTCGGAGTTGTCGTCCTCTGCTGCCAGGAGGAGCAGCTGCGCGGAGATCTGGTTGGCGATCCCGTCGTCGACCTGCTGGCCGAGGACAATGATGCGCTCCCGCAGGAGCCGCTCGTAGACCGAGTCGTTGAGCGTCATCGACCCGCCGGCGGAACGCATGACCGCCCCGGACGGGTCGGAGAGGTGCTGACTCACCTGTCCCTGCTTTCCTCGAATGGGGTTGCTGACGTCGGTGTTCGGACGCCGGGCCCCGCGGTGCCCGCGTCGGTCGCCACCGACACTAACGAGCGCCGGGCGCCCCGACGTCCCTGCACGGGCCGTGTTCGCTCACGGCTCACCGGATCCCGCGAGGGCGCGCCGGGTTCAGGCCTGCGGCGCGGAGGACGCGCTCGCGGTGGCCTCCTGGTCGGTCGTGACGACGGGATCCGCGCCGTCGTCACCGGCCTCGTCGTCACCCGACGCGGCGGTCGCGGTCTCGTCGGCGACCTCGGCCGCGGCCTCCCCGTCCTCCGGGGTCGCGGACCCGAACAGCTCGGAGAGGTCGACCTCCGCGCCGTCGGGGCCGGTGATGGTCGCCGCCTGGACGACCGAGGCGAGCGCCTTGCCGCGCCGCACGTCGGCGAAGATCGCGCCGAGCTGGTTGGCCTGCTGCGCCTGCTGGATGTACTCCTCGGGGCTGATCCCGAAGCGCTGCGCCTGCATGAAGATGCGCTCCATCAGCTCCTGCTGGTCGACCTGGACCTCGCCCTTCTCGGCGACCTCGTCCAGCAGCAGCTGCGTCTTCACGGCGTGCTCGGCGTTGGTGCGGATCTCGGCGTCGAACTCCTCGCGGGTCTGGCCCTGGGACTCGACGTACTGCGTGAGGCGGGCCTCGTCGTGGTCGAACTCGTGCACCGCCTCGTGGGCGCGCACCTCGACCTCCTGCGCGACGACGGACTCGGGCACCGGGATGTCGGCGGCCTCGAGCAGCGCGTCGAGCACCTTGTCGCGCGCTTGGCCCGCCTGCTCCATCTTCTTGACTCGGCCGTGGCGCTCGCGCAGGTCGGCCTTCAGCTCGTCGAGCGTGTCGAACTCGCTGGCCAGCTGGGCGAACTCGTCGTCGGCCTCGGGGAGCTGCCGCTCCTTGACCGTCTGCACCGAGACGGTAACCTCGGCCTCCTCGCCGGCCTGGTCGCCCGCGACGAGCGTCGTCGTGAAGGTCTTGGTCTCGCCGGCCGACATGCCCTCGAGTGCCTCGTCGAGGCCCTCGATGAGCTGGCCGGAGCCGACCTGGTGGCTCATCCCGGAGGTCTGGGCCTCCTCGACGGCCTCCCCGTTGACCGTGGCCGACAGGTCGATCACCACGAAGTCGTCCTTCGCGGCGGGACGCTGCACACCGGTGAGCGTGCCGAAGCGCGCCTGCAGGCCCTTCAGCTGGTCGTCCACGTCCTCGTCGGTGACCTCGGCCGAGTCGACTGACACCGAGATCGACGAGTAGTCCGGCAGCTGGATCTCGGGCCGGATGTCGACCTCGGCGGTGAAGGCGATCTTGTCGCCGTCGTCGATCGAGGTCACCTCGATCTCGGGCTGCCCCAGCGGGGTCACCTGGGCCTCGCCGACGGCCTCGCCGTACTTCTCCGGGACCGCGGTGTTGACGACCTCCTCGAGGACGACACCGCGGCCGAGGCGCTGGTCGAGGATGCGCGCGGGAGCCTTCCCCGGCCGGAAGCCGGGGATGCGGACCTGCTGGGCGATCTTCTTGTACGCCTGGTCGAAGGTCGGCTTGAGCTCGTCGAACGGCACCTCGACCGCGAGACGGACGCGCGTCGGAGACAGGTGCTCGACGGTGGACTTCACAGCTCGTTCTCCTCCAGGGCGGGACTGCCATCGCGGCCCGGCGGCGGGGCCGACAGCTGCTCCACACCCGGGACCCCAGGGGGATCCCGCCGGTGTCGTCGGCAGGTCGGCACGCCCGCCCGGGCGTCGCGGGCGAGTCTAGACGTGCGGGCCGACATCGTGCCGTAGCGGCCCTGAGCTGGGCGGACAGGCCACGGTCCCACCTAGGGTCGGCACCCGTGACCCGCCTCGGACTCGGCCTGGCCGCGCTCGGGCGGCCCTCCTACATCAACCTCGGGCGCGACGGGGTGCACCGCTCCCCCGACGACCTGCGCGCGCTCGCCCACGAGACGCTCGACGCCGCGTGGGAGGCGGGGGTGCGCCGGTTCGACGCGGCCCGCTCCTACGGGCGCGCGGAGGAGTTCCTCGGCTCCTGGTTCGCGGCGCACCCCGGACGCCGGGCGGACGCGACGGTGTCCAGCAAGTGGGGCTACCGCTACACCGCGGACTGGGACGCCCACGCCGAGGTCCACGAGGTCAAGGAGCATTCCCTCGCGCACTTCCGCACGCAGTGGGCGGAGACCCTCGAGGCCCTCGGCGGCCCCCCGGACCTCTACCAGGTGCACTCGCTGACCACCGACTCCCCGCTCCTCGACGACCCGGCCCTGCTCGAGGCGCTCGCCGCGACCGGCGCCGAGCACGGCGTCCGGCTCGGGTTCTCGACCTCCGGGGCCGACCAGGGCGAGGCGGTGCGCCGGGGGCTCGCCCTCGCCGTCGGCGGGACGCGCCTGTTCACCGCGGTGCAGTCGACGTGGAACCTGCTCGAGCCCGCCGTCGGGGACGTGCTGCGCGACGCGCACGACGACGGGGTGCTCGTGCTGGTCAAGGAGGGGGTCGCCAACGGCCGGCTCGTGGTGGAGCCGCCGGCGGCCGTGCGCGAGGCCGCCGCGCGCCGGCAGGTCGGACCCGACGCCGTCGCGCTGGCCGCGGTCCTCGACCAGCCGTGGGCCGACGTCGTGCTCTGCGGCGCCGCGGACCCCGGGCAGCTGCGCTCCAACCTCGACGCGGCCAGCGTCGTGCTCACCGACGACGAGCGCGCCGCCCTGGCCGGGCCCGCCGAGGCGCCGCGCGACTACTGGGCCCACCGCGCCGGGCTGCCCTGGGTCTGACGAGCCCTACCCACCCCCAGATCACCTCACACCGATGTGGTTTGGGACGGTGGGCGCCGCCAGCGGCACGACGGTTCGCGAGAGGGGCAGATCTCCATGGGCATGGCACGCAAGGCCGGTCGCGCGTTCGAGCGGTTCCTCGGGGTGTTCGACGTGATGGCCGGGTACGGCACCCGCCGCGGGCGCCGTGCTGCCCCGAAGAGCACGGCGGCGCGTCGGCGCTGAGCCGACCTCCGCGTCACCCGGTCGTCCGGGCGGGGAGTCGGGGCCCCGACCGCGACGACGGGGTGGCAGCGACACGGGTAGGCCGCGTCGCCCCCGGGCACACTGCGGGTCAGCCCGTGATCACCGGAGGGAACCCGCCGTGCCCGCCGCGCCTGCCAAGAGCTCGCCCGCCAGGAGCTCCAACGACTTCACCAACGCCTACCGCCACGGCTTCGTCCGTGTCGCGGCGGCCACGCTGCGCACGACGCTGGCCGATCCGCCGGCGAACGCCGCCTCGCTGCTGGCCGTCGCGCGCGAGTGCCACGACGAGGCCGTCGGCCTGGTCGTCTTCCCCGAGCTGACGCTCTCGGGCTACTCGATCGAGGACCTGCTGATGCAGGACACCCTGCTCGAGTCCGTGCAGACGGCGCTCGCGGACGTGGTGGCCGCCTCGGCCGACCTGCTCCCGGTGCTCGTCGTCGGCGCCCCGCTGCGCCACCGGCACCGCCTGTACAACTGCGCGGTCGTCGTGCACCGCGGCCGGATCCTCGGCGTCGCGCCGAAGTCCTACCTGCCGACCTACCGCGAGTTCTACGAGCGCCGGCAGGCCGCGGCCGGCGACGACCAGGGCGGCACGATGCGGCTGCTGGGTGCCGACGTCCCGTTCGGGCCCGACCTGCTCTTCGCCGCCGAGGACGTGCCGGGCCTCGTCCTGCACGCCGAGATCTGTGAGGACATGTTCGTGCCGGTGCCGCCGAGCGCGGAGGCGGCGCTCGCCGGCGCGACGGTGCTGGCGAACCTCTCGGGCAGCCCGATCACGGTGGGCCGGGCCGAGGACCGCCAGCTGCTGTGCCGCTCGGCCTCGGCGCGTTGCACCGCCGCCTACGTCTACGCCGCGGCGGGCGAGGGCGAGTCGACCACCGACCTCGCCTGGGACGGCCAGACGAGCATCCACGAGAACGGGGCGCTGCTCGCCGAGACGCAGCGGTTCCCCGCGGGCGAACAGCACAGCGTCGCCGACGTCGACCTGGATCTGCTGCGCGCCGAGCGGCTGCGGATGGGCACGTTCGATGACAACCGGCGCCACCACGAGCACCGTCTCTCAGACTGGCGCACGGTGACCTTCAGCCTCGACCCGCCGTCGGGAGATCTGGGCCTGCGCCGCGAGGTGGAGCGCTTCCCGTTCGTGCCCGCCGACCCGGCGCGCCTGGAGCAGGACTGCTACGAGGCCTACTCCATCCAGGTCGCCGGGCTCGAGCAGCGGATGCGGGCGCTGCAGCAGCCGAAGATCGTCATCGGGGTCTCCGGCGGGCTGGACTCCACCCACGCGCTCGTCGTCGCCGCCCGCGCCCTCGACCGGGCCGGGCGTCCCCGCAGCGACATCCTGGCGTTCACGCTGCCGGGCTTCGCCACCGGCGAGCACACGAAGGGGAACGCCCAGCGGCTGTGCGAGGCGCTCGGGACGAGCTTCACCGAGATCGACATCACCGAGACCGCGCGCCTCATGCTGCGCAACCTCGACCACCCGTTCTCCCACGGCGAGCCGGTCTACGACGTCACCTTCGAGAACGTCCAGGCCGGGCTGCGCACCGACCACCTGTTCCGCGCGGCGAACCAGCGCGGCGGCATCGTGCTCGGCACCGGGGACCTCTCGGAGATCGCGCTGGGCTGGTCGACGTACGGCGTCGGCGACCAGATGAGCCACTACAACGTCAACGGCGGCGTGCCGAAGACGCTCGTGCAGCACCTGATCCGCTGGGTGATCTCCTCGGAGCAGTTCGACGAGGCGGTGGGCGAGGTGCTGCAGTCGGTGCTCGACACCGAGATCACCCCGGAGCTCGTGCCCGCCACCGAGGACGCCCCGGTGCAGTCGAGCGAGGAGATGATCGGGCCCTACAACCTGCAGGACTTCAGCCTGTACCAGGTGCTGCGCCACGGGGCGCGGCCGTCGAAGATCGCCTTCCTCGCGTGGCACGCGTGGCACGACGCCGATGAGGGCCCGTGGCCGCCGAACTTCCCCGAGCACGACCGCGTGGCCTACCAGCTGCCGGAGATCCGCCACTGGCTCGAGGTGTTCGTCCAGCGCTTCTTCCAGTTCGCCCAGTTCAAGCGCTCGGCGATGCCGAACGGGCCGAAGGTGTCCGCGGGGGGTTCGCTCTCGCCCCGCGGCGACTGGCGGGCGCCCTCCGACTCCTCGTCGACCATCTGGCTGGACGAGATCGCCCGCGAGGTCCCCGAGGAGTGGCCGGCACCCGCCCGCCGTCGGTGGCTGCGCTAGACAGCGCCGCCGCTACTGCTGGCGCTGGGCGAGGCCCTTGAGGCACCAGTCGCCCTTGGTCTCGCCGAGGACGAGCTCCGAGGGCAGCGTCTGGGTCTGGCCCTGGACCGACAGCGTCAGGTCGACCGGGGTGCGCGCCTCGGTCTGGATGAGCGTCGTCGTCGGGCCGGCGGGCGCGACCTTGGTGATGTACTGCAGAACCTGCGGCGAGAGCTGCGTGACCGACTGACCGTTCTCGCCCTTGCAGGAGAGCGCGTCGAGCTGCGCGGCATCCTTGGACGAGAGCGCCTGGGTCACCTGGTTCGCGGTGTCCTGCGGGTCGCCGGGGCCGAGCAGGTAGCCGGGCCACACGAGCGCGCCGAGCAGCAGCGCGATGATGGCGCCGACGAGGATGCCGCCGGCCGCGCCGAAGGCGAAGCCCTTGCGCATCTCCTTCTTGTAGGCCTTGTCCTCGGCGTCGGCCCACTCCTCCTCGCCGTCGCCGGTCGTCGCGGTGCCGGTCGACGTGGTGCCGGTCGACGTGGTGCCGGTCGACGTGGCGGTGGACGACGTGGTCTCCGCCTCGTCGTCGGGCAGCGTCGCCGCGGGCACCGTCTCGGCGGCCGGCGTCGTGTCGGCGGACTCCTCGTCCTTGCTCGACGCCTCGCCGCTCGCCGTGTCGCTCGACGTTCCGGTGGTGGTCGTGCCGGTGGTGGTCGCCTCGTCGGCGTCGTGGCCATTGCTGCCGGCGGACCCGGAGCCGTCGGCCGCCCCGGTCGTCCCGGTCGGGGTCGGCGTGTCGGCGGCGTGGTCCTCGCCGTCGACGCCCGCCTCCGCGGCGCTGGTCCGTCCCTCGCTCATCGCGGGTCCTGCTCCCTTCCGGGGCACGTCCGTCGTGCCGGTTCCTCGGTTCATCGACCCCCACCGTGCCTCATCGGCCACATCGCCCGACCGGCGGGGACCCGTAGACGGGGTGGCCGCGTCGTCGTCGTCCCCCGCAGGGCCCGGACGTGACAGGGTGCCCGGGTGAGCGCCCCGGGCCAGAAGGACGTCCTGCACCGGTACCTGCGCCAGGGCCGCGAGGTGGTGCGCTGGAAGCTCGACGGGCTCGGGGAGTACGACGTCCGTCGCCCGATGACGCCGACCGGCACCAACCTGCTCGGGCTGGTCAAACACCTCGCGATCATCGAGTCGGACTACTTCGGCGAGGTCTTCGGCCGCCCCTTCGCCGAGATGGCCGGCTGGTTCGAGGCGCACCCCGAGCCCGACGCGGACATGTGGGCGACCGCCGAGGAGTCCCGCGCCGACATCCTCGACCTCGCCACCCGGGCCGCCGAGCACTCGGACGCCACGATCGACGAGCTCGACCTCGACTCCCCCGGCCGCGTCCCGCACTGGCCCGACGAGCGCGCCGACGTCACGTTGGGGCAGATCCTGGTGCACGTCGCGACGGAGACCCACCGGCACGCAGGCCACGCCGACATCTGCCGCGAGCTCGCCGACGGCGCCGTGGGCCTGCGCCCGGACAACCCGAACATGGGTGGCAACGAGGCGGCTCGGCTCCTCGGGCACCGGGCGCGGCTCGAGCGCGAGGCCCGCCGCGCCGCGGGTGCGACCTGACCGCCGGCTCGGCGACGGCGCCGCTCAGGAGATCGCCGGCGGCACCTGCGACTCGCTGCGAGCCCGCCGGGCGATCGCCTCGCGGGTGAGCCAGCGCGCCACCTCGACCAGCTTCATGTTGGTGTCCTGCGACGAGGTCACGAGCAGCCGGAACGCCTCGTCGTCGTCGACGGTGAACCGCTCCATGAGGATGCCCTTGGCCTGCCCGATGACGTCCCGGGTCTCCAAGGCGTGGCCGAGCTGGGCGGCGTGGTCGGCGCCGTGGAGCAGCATCGCGGCCTGCAGGCCGAACAGGCCGGCCGTGAGCTGGGCGGACGGGTCGAAGACGCCGGGGTCGTGGGCGTAGAGGTTGAGCGCCGAGCGGGTCGCGCCGTGCACCGACAGGGCTACCGACATGAGGGCGCGGTAGCCGGCCTCGGCCGCGGCCGGTGCGAACCGCGGCCAGCGTGCGGCGTCGTCGCCGGCGAGGTCCTGCGCGAGGACGACGCCCGAGGCGGGCGGCGCGTCGGCCGCCGTCACACAGGGACCCTCGCCGAGCCGCGACTGGAGCTGGTCGAGCGCGTGGATCTCGTCGCTCGTCGCGTGGCCCGAGCTCACGGTGCCGCCGTCGGTCCGGGAGATCCCGCCGCCCTCGACCTTCGGAATGGTCACGACCGCGGAGTGCACCAGCCGGTCCAGGGTGAGGTCGAGGTCGCGGATGCCACGGTCCTCGGTCAGCCGCCGCGCCGCCTCCCGTAGGGAGGCCATCAGCTCGTCGTGGGTCAGGCCGTCGTGGTCCAGGTCGTCGCGGGTCAGCTCGTCGCTCGGCTCGGACACGAGGGTCCACCGCCTCGAGGTGTCGCCCCGGCGGGGCCGGGGCACGGGGCATCGGGTCACCAGGCCGTGTGGTCGACCGCCGTCGACCACGCCTTCGCGGCCGGCTGTCGGCCTGGCACCGTCACCCTCACCGCGGAGTGCCGTCCCGACGACGAGGGCGGCCGGGGCAGCGTGGTCGTGACGGTGGCCGACGACGGGCGCTGGCTACCGGTCGCCGACCCCGGCTACCGGGGGCGCGGCCTGGCGCTGATCATGTCGTGCTCGCCGGACACCGACATCCACACCGACGACGGCGGCACCCGGGTGACCCTGCGCCACCTGCTGTGAGCCGTCGGACGCGGACGACGACCCGCCGTCCTCGGGACCGAGGAGCCGCCGGAGCACCTCGTCGGTCGCCGGGTCGGCGCTCACGGGTCCCTGCACCGCCCGCAGCCGGCGCAGCCGCCACTCCCACCGGGAGTGCTCGACGCGGTCCCGGACGAGGTCGTTCCTCGCCAGCACGGCAGCGCTGCGCTCGAGGACGTGCTGCGCGCGCTTGAGCGCCAGCGCTCTCACCCGGGGGCCGCGCACGGAGCACCGCCTCCCCCCGAAGATCGTTCAGACCCGCTGCTCGCCGGTCTGTGGGGCGTCCGTCGTGTGCTTCTCGATCGTCTCACCCTGGAGCCACTGCGCGACCCGGGCCAGCTTCATGTTGGTGTCCTGCGAGGCCCTCGTCAGCATCTGGAAGGCCTCGGCGTCGTCGACGCCGTAGCGCTCGATGAGGATGCCCTTGGCCTGCCCGATGATGTCGCGGCTCTGCACCGCGGTCTCGAGCTGCCCCACCTCCCGGCTGCCGTAGAGCAGGGTCGCCGCCTGGACGCCGAAGAGCGCCGCGGTGCGCCGGGCGTCCTCGTCGAAGGCGTGGGGCTCCGAGGCGTAGAGGTTGAGCGCGGCGCGGACGCCCTCGGCGAACGCCAACTGTGTGGAGAGCACGGACCGGTAGCCGGCCTCGACGGCGTGCGGGCCGAACCGGGGCCACCGGTCGCCGTCGGGGCCGGCGATGTCGTCGGCCTGGACCACGCCGTCCTCGGCGGGCTCCTCCATGGCGCTGATGCACGGCCCCTCGTGCAGCTCGCTCTGCAGCCGGTCGAGCTCGGTGACGCCGGGCGCGCTCGGGTTGCGCGAGGTCACCCGACCCTTCTCGGTCATCGAGATGCCGCCGGCGTCCGCCCCGGGGACGAGCGCCACGGCGGCCTCGACGATCTGGGACAACGTCGCGTCGAGGTCGCGGAGGTTGCGTTGCTCGATGAGCTCACCGGCGGCACGGCGCAGCGACACGACGAGATCGGCATCGACCGACACAGGTGCTCCGTTCAGGATCAGCCCAGGGGTGTCGACCCCGAACGCACCCGTCGCCCTGCGGGGCGGGTGCGCTTCGACAAGACCAACCGACGGCCAGATGCTCGACCTCGCCGTAGTGTATCCCGAGCGATGATCACGGCGAGCTAGCCGATGGCGGACGGGTCGCGGCCCGGCCGCGGCGGGACCGTCGGTCGCTCTCGGGAGGTGATGCGCCGGCCTCCCTGCAGTCAGCGCTGCGGAGCGCCATCCTCCAGGTCGGCAGCACCGGGCTTTCGACCCGTGCCGTCAGTTCGTGGTCGGGGGCGGCGGGATTCGACCCCGCGGCCCCTCGCTCCCACAACGAGGAAAGCCCGGCCCGCACCGCCCGCCACGTGCGGCAGAGAGGACGGTGCGGGTCGCCGCGTCAGGCCTCGATTCGGACCGTTCGGGCCCCACTGCGGACATCGAGCACTCACCGCATCGCAGATCTTCGTGGGCCCGTTACTCCGACTTGACCTCGCGGTTCGTCGCTTCGCCGCGACCCGATCAGCCGAAGATCGGATCGCCGGGAGGCCGATCAGGGACGGTCGTCACCACGCTGAGCAGCATCACGGCTCGGTCTTGTGCTGGTCTCGTCATAGTTCCGGTCCGTTAGACGCGGGCGGGAGCACTCCAGTCGAGAACCTGCTCGGGCAGTGGGCCGGGAGGCGGCTGCGACAGATCCAGGCCGTAGATGTTCATCAGGTACTCACGGAACTCCACATCGAACGACTCTTCGGACGTGGCGAGGAGCTGCAGAGCCCGCCCGGGATCATCGGCCTCCATCACCATGATCTCCATCGGGCCTGCCGGGGTGTGGTGAACGAACACACCTTGGCGCGTCACGCCTTGGCGCATCCGGGCAGCCGTGTACTCCTCCCTCCGCGGACCGGCGAACTCGTCGAGAGCGTTGCGCCAGTCGGCGTACTTGTCAGGCGGAATAGGCATCGCAATCACGATCATGGGCATCGGACACTCCAATCAACACCGGTTAGCACTACTCATCGTGATGGCCAGGGAGATCAACGAGACCTAATTATCACCCGATACTACTATCGTCGCTGCGAAGAGGCGGCACGAGATTTCTCTGAGTTACCAGACCCACGCGCGTAAGGTCCAATCGGTACATGCGGTCAGGATGGACTCGTCATCCTCGGCGGGCTCCGCCGCTCACCAAAGCCGTCGAGGGAGAGCCCCCTCCCCGACCACCACCCCACCGAAGACCCGCACCCGAGCTCGTCCGGCTCTCCCGAGGCCGGTGCCCGGTCCGGGGCGGAGCGCCTGGCGCCGAAGGTCGTCCGCATCCGGCACCGTCGCCCTGGTCTGGGTGGTCGCTGTAAGCCCCGTGCGGCACGGCGGCCGGGGAGCGCCCGCTGCACGGGCCGAAGGCAGGAGTGCGGAAGGGGGCGGACCGGCAGAGCTACGCGCGAGAGCTAGGAGTGCTCATCGTGCCCGCTGGAAGCGTCGGGCCCAGCTTCAGCCGTTGACTCGGATCGGACGGGTTCGTCGCTGCGGCTCGATGCGACCCGGAGACTCGGGCCGCTCTGGTCGTGAGCAACACCCCGGAGGTGCGGCGGGCCGGGTTCGAGGGCCTGGGTGACCTGCGGCTCGATGTGGGCCTGCCCGGAGTGCGCCGCCAGGGTCGCCGCGAAGCGGGCCGAGGAACTGGCCACCCTGCTCGACGCGGTCCACGCGGCCCGGGGCTCGGCATTCATGCTCACCATCACCATCCGCCACAACGCGCGAGACCGGCTCGGGCTCAACCGCGACGAGCGAGCCCGCCGAGGGGTGCTAGATCAGCGCCGCCAGTGGCGCAACCGCCTCGAGAAGCTCGACACCCGCCGCATGATCCGCAAGGACGCCGAAGCCCACGGTTGGGACGTCGACGAGCACCAGGCCGACGCAGACGATGTCGAGAAGAACAGCCTACGCCGCGAGATCACCCGCACCGACCCGAACATGGTCAACGTCGGTGCCTCGGCCCGCGCGCAGGCAGAGCACTTTCGCAGCATATCGGGGGCTTCCCAGTGCGACCCGATGACGCGCATGGGCCACGACAGCATGCAAGCCGCGCTGATCGACCAGCACAAGACATAAGGTGCGGATCGCAAGATCGGACCGTCTCGAAGCGCTGATCCAGAGCCGCTGGGACACCGCCGGTGATGCCGGCAAGGCGTCGAGCGCTTCCCGACGCTGCGGCTGCACGACCTGCGCCACACCGTCGTGAGCGTGCTGCTAGCGCCAGAGGTGGCTCCGCACGTCGTGCAGGCCACCGCTCGGCACGCGGACGCGGAGATCACCCTCGCCATCTACGCCCACACCAACCTCGACCAATGCGCGAGGACGTCGACCTCATCGACTGGGAGGACGACGAGACCCCGGAGGAGGCGCCGTGAGCCCCCGTTGGTGCAGTGCGGGGGCGTCCTCCCCCTGCACCTCCCCACGCAGCATCCGGCAGGTCGATCAGTGTCGGGGTGGCGGGATTCGAACCCACGGCCCCTCGCTCCCAAAGCGAGTGCGCTACCAAGCTGCGCTACACCCCGTTGCCGACGAGTGTAGGGCGCCCGCCCCGGCGGAGATCAGAGGATGTCGACGGGCGTGCGGACGACGTCGTCCGCACGCGTCCTGACGCGTCAGTCCAGACCGCGGATGATGTGGTCCTCGTCCGTGTCGATGATCGTGTCGCGCTCCGTGTCCATCCTGGGCTCCCTTCCGGCGGCTGCTGATCCCCGAGACTCATCGTCGTCGGCTCGGCGGCCCTACCGTGAAGTACCAGGTGGGGGTCACAGATCGAGTCCCCGAGGGAACCCGCGACCAGCGGCGATGCAGGGTGTGTACCCGGTCACGAGGTCGTGGTCGAGGGCTAAACCGTGACAGAGCGTCTACTGAACGATCCAGTAACCGGCTGGACCGTGACAGAGCGGCGCACGGATGGAGCAGGGGACCCGGAGAAAGCCCGCCGCGACGCCGTCGACGCGGCATCGGATACGGTAGGCACGGCCCAGGAATGGGCCGCGCGGGCGTAGCTCAATGGTAGAGCCCCAGTCTTCCAAACTGGCTACGCGGGTTCGATTCCCGTCGCCCGCTCCACAACGTTTGAGCAGGTCAACGGCCTGCGCCCCGGCGTCCGGGGCATGCTCTAGCTCTGGGTCGTGCCACACCCGTGCCAGTCCTTGCTCCTCGGTGCTGCTGTGCGAGCCTCGCGTCGCCGCTCACTGGCGTGCTGCGGGTGCTGCAGCCGAGCGCTCAGCTCAGACAGTGGGTTGAAGACCCAAGCGGGCGCAAGAAACCAGGTGACATCCGCCAGGACCCGGTGGGGACTCGCTCGACCGGATTACGATCCGGCTTGCGGAAGCCCGCCATATCCTCCTCTGCGAGCCGATCGAGGGAGAGGGCTGCGGATGATGCGATGAATGGGGCGGGGCCTCCCGCTCCTCGCGGCTCCCGGGTGATCCTCGGGTTGCTGAACACCATCGATTCGGGGAGGCCCCTGTGTCCGGATGTTACGAGAACAGGCAACGCATCGGGA
>NZ_DASXJD010000257.1:0-14427 GCF_036497585.1 Actinomycetospora sp. | reverse complement strand
GTCGTCTCCACCCCGTTGATCGCCGAGTGCACCATCAGTAGCCGGCCGCCGGGTGCGAGCACGGCCGGGGCCTCCTCGCAGACCCGGTCGAGTACGACCCGCCCGTCCAGCCCGCCGTCGAACGCCCGCATGACGCCGCGCGTGGGCAGCGCGTCGTCGTCGGCCGGGACGTACGGCGGGTTCGCGACGACGAGGTCGTAGGAGTTCCCGACGACGGGTGCGGTCAGGTCGCCGTGCCGCACCCGCACCCGTCGTCGGTTGCGCCGCGCGTTGATCCAGGTGCAGGCCAGGGCCTTGCGGGAGCAGTCGACGGCGGTGACGTCGGACCCCGGGAACCCGGCCGCGACCAGCGCGAGCGCCCCGGCGCCGGAGCACAGTTCGAGGACGCGGTGCGGCGGGGAGTCCAGCAATTCCTGGCGGAGGACGTCGGCGAGCAGCCAGGTGTCGCGCTGGGCCGGGTAGACGCCGGGGCCGCACAGCACCGGCAGGTGTGGACGGCGGCCGTTGGCGACGGCAGGCTCGGTGGTGAGGGGCGCGGGCGCAGGCAGACGTTCGATGGTCACAGCGGTGCTCCTCGCTTCAGGAACCACGAGAGGGGGCGACGGGCACACCTGGGTGCCGGGGGTCCCCTTCGAGCAGCTGGAGCCTCAACCGTGGGGACGATCTCCGGGTCGTGTTACCCGCAGGTTGCGGCACCCACGCGCTGCTCCGGCCGTGACGAGGCACTCGGGTCTCGTCGGGGCCGGTCGGGTAACCGCGTTGTCACCGCGGTCCCGGAGCCGTGGGGAGTCCCCAAGGCCGAGGAGAGATCGTGCTCGACGTCCACCCGCCCGAGCGGCGTGACGCTGCGGCCCTGCCGCATGCCCGCGGCCCCGTCTCGGGCGCCGTCCTCGAGGTGTTCGCCGGCGAGCGCGCGGCGAGCGACCTGCCGCACCCGTCGTCGGGGATCGACCCCTACGGCGACGACCTGCAGCTCGCCCTCTACCTCTGCTACGAGCTGCACTACCGCGGTTTCCCCGGGGTCGACCCGGAGCTGGAGTGGGACCCCGACCTGCTGGCGCTGCGCCGTTCGTTGGAGCAGCCGTTCCTCGCCGCGCTGCAGGCGGAGGTCGAGGGTGGCGACGACGTCCAGGGTGCCATCGACGCGCTGCTGGTCGAGCCGGTGGAGGGCACCGGGCCGTCGTGGCGGATGGCCCAGGACGGCGAGCTGTGGGAGCTGCGCGAGTACATCGTCCTGCGGTCGATCTACCACCTCAAGGAGGCCGACCCGCAGGCGTGGGTGATCCCGCGGCTCGACGGTCAGGCGAAGGCGTCGCTGGTGACGGTGGAGCACGACGAGTTCGGGGCCGGCCGCGGCGACCGGGTCCACGCGACGATCTTCGCCTCGATGATGGACGAGCTGGGGCTGGACTCCTCGTACCACGCCTACCTCGAACTGGCTCCCGCGATCACGCTGGCGACGGTGAACGTCATGTCGCTGTTCGGGCTGCACCGGCGGTGGCGGGGAGCGTCGGTGGGGCAGTTCGCGTTGGTCGAGGTGACCTCGTCACCGGGGTCGGCGCGGCTGGTCAAGGCGATGCAGCGTCTCGGGCTGCCCGAGGCGGCGACCGCGTTCTACGCCGAGCACGTCGAGGCCGACGCGGTGCACGAGCAGCTCGTCCGCCGCGGGCTGCTGGCCGATCTGGTGGCGCGGGAGCCGGAGCTGGCCGCGGACATCGTGTTCGGCATCCAGGCCTCCACCCTGCTCGAGGACCGGCTCGCGGATCACCTGGTGCGGTCGTGGGACGCCGGGTCGTCGTCGTTGTTGCGCGTGGCGTAGGCCGTCTGACGGACCTTGCGGCGGTGGCTCGTGTCGCAGAACGGGTAGCGCTTGCTGCGCCGGCACGCGCACACCGCGACGACGGGCCGCTCGGAGCGGACGATCTCGCCGTCGGGGGTCTCGAGCTCGACCGGTCCCTCGACGAGGATCGGCCCGCCCTCGGTGAGGGTCACGCGGGGGGTGCGCTCGGTGTCGGGGAGCTGGGTCATGGAGCGGGGCTACCCGGGTTGCCGCGGCATCACGGGTGGTTCGCGTCCCCACGGCGACGGTCGTCCGGCACCCGATCGCTCAGCCGAGCGGAGGGATGACGCCGGCGCCCTGTAGCCAGCCCAACCAGTCGCCGAAGTGCCAGATCTCGGCCGGACGGCCGTCCCGGATGTGGAACACGTGCGTGCCGGTCGCCTGGGTCCGTTGACCCGTCGGCTGACCGGGCAGGAGCCCGCCTTCTCCGGAGAACGTCGCCGAGCAGTGCCACCGGTGCGCGCTGCGCTCGCCGTCGACGAGGTCCTCCTCGACGGTGACGGAGAAGTCGGGGAACGACCGGTGGAAGCCGGCCATGAACTGCTTCAGGCCGGCCCGGTCCATGTCGGGGAACCCGGCCAGGTGATAGGTGACGTCCTCGGGGAGGAGGTCGTCGACCTCGTCGACGCGGCCGGTCTCCCACACCTCACCGAGCTGCCTCATCAACTTCGCCTGGTCCGCCATCGTCCGCCTCCTCGGTCGCGCCCTGGGTCACCGAGGGTGAGAGCGTCGAAGATCAGGCGCAACCGCGGCCACCTGAGAAGCCTAAGATCGGCGTGAGACTCTCACTGTGCGTTGGCACCAGTGGCGGCACGGAATCGACCCTCAGATCCGCTGTGACGGTTCCGTGACCGATGTGACATTCTCCCGTGATGAGAGGTCGGTCGACCTCGCTGTTCCGGGGGGAGCTGCCACGTGATCTCGGCATCACGCGTGCGTCCACTGATCGTCGCCGTTGCTGCGAGCGTCCTGCTCGTCGCCGGCCCGGCCTCCGCGCAGGCCACGGATCCACCACCGCCCGGCGGCACGACGACGACCCCGCCGACGACCACCAGCACCACCACCACCACTCCGACCAGTTCGCCGACCACGCCGTCGTCGTCGACCCGCTCGACCCCACCGCCTCCGCCCGGGTACGGCAGGCCCCCGGGGAAGGGGCCCGGCGGCGACAGCTCCCACAACCCGCCCGATCGACCCGGCCGGCCCCCGGGTGACCGGGACTGCGGCGACTTCGCCACGCAGAAGGAAGCCCAGCAGTACTTCGAGTCGATCGGGGGCTCGGCGAGCAACAACGCCGATCGGCTCGACGAGAACCACAACGGCGTCGCCTGCGAGTCCCTCTCCGACGACGGGGACAACCCCGACACGGCGGTGACCACCGCAGGTGACGACGGCACCGAGGCCACGACGTCCGGGGACCAGGTCACCGAGGTGCCCGAGGGCTCGGCCCAGACCGGGGGGAATTGAGATGAGCCGTCTTCGCCTCGCGGCCGCCGTCGTCATCGCGGCCCTGCTCACGCTCCTCGCCACCGCGTGCGGCTCCGACACCGGCGGCGCCGCCGACTCCCTCGCCACGGGTCAGCAGAGCAACGCCGGCCCGGTCTCCGGCTACACGCTCACGATCCCGAAGCTGAACGAGTCGTCGCCGCTCGTCGGGCTGGGACTCAACGCGGACAAGTCGATCCAGGTCCCGCCGCTGGCCGACCCGATGCAGGCCGGCGTCTACACCAAGGGCCCGATGCCCGGGCAGGTCGGACCCGCCGTCGTGCTCGCGCACATCAACGCCAACGGCAAGCCGGGCTTCGGCGCCGACTTCCACACCCTCGCGACCGGCGACAAGATCACCGTCACGGCGCCGTCGGGTCCGGTGACCTTCGCGGTGACGAGGACGGAGACGGTGCCCAAGGCCGAGTTCCCGACGGCCGCGGTGTACTCCGACACCAAGGACCCGCAACTCCGGCTCATCACCTGCCGCGGCACGCTCGACCGCAGCGCCCACAACTACCTCGGCCAGACGATCGTCTACGCAGCCAAGGTCTGATCCGGGCTCACCGGCTGGCCGCCCGGCGGTACTGGGCCGCCGCGAGCGGGGCGAACACCGCCACCACGAGCACCGCCCAGATCAGCGTGTAGAGCTGGGCGTGCTCGAGGGACCAGGCGGTCGAGGTCGCCGCGGACGGGTTCGGGGCCGGGTTGCCGAACAGCTCGCGCGCGGCCTGGGTGACCGACGAGACCGGGTTCCACTCGGCGAACACCCGCAGCGGGCCGGGCAGCGTGTCGAGCGGGACGAACGTGTTCGCCACGAACGTCAGCGGGAAGATCACGATGAACGAGGCGTTGTTGATCACCTCGGGGCTCGGGATGAGCAGGCCGAGCCAGGCCATGATCCACGAGATCGCGTAGGCGAAGATCAGCAGCAGGACGAAGCCCCACAGCGCCTCGAGCGGCCCGGTGTGGATGCGCCAGCCGACGATCAGCCCGGTGATCGACATGACGACCAGGACGATCACGTTGTTGACGACGTCGGACAGCGTCCGTCCGGTGAGGACCGCCGACGGCGCCATCGGCAGCGAGCGGAACCGGTCGACGATGCCCTTCTTGACGTCGTCCGCGAGCCCGGCACCGGTGTTGGTCGCCCCGAACACCACGGTCTGGGCGAAGATCCCGGCGATGAGGAACTCGCGGTAGGCCGCGCCGCCGCCGCTCGGGTCGATCGCGCCGCCGAAGACGTACGCGAACAGCAGCACGAACATGATCGGCGAGAGTGTGGTGAAGACCAGCAGGTCGGGCACCCGCTTGATCTTGATGAGGTTGCGCTTGGCGACGACGGCCGCGTCGCCGACGACGTCGACGGTGATCACGCCGCGCCCGCCTCCTCGTCGTCACCGGCGGTGCTGCCGGTGAGGGTGAGGAAGACGTCGTCGAGGGTCGGGCGGCGCACCCCGGCGTCATCGACGTCGAGCCCCGCGGCCTCGAGGTGGTCGAGCGCCTGGCGGAGCGCCTTGACCCCGCCGGTCACGGGCATCGTCAGGGACCGGCGGTGCTCGTCGGCGACCGGGGGCGCGACGCCCAGCGGGGTCACGAGCTCCAGGGCCTCGCCGAGCCGCCCGGCGTCGCTCACGGTCAGCTCGAGGCGCTCGCCGCCGATCTGGGCCTTGAGCTGGTCGGAGGTGCCGCGGGCGATGGCGCGGCCGCGGTCGATGACGACGATGTCGTCGGCGAGCACGTCGGCCTCCTCGAGGTACTGGGTGGTGAGCAGCAGCGTGGTGCCGTCGGCGACGAGCCGCTGGATGACGCCCCACATCTCGGTGCGGCTGCGCGGATCGAGGCCGGTGGTGGGCTCATCGAGGAAGAGCACCGGGGGAGCGGCGACGAGGGCGCCGGCGAGGTCGAGCCGCCGACGCATGCCGCCGGAGTAGGTCCGGGTCGGCCGGTCGGCTGCCTCGGTGAGGCTGAACTGCGCGAGGAGCTCGCGGGCCCTCTCGCGGCTGCGCTTCCGGCCCAGGTGGTAGAGCCGCCCGATCATGTCGAGGTTCTCGAAGCCCGTGAGGTACTCGTCGACCGCCGCGTACTGACCGGAGAGCCCCAGACGTTTCCGCACCTCCCGCGGTTTCGCCAGGACATCGACGCCGTCGATGCTCGCGCGCCCCGCGTCGGGCCGGAGCAGCGTGGTGAGGATGCGGACGATCGTCGTCTTGCCCGCACCGTTGGGCCCCAGCAGGCCGAGCACGGTGCCACGCGGGACCCGGAGATCGACCCCGTCAAGGGCGGTGAGATCGCCGTAGCGCTTGACCAGTCCGGCGACCTCGATCGCCACGTCCATGCGTGCTCCCGGCACTCGAGCGGTGGGACGGCCGCGAGGGTACTGACGGGGTCCGACAGCGGCCCGTCGATTTGTCTGGTTCGCTCGGCGGAGCGGGGCTGGGGTGGAGCGTCGCATCGGATAGGTAGGCGCGGAGCCGCCGCCTCATGGGCTCCTCCCCCGACGCCGGTCGGAGGCAGCCAGTACCGCCGATGGCGGAGGGTCGTTGCTAACAGCGACCGCGACATCCGCGACAGAGCACGGACGGTCAAGCCTCACGAGGACGTAGGTGTGCAATGGAGCGAGGACGGCGCGCAGCCGTGAAGAGGGTCGGAGCCGTGGTGGCCGGAGTGCTGCTCACCGGTCTGGTGGCCTCGGGTGTCGCGGCCGCCCAGGTCCGCACGGAGACGCCGGCGCCGCCGATCCCGCAGGTGCTCTCGGACGCGGTGGGCGCCGCCGACTCGAGCACGTCGTCCACGAGCAGCACGTCCTCGACCTCGAGCACCTCGTCCACGTCGAGCACGTCCTCCACCTCGAGCACGTCCAGCACGTCGTCGACGTCGAGCACCGCCAACGGGTCCAATGGCACCTACACGATCACCTTCCCGCCGACCCTGCCCCCGGGCTACGGCTCCCACGGCGACGGGCACCGCTACGTCGGCCGGTACTGGGACGCCGCCGCGAACTGCTGGCGCTACGCCTCCCCCGGCTACGTCGCGCCCGTCGTCGTCGCCTCCCAGGTGGCGTCGGTGCCGAAGGGTGGCGTGGACACCGGCGACGGGTCGTTCCGCTGAGCCCGCTGCACCCGCCCTCCGTCCCGCCGCTCGCGGCGGAGGACCACGTCTGCGCCGACTGCCCGATGGACTTCGCCGCGACGACCGTCGACGACGTCCGCGCGGTCGTCGTCGACGTCCCGCGGCAGGCGCGCGACCTGCTCGACGCCCACGACGACGGGGCGTGGCGCGTCGTGGGCGCGGACGGCTCGTGGTCCGCGGCGGAGTACCTCTGCCACCTGCGCGACGTCTACGCCGTCTTCACCATCCGGCTCCATCGCGCCCGCACCGAGGACGACCCGCCCCTCGAGCCGATGTTCAACGACCTCCGGGCCCGCCGCTTCGACTACGCCCATGCCGACCTCGGCCCGGCGGTCGACCAGCTCGCTGCGCACGTCGGCGGGTTCCTCGCCGAGCTGGACCGGGTCGACGAGGACGGGTGGGGTCGCGTGGTGCACCGGTACCCCGGCGAGCGGCGCAGCGCGCTCTGGCTCGCCCGGCAGGCCGCCCACGAGGGCCGGCACCACCTGCGCGACATCGCCGCGCGGCTCGACGCCGGCACCTGATCGGAGCGGGCGTCAGCCCCCGTCGTCGGGCAGGGCGTCGCGGGCATCGTCGCGCTCGCGGCGGGCGGAGTCGCGTTCCTCGAGCGCGGAGTCGCGCTCGCGTCGGGCCTCGTCGCGTTCGTCGACGGCCTCGGCGTGGCGGGCCCGCTCGGAGTCGAGATCGGCGCGCAGGTCGAGGATCTCGTCGGCGCTGGCCAGGGTGTGGCCCTCGTCGGCGAGGGCGCGGAGGGCGGCGACGCGGTCGAGCTGGTTGCGCGAGTAGCGCCGGTGGCCGCCCTCGGAGCGGGCCGGGGTGATCAGGCCGGCGGCGTCGAGGCTGCGCAGGAACGCTTGCGGGACGTCGAGCAGCTCGGCGGCCTGGCCCATGCCGTAGGTCGGGTGGTCACGGTCGTCGAGGTGGTCCAGCGCCATGGTCCTCCTGCTCGTCCCGGGGGCCGTGCTGCGGGCACGCCGAACGGGGCGGGTCCTCACGACCCGCCCCGCTCGGTCCTCCAGAGTGGTTCAGCACGAGCCGGCCCGTGAGGGCGCGGCCCCGGTCATCGTCGTCACGGGGACGGGGACACCACCTCCTCGTACTGCTGTATCCGGATGGGAAGTCAGTCCGCGGCGCCCGCGGTCTCGTGCTCGGCGCCGGTCTCGATCGTGCGCGGGGCGCGGGCGTGCTCGACGGCGACCCGGCGCGGCTTGGCCTTCTCGGCGACCGGGATCGTCAGCGACAGCACCCCGTCGACGTACGAGGCGTGCAGCTTGTCCAGGTCGAGATCGCGACCCATCGTCAGCCGGCGGCTGTAGTGCCCGCGGGGGCGCTCGGCGATCATCCACTCCCCGACGTCGCCGGGGGCGGTGCGCTCGGCGCTGACGGTCACGGTGTTGCCCTCGACCGAGATGTCGATCGAGCCCGGGTCCACCCCCGGCACGTCGAAGGTGGCGACGACGTGCTCCCCGGTGCTGTAGAGGTCCATCGGCATCCCGGTGCCCGGCTGGCCGTGCGAGCCGGTGAGGCGGTCGAGCGAACGGAACGCGTCGAAGGGGTCGTAGTTCAGCAGCACGACAGGTCTCCTTCCATCACCGTACTGCTACCTCGTGGTGACTGACGGGGATAGTTATAGCTCGATCTAGAGGTTCTCGCAAGTCCCGTCTGGAGTTCTCTGTCGCAGAGTAGGGCGCGGGGCGAGCTCGCCGACTGGATGGTCGAGCGGCAGTTCCGCGCCGACGGGAGCTACCTCGTCGACCTCGGCTCGCGCGCCCCCACCGTGCTCACCGGGTTCGTCGCCGAGGGGGTCGGCGCGGCCTGGCGGCTGGCCGAGGACCTCGGCGACCGCCCCCGGGCGCGGCGCTACGCCGACTCGCACCGCGCCGCGATGGGGTTCCTCGACCGCCTGCTGGTGCGCCGCGAGGACACGTACTGGATGGCCGACCCGGACCGGGCACTCGGCGGGGTCCGCGCTGCGCTCGCCACGGCCGACCTCCGGATCGACTACACCGGCCACACGCTGAGCGCCCTGCTCCACGCCGTGTCAGCGCCTTGCGCGTTGTGCATGAGAGCACATCACGCAAACTTGCACGCCGTGCATGAACGAGTAGCGTGGGTGGAGCCGCGGCGGGGAGACCCCCGCGAGCCCGTATCGCTCACCACCTCGTGAAAGCCGGACTCCCATGACCGCGCCCGCACCCACCGCCAAGAGCGCCGTGCTCGTGCCGCTCTCGGGCCTGCTGATGGCCCTGTTCGTCGCGATCCTGTCCTCGACGATCGTGTCCAACGCCCTGCCGCGCATCCTCGGCGAGCTGGGCGGCACCCAGGCCCAGTACACCTGGGTCGTCACCGCGTCCCTGCTGGCCATGACGGCCTCCACCCCGATCTGGGGCAAGCTCGCCGACCTCTTCTCGAAGAAGCTGCTCGTCCAGCTCGCGATCACCGTCTTCATCGTCGGGACGATGCTGGCCGGGCTCTCGACGTCGACGCCGGAGCTCATCGGCTTCCGCGTCGTGCAGGGCCTGGGCATGGGCGGTCTGACCGCCCTGGCCCAGGTCGTGATCGCGGCGATCATCCCGCCGCGGGAGCGCGGTCGGTACTCCGGCTACCTCGGCGCGATCATGGCCGTCGCGACCGTCGGCGGCCCGCTGATCGGCGGGGTCATCGTCGACACCATCGGCTGGCGCTGGTGCTTCTACGTCACCGTCCCGATCGCGGTGATCGCCCTCGTCGTCCTGCAGCGGACCCTGACGGTGCCCACGATCAAGCGCGAGGTGCACATCGACTACCTCGGCGCGCTGCTCGTCGCCGGCGGTGTCTCGGCGCTGCTGATCTGGACCTCGCTCGGCGGGAAGAACTTCGCCTGGATCTCCTGGGGATCGCTGGCCTGGCTCGCCGCCGGCGTCGTCGCGCTCGTCCTGGCCGTCGTGGTCGAGTCCCGCGCGAAGGAGCCGATCGTCCCGCTGGCGCTCTTCCGCAACCGCACCGTCGCCCTCGCGACCGTCGCCGCCCTCTTCGTCGGCGTCGCGATGTTCGGCTCCTCGGTCTTCCTGAGCCAGTTCTTCCAGCTCGCCCGCGGCGCCAGCGCCACCGAGGCCGGCCTGCTGACCCTGCCCATGATCGCCGGACTGTTCCTCGCGTCCACCGTCGTCGGCCAGCTGATCTCGCGGTACGGGCGGTGGAAGCCGTACCTGGTCGGCGGCGGGGTGCTGCTCGTCGCCGGGCTGCTGCTCCAGGGCCTGGTCATGAGCGCGAACACCTCCTACTGGGAGCTCGCCGTCGCCATGGCGATGGTCGGGATCGGCGTGGGGTCCACCCAGCAGAACCTCGTGCTCGCCGTCCAGAACCAGGTCGCCCTGCGCGACATGGGCGCGGCCAGCTCGACCGTCGCGTTCTTCCGCTCCCTCGGCGGTGCGGCCGGTGTCGCGGCCCTCGGCGCCCTGCTCTCCAGCCACGTCTCCGCGGCCATCACCTCCGGGCTCACCGCGGCCGGCATCCCGGCCTCGGCCACGTCGTCGTCGGGCGGCCAGATCCCGAACCTGGCCACGCTGCCCGCGGCCATCCGCGGCATCGTCGAGAACGCCTACGGCGACTCCGTGGCCCTGATGTTCCTGGTCGCGACCCCGCTGGCGCTCGTCGCGCTGCTCGCGATCCTCTTCCTGCGGGAGGTCCCGCTGCGCCAGACGATCGACGTCGAGTCCGGTTCCGACCCGGCCGGGACGGCGACCACTGCATGTCGCCGCGGAGCCGGGCCGCGTCCCGGAGCGCCCGCTCGAGGGCGCCGCGCTCGACGGCACGGTGCGCGTCCAGGGCCGTCCCGCGCCCGGTGCGGTGCTCACCCTCATCGACCGGGGCGGGCACCAGCTCGCCCGCAGCGTCGCCGACGACGAGGGCCGCTACCGGATCGCCGTCGACGGTGACGGCGTGCCGCACCTGCTCGCCGCGCAGTGGCGGGGCACCCCGCACGTCGAGCTGCTCGGCGGGGCGACCGGCCCGCAGCGGCGCGACGTCGCCCTGGCCGGTGACGCCCCCACCGGCCGGCACCGCGCGATCACCGACACCACGGTCCTCGACGCCACCACCGAGATCCTGCCCGCGGTGACCCGATGAGCACCGTGACCGTCCCCCGACACCACGCGGAGGACACTGCGCCGGTGACGGTCGGCCGGCGGGAGCGCAAGAAGCAGGCCACCCGCGCCGCCCTGAGTCGGGCCGCGGTCCGGCTCTCGCTCGAGCACGGCGTCGAGAACGTCACCGTCGAGCAGATCGCCGACGCCGCCGACGTCTCCCTGCGTACCTTCTTCAACTACTTCTCCAGCAAGGAGGAGGCCGTGGTCGCGGGGGACGCGGCCCGCGGGGAGATGCTCGTCGACGAGCTCACCGCCCGTCCCGCGGCGGAGAGCCCGCTGACCGCACTGCAGGCGGCGGTGCACGCCTTCGTCGACGACCTCGTCAGCGGCGAGCGGCGCGAGGCCCTGCAGATGATGCGCCGCAGCACGGCGCTGCTGCCCCACCAGCTCGCGGCGTACGCGGCGACCGAGCAGGCGCTGGCGGTGGCGATCGCCGAGCGCGTGGGGGAGGAGGTCCCCGACGCGGGGCTCGACGACGACGGCGCGGAACGTCCCGTCGGGCTGTACCCGGCGCTGGTGGCCGCGGTGGTGATGGCCGGGGTGCGCGTGGCGGTGCAGCGCTGGTCCGACGGCGGGTCGCGCGACCTGACGGCGCTGCACGAGGTGGTCGGCGAGGTGTTCGAGCACCTGGGTGCGCTCCGCGCTCGTGAGCAGTAATCCGTGTCATAGGGCGGATTGGTGTTCACGAGCCCGGAGGGCACCTAATCGATGCACGGGAGCGTCGCCGCGCTGATCGGCGGCGGAGGCGGGGCCGGGGGAGGCGAGCCCGGCCCCGCGCCCGCCCCGGAGAAGCCGGCCACCCCGGCGTGGTCGGTCCCGAGCGTGATGTGCAGCTGCCCGGGGGAGAGCTGGGCGTCCGGGCCCAGGACGGTGCCGGGGCCGAGCACCGCCCGGGCGGCCACGGCATCCACCTGGTCCGAGGGGGCGTAGGCGATCGTGGTGCTCGGCCGGGCGTCGGCGTCGCCGGTGTCGGCCGGGGAGAACCCGACCGCGGTGAGGGCGTCCAGGGCAGTGGCCGCGGCGCCGCCCTGCCCGGAGCCGTTGAGCACCTCGACGCTGTCCACCGAGCCGTCGGGGTGCACGGGCGCTTGCGGGGGTGGCGGTGGGGCGGTGGTCGTGGGCGGCGGGGCCGGGTCGATCGTGTTCTGGACGAACGCCTCGACCTGCGTCGGATCGATCGCCACCGCAGTGCCGTCCTCCGGGGTCTGCAGGTCCGTCGAGCCGGTGGGCACGGTGCGGAAGGTGATCGCCCCCGCCGAGAGCCCGTGCATTTCCTCGGCGAAC
Organism: Actinomycetospora sp.; assembly: GCF_036497585.1. GTDB lineage: Bacteria > Actinomycetota > Actinomycetes > Mycobacteriales > Pseudonocardiaceae > Actinomycetospora. Next base: position 2,559 of record NZ_DASXJD010000257.1, on the reverse strand, counting down.
GAGAGCAGATCCCAGCCCTGGTCGAGGACGACGTCATCCTGGACCGCCTGCAGGATCCCGCCCAGCGCCGCCGGGTCGGTCAGCGTGCCCGCGGAGAGCAGCTTGTCGCTCATCGCCGCCATGAACACCTGCTGGCGTCGGATGCGGTCGAGATCGCCGTTCGGCAGGCCGTGGCGCTGCCGGACGAAGGCCAGCGCGGCCGCCCCGCCGATCGTCTGCACGCCGGCTGGGAAGTCGGCGCCGGAGAAGTCGTCCTGGGTGGCAGCGGCGAGGCAGACCTGCACGCCGCCGACGGCGTTGCTGATCGCGTCGAACGCGGCGAGGTTGATCGCCGCGTAGTGGGTGATGGTCAGTCCGGTCAGGAGCTGCACGGTGCCGATCGCCTCCCGTGCGCCGGCGTCGGCGGCGGCGACCTGCAGCGCGGGTCCCGTCAGGCCCTGGGCGGAGAGCTGGGGACGCGCGGTGTTCTCCCCGTAGGTGTACGCGGTGTTGATCTTGTGGTCGCCGAAGTCGCCCGCCAGCTGGACGTAGGAGTCCCGCGGGATGGAGAACGCTGTCGCCGCGCCGCCCCCGGCGGGGATGTGGACCACGACCACGGTGTCGGTGTTGTCGCCCCCGTCGGAGCCGCTGCCCGCGTGCAGGGCCGCCAGCTGGTCGGCCGGCAGCGGGTTCCCGTGTGCGTCGGTGCGGGTGTCGAGCCCGACCAGCAGGACGTTCTGCGCCCCGTCCGCCGCCGCCGACGCCGAGACGACGTCCGCACCGTTCGCTCCGTGCAGGCTCACCCACCCGGCACCGCACGCCAGCAGGACGAGGGCCGACAGCGTCGCGGTCAGCACCCGCCGCAGGCGGCGCAGGTGGGTGCGGGCCGGAGGTCCCGACGACGGCGGGGGCGGTGCCGGGCGGGCCGCCGGGTCCGGACGGGTCACCACCACCGCGCCCCCGCCTCCGTCACCGACCGGCCCTCCCCCTCGTCGGTACATCGTGGGGTCGGGGAGATGAGCAGGGGATGAGGAGACGGTGGTCGTGAGCCACCCGGTCGGCCCGTACACGCGCATCTCAGACAGGGCCCCCTAGCCTCACGCCCTTGGACGTCCTCGCTGCCGTGCTCGCGCTCCTCGCCGCCCTGCTCTTCGCGGCCGCCTCGGTGGCGCAGCGCAGAGCGGCCGCCGAGGTGCCCGACGAGGCGGCCCGCGGCGGCCGGCTCGTCGCACGGCTCGTCCGGTCCCGACGGTGGTGGCTCGGCACCGTCGGCGACACCGCCGCCTACGTGGTCCAGGCGGCGGCGCTGGGGCTCGGCTCCGTGCTGCTCGTGCAGCCGCTGCTGGTGTCCACCCTGCTGTTCGCCCTCCCGCTCGAGGCCCGCCACTCGGGCCGTCCGATCACGACGACGCAGCGATGGTGCTCGGGCGCGCTCGTCGTGGCGCTCGCCCTCTTCGTCGTGGTCGGCGAGCCGACGGCGGGCGTGGACCGCCGACCGTTCGTGGACTGGCTGCCCGTGGGGGTGGTCCTGTTGATGGTCACCGCGGCCTGTGTGGTCGGGGCCGGGGGGCGGCGCGGACCACGACGGGCGGCGCTGCTCGCGGCCGCGGCCGGCATCTGCTACGGCCTCGTGGGCGTGCTCACGAAGTCCGTGGTCTCGCTGCTCACCACCGGTCTCGTGCCGCTGCTGACCGGCTGGGAGACCTGGGTGCTCGTCGTCGCCGTCGCGGGTGGCACCTTCCTGCAGCAGATCGCGTTCGGGGCCGGGCCGCTCTCGGCGTCGCTGCCGGCCGTGACGGTCGGCGAGCCGGTCGTCGCGTCGGTGCTGGGCGTGCTCGTGCTCGGCGAGAGCATCCGGGCGGGCGGCCCGGTCCTGGTCCTCATCGGGATCCTGATCGCGGTCATGATCGTGGCGACGGCCGTCCTGGCCCGGAGCACGACGATCACTCCGCCCGCCGCTACGAGGACAGGGCCGACATCGTGACCCACTGGTTCCACGGCACGGTCCAGTCGGCGATGTCGCCGTCGGCCAGCGAGAGCGGGACCGGGCTGTTGGTGACCTCGACCGGGTCACCGAAGATCGCGGAGTCGAAGTACTGCTGGGCGTTCTCGGTGGAGAGGTTCACGCAGCCGTGCGTGACGTTCTCCGAGCCCTGCACGCCGTCGGTGAGCGGGTTGGCGTGGATGAACTCGCCGTTGTTCTCGATCCGCACGGCCCAGTGCTCCGGGACGTTGTTGTAGCCGTACTTCGGGTTCGACATCAGCACCGTCTGCGCCTTGCTCATGACGACGTGGACGCCGTTGGTGGTGTTCCGGTTCGGGTCGGAGCCGAGGCCGTAGCTGGCCGGGAAGTCCATGACCGTCTTCCCGTCGCGGACCACGAGCATCTCGTGGCTGTTGACGTCGGCCTTGACGATCTGCGCCCGGCCGATCGTGAAGTGGCTGGTGACGTCGCCCGCGCCCCAGATGCCGCCGCCGTCGTCCACCCCGAGCTGGTGGACGACGACCGCCACCTGCGTGCCCGGGGTCCAGTAGCCCTGCGGGCGCCAGTGGGCGCGGGAGCCGTTGTCGTCGTCGAGC
>NZ_DASXJD010000256.1:0-2585 GCF_036497585.1 Actinomycetospora sp. | reverse complement strand
GGCACCGGGCAGGGTGGCGACGAGCGCGAGCACGCCGTACACCACCGCAACGGTGACGCCCTCAGCAGCGCTCAGCCCGACCGCGCCGAACGCCCACGCGGCCGCACCCTCGCGCGGGCCCCAGCCGGCGATGTTCGCCGGTACAGCCGAGGCCAGCAGCACGACCAGTGCAAGTGGGAGCAGCCGACCCACCGGCAGCTCCATCCCGGTCACCCGCACCGCGATCACGAACACCGCGACGTGGCCCATCACGGCGACGGTGGAGGCGAGCACGATGCCCGGCCAGACCCGCCTCGAGAGGACCGAGCCGCGGAGGTCGCTGGTGACGGCGCGCGCGATCCGGGTCTGAAGGCGCCCTGGGTTCAGGCGCAGGAGTACGACGACCAGCGCGACGCCGGCGACGACCGCGACCACCCAGGCGACCACGACACGAAGCGAGCCTGCGGGCGGGGGCAGAAGGAGCAGGACGGCCACCGTCAGCAACGCCTGCACGGCCTGCCCCGACGCACGCTCCCACGCGACCGACCGCAGCCCCCGCCCCAGATCGCCGACGGCACGCCCGTGGAGCACGCCCCGGTGCACGTCGCCCATCACCCCGCCAGGAAGCGTGGAGTTGAGTAACTGGGACCGGTAGTAGGCACCCACCGCCGTCCGCAGAGGTACATCGACGCCAAGTCCGCCCGCGACAAGGCTCCACCGCCACGCACAGCACAACGTGGTCAGCGACGTGATCGCCATCGCGGCGGCGAGCGCCCAGGCAGTCGTCAGTCTGAGCCCGTCCACGAATGGGCCGGCGCCAACCCGCCAGACCAGGACGGCGAGGATCGCGGCGCCGCCCGCCAGGCGGGCCCAGGTCCAGATGCTTCGGCTGATGGCGGTGCCTCCGATCTCCTCGTTGTATCCCTCGTCAGTCATACGGGGGTCACTGGCTGCTGGTTCATCCGGTCACCCGGCGACTTCGGACAGCACGGCCGACAGCTCGCGCGAGGTCTGCGCCCAGTCCGAGAGTCTCTGTCGCCGCGACCGGGCCGCCGCGCGGAGCCGCTCGCGCTCCCGGGGGTCACCGAGCCAGCAACGCAACGTCTGCCCGAGAGTCTGCGGGTCGCCGGGCGGGACCAGCAGGCCGGGCCGGCTGCCGTCGGCTGCCTGGCCTAGGGCCTCAGGTACGCCACCGACCTCCGCGGCGATGACCGGAAGCCCGCGGGCAAGCGCCTCGGTGACGACCATGCCGTAAGTCTCCGCGCGCGAGGCCAGCACCAGGGCGTCCGCCTCTGCGTACACACGGTCGAGCTCGTCGTCCGCGAGCGGGCCGGTGAAGCACACCCGATCGCCGAGCCCCCTGTCCTCGGCCAGCAGTCGCAGCCGTGCGACGAACTCCAGGTCGAGGTCCAGCGCGCCGACGCAGACGCATCGCCAGACGGGGTCGTCGACCGTGGCCAATGCGTCGAGCAGGAGGTCATGGCCCTTGAGCGGGGTGACGCCTCCGACGCAGAGCAGCCGCCCGCCAGACGGGGTACCCGCCGCAACTTCGGCTGCATCGACGCCGGGCGGCACGACGTACACGCGATTCCCGCGCAGCGCGTAGTGGTCGCTCAGCCACCGCCGGGTCCACTGGCTCGTGACCACGATCGCGGACGCCGCCGACAGCGCCACGACCTCGCGCGGCTCGTCCCGCGGCATGTGCAAGAGGACGACGAGGCGCAGCCGGCCGGCTTCCGGCTCCAGCAGCTCCGGCACCACCGACGCGACCAGGCCGTCGACGAGAACCAGTGAGCCAGAAGGCATTTGGGCCAGCGCCGCAGCAACCGCCGCGCGCCCCGGCGCGTCGGGCCGGGGCCACCGGCCGGACACGGTGTGCTCGCGAACCGACCAGCCGAGCGCGGCAAGCCCGCGACAGGCCCGACGGTCGTACACGTTGCCGCCGCTCGGCCGCCGCGGGTCGTCGACCCCGTCGGGGACCACGACGTGCACCTCGTTCACAACGACATTTTTCACAGCGACCTTTCGTAGCTCGCCCACGCGATGTGCGACTCGCGCAGGGTCACCGCGATCCGGGCCAGCCCACTCGCGGAGTCCCCGAGCCCGCCGCCCTCGACACGGCTGGCGAGCCGGTCCGCGATCAGCCTCGCGAGGACCTCGGTGGTTGTGTTGCGCCCCGCCAGCTCCGGCACCTCGTCGAGGTTGCGATAGTTGAGGTCCGCCAGGACGCCACGCAGCGCCTCGGTGGCCCAGCCGATATCCACCACGATGTCGTCGGAGTCGAGCTCGGCCCGGGAGAAGGTCGCGTCCACGACATACGTCGCACCGTGCAGGCGCTGCGCGGGACCGAACACTTCGCCGCGGAGGCTGTGCGCGATCATCACATGGTCGCGGACGGTGACACTGAACATCGGTCCAACCCTTCGTCGTAGGTCAGCGTGTGGCAGAGCGCGCGGAGCCGGCCATCGGACAGTCGGGCCATCACGTCGGGCAGCTCGTCGAACGTCGATGCGCCGGTGAGCAGCGCGTCGAAGGCCGCGTCCCGAAGCAGGTCCAGCGCGAGCGCGCGCCGCTCGGCCGGGGTACGCCGTCCGCGCCGGGCCACC
>NZ_DASXJD010000255.1:0-12174 GCF_036497585.1 Actinomycetospora sp. | reverse complement strand
GCAACAGCCGATCAGCCCGCAGCGCCGGCGCCCCCGCGTCGGCGCCCCGCCGCTCGCGTGTCGTCTGCCGGATGGTCGCCCCCAGTCGTGGTCCCTGCGCGGATGCGTTATCCGCGGTCGGCATCGTCGGTCAACGGAGGGGGCGGACGCCAGGGCCGAAGGTCCCTCGTGATCGTCGCGCCGGATCGCCCGCGGCCGACACGGTGACCGAGGTCCCCGGTACGGGGGTCCGCCGCCCCTCCCGCGGAGCCGTGCCCGTCGGGCAGCGTCGTCGTCCGGCACCGTCGCACGGCGCCACCGGATCCGCGAGGAGGACGTCATGCCGGCCGAGGTCCTCCCGAACGCGTCCGTGCCCGTCGGGCAGGTCTCCGCGCGGACGCTCGCCACCGTGGCGGCCGACGCCTCCGTGCGCGAGCTCGCCGAGGAGCTCGTGATCGAGGAGCTGGTCCGCGAGGACGACGAGATCGCCGGGATCGTGTCGATGCGCGACGTGCTCGCGCTGCTGCTCGACGTCGATGGCTGACCCGCCGGCCCGGCTCGACCGGACCGTGGACCTGGTCGTCGTCCGGGCCCGGGAGGTCCTCGACCCCGCCCGGACCCGGCGCCTGGTCGCGGCGCTCTCCCCCGCCCGGCTGGACGTCGTGCTGCTCGCCGGCAATCCGGACGACCCGGTCCTCGCCGCCTGCCCCCGGCCCACCGGTCCCGGGCGGGTCCAGCTGCGGGGTCCCGACGGCGGGTGGGCGCGGGAGCTCACCGCCGACGGCCCCCGCGCGCTGGCCGTCGCGGCCCGCGTGCCCGTCCTCGACGCGGTCCTCGCCGACGCGTCCGCGCGCGGGATCGGGGCGGGCCTGGTCCTGGTGGTGCTCTCGCGCCGCGGCGACCGGGCGCTGCTCAGCGAGGGCACCCGGCGCTGCGTGGTGGTCGCAGCCGGCGACCGGCACGGCCCGCTGCCCGCCGGGACCGCCCGGTTCCCGGGGCCGGGCGCGGTGGCGGCGCTGCTGTCCGAGCAGCTCGGCCGCCGTTGCCGTCGTCGCGTGCCGGCCCTCGACCCCGATCCCGCGTGGACGCTGCGCGAACCCGACCCGCCCCCGGAGCGGCGGCGCGTGGTGGAGACGCTGACGACCGTCGCGGCCGGCGGGCTCGCCAGCCGGGGCGTCGCCGAGGAGGACCGCGACCCCGCGATCGCGCCGGTCCTCGCCGCCGGGGTCTACCGCGGGCGGGGCGCCGCCCAGGCCCTGCGCCCGCTCCCGCGGTGGGCCGACCTGCGCCTCGACCCCGCCCCAGGTGCCACGGTGCGCACCCTCGACCTGCGCACCGGCGTGCTGCTGCGCGAGGAGGGCTCCCCCGGCCCCGGGACCTTCCGCAGCCTCCGGGTGGCCTCCCCGGCCCGCCCGGGGGTCGTGGCGCTGCGCGCCGAGGCCGCCGCCGGGCGCCTCCGGCCGGGACGGGTCCCCGCCGCCGCGGAGCACGGCAGCCCGCGGGGCGGCCCGCCGCGCCGCCGCTGGGCGACCACGCCCTCCGGCGCGGGCTCCGCCGTCGCGGTCGCCGTGGGGCAGCGGGTGGGCCGCGACCGCGGGGTGCGCACCGTCGAGCGCGTGGGGTGCTACGCCGTGGGCGGACCGGCGCCCCGGCTCCGCGACGCCCTCGACAGGCTGTCCCGGGCCGAGGCGGCCGGGTTCGACGCGCTGCTCGCGGAGTCGCGGCGGACGTGGGCGGCGCGCTGGGACGACGTCGACCTCCGCGTCCCCGACGACCCCGAGGCGCAGCGGGGCCTGCGCTTCGCCCTGTTCACGCTGTGGGGGCTCGCGCCGGTCCCGCCCGACGCCGAGCTCGCCGTCGGCGCCCGCGGCGCCACCGGGCCCGGGTACCGGGGGCACGTCTTCTGGGACGCCGACGTGTTCGTCCTGCCCGCCCTCGTCGCGGTCGCGCCCGGAGCGGCGCGGGCCGTGGTCCGCTACCGGATCGCCCGGCTGCCCGCCGCCCGGCGCCGCGCCCGCGCCGCCGGGCACGACGGCGCCCGCTTCCCCTGGGAGTCGGCGCAGGACGGCGAGGAGGTGACGCCGCACCGCGCCCGGCTGCGGGGGCGGACGTTGCGGGTGCGCACCGGCGCCCTCGAGGAGCACATCACCGCCGACGTGGCCTGGGCCGCCGCGCACTACGCCGCGTGGGTGCACCAGCCGGCGTTCCTCGCGGGCCCGGCCCGCCCGCTCCTGCTCGACACGGCCCGGTACTGGCGCTCGCGGTGCACCGTCGACGACGCCGGTGCCGCCCACCTCGACCACGTGATCGGCCCCGACGAGTACCACGAGGACGTCGACGACGACGCCTTCACCAACGGCATGGCGCGCTGGAACCTGCGCGCGGCCGCGGACCTCCTCGAGCGCCTCGACCCCGGCTCGCCCGAGCCGACCGCCTGGCGTTCGCTGGCCGGCCGGCTCGTCGACGGGCTGACGCCCTCCGGGCGCCACGAGCAGTTCGCCGGCTACGACGCCCGGCGCCCGCTGCTCGCCCGCGAGGTCGCCGAGCCGCCGGTCGCGGCCGACCTCCTGCTGGGCCGGGCCCGGGTCGGGGCCTCCCAGCTGATCAAGCAGCCGGACGTGCTGATGCTGCACCACCTGGTGCCCGGGGAGGCCGGGCCGGCGTCGCTGGTGCCGGACGTCGAGCACTACGCCCCGCGGACCGCCCACGGGTCCTCGCTCTCCCCGGGCATCTCCGCGGCGGTCCTCGCCCGCGCCGGGCGCACCGAGGAGGCCCTCGCCCTGCTGCACACCGGGCTCGCGCTCGACCTCGACGACCTCACCGACACCACCGCGGAAGGGCTGCACCTCGCGGCGGCCGGGGCGAGCGTCCAGGCCGTCGTGCAGGGCTTCCTCGGGGTACGCGTCGAGCGGGGGACGCTGGTCCTCGACCCCCGTCTGCCCGCGGCGTGGCCCCGGCTCGAGGCCCGCTTCCGCCTGCTCGGGGCGGCGGTGCGGATCGAGGTCGACCCGGCCGGCGTCGTCGTGCGCACCGACCGCCCGCTGCGGGTCCGCCTCGGCGACCGCGCGGCGGTGCGGGTGGTCGGGGCGGGGCACCTCGGCCCCGCGGTCTCCGGGAGGCGGGCATGAGCACCGGGGGGCCGGCCGGCAAGGTCCTGGTCCGCGCGCCCGACGACGCCGCGGTGCTCGCCGTCGCCCGGGCCGCGGCGGCGACGGTGGGCGCCGAGCTGCGTCCCGCCGCCACAGCGGACGGCCACGCCCTGGCCCGCGAGCTCGACCGGCCTGGCGTCCTCACCGTGGTCAGCCGCGCCGACGACGTCGGGTGGGCGCTGGTGGCCGAGGCGGGCAAGCCGGTGCTGCTCGTGCCGGCCGCGGTGGTGCGGGTCGCGGCCCGCCTGGACCGGGTGCTGGCCCCGCTGGACGGCAGCCCGGCCGCCGCCGCGTCGCTCGCCGCGGCGGAGGCGTTCCTGGGCGGCGAGCTGGTCGTGCTGCACGTCTTCGACGCCCGCGCCGTGCCCCGCTTCTGGGACCACCCGGCCCACGCCGAGCGGGCGTGGAGGCACGAGTTCCGGGCGCGCTGGTGCGACCGCCCCGGCACCCGTCTCGAGCTGCGCACCGGCGACGCGCCCGACCGGGTCCTCGAGGTCGCCCACGAGGAGGCGGCGGACGTGGTCCTGCTGGGCTGGTCGCAGTGCCTGGACCCCGGCCGCGCGGCCCTCGTGCGGCGCACCGTGGCCGAGGCCGACGTCCCGGTCCTGCTCGTGCCCACCGACGGAGATGTCCCGTGACGACCGGTACCGAGGTCGGGCTGGACACGGCCGAGGCCGCGCGGCGCCTCGCCGACGACGGACCCAACGAGCTCCCCCGACCGCCCCGGCGTGGCCCGCTCGCCCGGGTGCTCACCCAGCTCCGGGACCCGCTGGTGCTCGTGCTGCTCGCGGTGGCCGCGGTGACGATCGCGATCGGCGACCACACCGACGCGGCCGTCGTCCTGCTCGTGATCGTGGGCAACACCGCGGTCGGGGTGGTGCAGGAGGTGCGCGCCGACCACGCCGTGGCGGCGCTGCACCGCCTCGGCGCGGCCCGCGCCCGGGTGCGCCGCGACGGGCGGCCGGTGACGGTCCCGGCCCGCGAGGTCGTCGTGGGCGACGTGCTCGTCGTCGGCGCCGGCGACGTCCTCGCCGCCGACGCGACCGTCCTGTCCGCGGAGGGGAGCTGCGGGTCGAGGCCACCGGGGCCGCCTCCGCGGTCGTCCTCCCGCCGCTGCAGGAGCTGCTCGGGACGAGCCCCCCACCGCCCTCGCCTGGGTGCTCGCCGGGGCCGGACCGGTCCTCGCCGGCCTCGTGGCCCGGATCGTCGGCCGCCCGCGCGTGCGCCCGGCCTCCGCCGACGACGGGACCACCGGAGGGCCTTTCGGCCCTGCGGCGGCCCCGGGTCGAGCGGATGCACTGTCGGGGTGACGACCTACTCCGCGACCCTGGACCTGCCCTCGGCGCTGGGGCCGCCCGGCGCGTGCCCGGCCTGCGGCGGGGCACCGCTGCACCCGGTCTCCACCGGCACCGGGGTGGACTTCGCCTGCGCCGGCTGTCGCCGCCACTGGCACCTCGAACTGGGCCGGGTCCGCGCGGTCCCGCCGGCGCCCGACCCCCGGGACTGACCGCCGTGCGCGTCGGTCTCATCGCGCCGCCCTGGGTGCCGGTCCCGCCGACCGCCTACGGCGGCACCGAGGCGGTGGTCGACGTGCTGGCCCGTGCCCTGAGCGCGCGCGGGGTCGACGTGCGGCTGTTCACCGTCGGCACCTCGACGTGCCCGGTGGCCCGCGAGCACCTCTTCGACGAGCCCGTCGCACCGATGAACAGCTCCCTGCCCGAGCTGGCGCACGTCAGCGCCGCCTACGAGGCGCTCGCCGACGTCGACCTCGTCCACGACCACACCGTGCTCGGCCCGCTCACCGCACGACGCTTCGGGCGACACACCCCGGTCGTCACCACGATCCACCACGCCTTCACCCCGACCGCGCGCTACGTCGCCGCCGAGACCGCCCGCCACGCGGCCCTGGTCGCGATCTCGGCCGACCACGCCCGCTCCGCGCGCGACGTGCCGATCACCGCGGTCATCCCCCACGGGATCGACCTCGAGCGCTACCGGCCCGTCCCGACCCACCGGGACCACCTCGTGTTCGTCGGCCGGATGTCGCCGGACAAGGGCGCCCACCGCGCCGTCCGCGTCGCCCACGAGGCCGGCCGCCCGCTGCGGATCGCGGCCAAGGCGCGCACCGGCGAGGAATGCGCCTACGAACACGACCAGGTGCTCCCGATGCTCGGCCCCGACGACGCGCCGCCCCGCGAGATGCCCCTGCCCGAGCGCGTCGAGACCCTCGCCGGCGCCGCGGCCCTGCTCAACCCCATCCGGTGGCGCGAACCGTTCGGGCTGGTCATGGCGGAGGCGCTCGCCTGCGGCACCCCGGTGCTCACCTTCGCCGAGGGCGCCGCCCCCGAGATCGTGGAGCACGGCCGCACCGGGTTCGTCTGCCGCGACGAGCGCGAGATGGCCCGGGCGGTCCGCCGCCTCGATCACCTCGACCGCCGGGCCTGCCGGGCGGCAGCGCAACGACGCTTCGGCGCGGACCGCATGGCCGCCGACCACGAGGAGCTCTACCGCTCGCTGCTGGCCACCACACCGGCCGGGGTCCTGCGGGGAGCATGACCCGGTGGGCCCGATCGACCGCGACACCCTGACGCTGCTCGACGGGTCGACCTTCTGCGTCAGCGACGGCTCCGGGGACGTGCTGGCCGACCGGGCCCACGGGCTGTTCGTCCGCGACATCCGGATGGTCTCCCGGTGGGCGGTGCTCGTCGACGGGCACCCCGGCCAGCCGGTGCACGCGGCCACCGAGGAGCCGTTCGAGGCCACCGTCCTCGTCCACGTCCCGCCAACCGACCACGATCCGGGGGCGTCGGCGGTGCTGCTGGTCCGCCGGCGCGTGGTCGGCGAGGGCATGCGCGAGGAACTGCGGCTGCGCAACGACACCGGGCGGCTCCGGCGGTGCACCGTGACCCTCGAGGTCGGTGTCGACTTCGCCGACGTGTTCGCGGTCAAGGCCGGCCACGACCGGGGCGGGGGCGAGGCGGTGACGGTCCCGGGCGACGGCGTGCTGGTCGCCGACGGCGTCCGCCACGGCCGCGAGCACGCCGTGGAGGTGTGCGGCGAGGGGGCGCCCACCGCACGGCCTGGCGTCCTCGAGTGGCAGGTGGAGGTCCCGGCCCGGGGCGAGTGGTCCGCCGGCGTGACCGTCCGGGCCGTCGTCGACGGCCGGCGGCTCGTCCCGGCCCACGCCCGCGGGGTCGGGGAGGAGCACAGCATCCCGGCCCGGGCGCTGCGGGCGCGCGAGCGCGGGGCGCCCCGCGTCGAGACCGCCGACCGCGACCTCGCCGCGACGCTGACGCGGGGGGTCGAGGACCTTGGCGCGCTGCGCATCTTCGACCCGGCCCACCCCGAGCGGGCCGTCCTCGCCGCCGGGGCGCCCTGGTACATGGCCCTGTTCGGGCGGGACTCGCTGCTGACCGCGCTCATGCTCCTGCCGCTGGACCCTGGCCTCGCCGTCGGCACGCTGCGCACGCTGGCCGACCACCAGGGGCGGCGAGTCGACCCCGTCAGCGAGGAACAGCCGGGCCGGATCCCGCACGAGATCCGCTTCGGTCCCCCCAGCCCGCTGGCCCCGGGGGGCGGCGGCGACTACTACGGCACCGCCGACGCGACGGCGCTGTTCGTCGTGGTGCTCGGGGAGCTCGCGCGCTGGACCGGCATCACGCCCGACGTCGAGGCCCTCCTGCCCCACGCCGACCGGGCCCTGGCCTGGATCGCCGGGGACGGCGACCCCGACGGCGACGGCTTCGTCGAGTACCGGCGCAGCTCGCCCGAGGGGCTCCTGCACCAGGGCTGGAAGGACTCCGAGGATGCGGTGTGCTTCGCCGACGGCACCCCCGCGAAGCCGCCCATCGCGCTCGCCGAGGTCCAGGCGTACGGGTACGCCGCCAACTGCGCCCGGGCCCGGCTGGCCGACGCCCTCGGCGACGGTGCGACCGCACGGGAGCACCGGGACCGGGCCTACGCGCTGCGCCGGGCGTTCCGCGAGCGCTTCTGGCTGCCCGAGCGGCGCTGCCTCGCGCTCGCCCTGGACGCCGACGAACGGCCGGTCGACGGGCTGGCCTCGAACATGGGCCACTGCCTGTGGGCAGGCATCGTCGAGTCCGACCACGCGCGGGCGGTCGCCGACCACCTGCTCTCGCCCGCGATGTTCTCCGGGTGGGGGATCCGGACGCTCGCCACGACGATGGGCGCCTACGACCCGATGAGCTACCACAACGGCTCGGTGTGGCCCCACGACACCGCGCTGTGCGTGGCCGGCCTCGCGCGCTACGGGTTCGTCGCCGAGGCCCGGCGCGCGGCCGGGGCCCTGCTCGAGGCCGCCGCCGTCTTCGGGCACCGGCTCCCGGAGCTGTTCTGCGGCTTCGGCCGGGACGAGTTCGCCTCCCCCGTCCCCTACCCGACGTCCTGCTCCCCGCAGGCGTGGGCGGCCGCGGCGCCGCTCTCGCTGGTGCGCTCCCTGCTGCGCCTGGATCCCGACGTGCCCGGCGGGACGGTGCGCTGCGGGCCGGCGCTGCCCGAGGCGCACCTCCCCTTCCTCGCGCGCGGGCTGCGGATCGGCGGGCAGGTCGTCGAGATCGCCGTCGACGAGGCGGGGTGGTCGATCTCCGGCCTGGGCGACACCGGCCTCGTCGTGGCCCCCCGGCCCTGACCGGCCGGTGTCTCAGCCACCCACCGCCGTCGCCGCCGCGCCGCCCGAGGCGGCCGGGCATCCACAGCCGCACCCCGTCGGCGGAGGCGTAGGCACCGGCGGGGCCCGTCGGTGATCACGACGCAGGACGGGCCCAGGGCGTGCAGGCGCCCGAGCAGGCCGACGACGTCGGCGTGGTCGCCACCGGTCAGCGCGGTCGCCTGCTCGCGGTTGAGGATCAGCACCTTCGCCCGCCGGTAGGGGCCCTCGAGCGCAGCGACACCGGCCCGCAGCTGGAGGGTCCCCAGTTGGGTAGTGGAGGTTGCTCGGGCGGCCCGGGTGCACACGCACCGTGCGTGTCCATGTCGTCCTCCCCGCGTCTCAGCCCGCGGCGCCGCGGTCGCGGCGGCGCCGGAACGCCAGCCAGTCCTCGTCCCACCCGCGCAGCCGCCGCCGGTCGAGGGTCCACCGGACCAGCGCGAGGCCCGCAAGGAGGGCGACCAGCGTGGCGGTGAACGCCCCGACGTCGGCCACCCAGCCCTGCAGGACCGCGTCCTGCTCGGTCGAGGGCGGCGCGGTCGGCTGCGAGGACCGGTCCACCCACATCGGGTGGGGCGAGCCGACCGCCGGCGGGTCGTCGTAGACGACGCGCTGCGCGGAGTGGGTCGAGCCGTCGGGCTCGGTCCAGCCCACCGTGACGACCTGGCTGACGCCCGATCCCTCGCCGACGCTCCGTTCCGACAGGGCGGTCACCGTGGCCTGCACCTGGTGGGAGGTCGCGCGGATGTGGGCGGCGTCGTCCCGGACCTGCTGCGCGCGGGCGCTCCCGAGCGCCAGCACGACCGGCACGAGCAGCAGCAGGACCGCGAGCGCGGTCCAGCCCGCCGCGGTCTCCCAGCGGTCCGACGACCGGCGCAGGCTGCTCGGGCGCGGCACGAGGACCGAGTACGCCCGGTCGGCAGCCGACCCCTGTCGTGGTCTGGATCGCACCATCGTCCTCACGCCTCCCAACGTCGCCGCGTGTTGGGACAGCGTGCGGCGGGTCCGGGGTGCGCGAGCAGGGGCGAGGGTCCGAGATCGGCCGGGTCGCCGGTCCCGTCGACCACGTCGGTCCGCCCCCGGAACGGCCCGTCCGGGTCGCGAGGGACCCGGGTCGTTGGGCCCTGGCCCGTCGGGTGGGCGCGGGCGAGGCTGCGGAGGGGTTCACGAGGAGGTGGACGTGGAACGACTCGCCCGCCAGGTCCGCGAGCTCATCGTCGCGTCGGACCACTACCGCCAGACGATGGCCGCCGGGCTGCGCATCGGGATCAGCGAGTCGGCGGTGCTGGGCCACCTGCTGCACAACGGGCCACAGACCCCTTCGCTGATCGCCGCGCGCGTGGGGCTCACCGCCGCGAGCACCACCGCGCTGCTCGATCGGCTCGCCGGTGCCCAGCTGGTCCGCCGCACCCCCAACCCGTACGACCGGCGCAGCGTGCTCGTCGAGCTCACCGACCTCGGACGCTCCGCGATCGAGGAGATGTACACGATGTTCGCGATCGACATCGACGCCGCCCTCGACCAGGCCGACCCGCGCCTGCGCGCGGAGCCCGAGCTCCGTGAGGCGGTCACCGACCTGCTGGAGCGGATGGCCGCCGCGCTGCGGGAGCGCAGCGGCGACCGGCGCGGCATCGAGGACGCGCTCGCCGAGGCGCACGACGCCGAGCAGGCGGACGGGGGCAACGGGACCCCGACCCTCGACGCGCCGGAGCGGTGATACGACGCTCGCATCATCAGGAGCACCGAGGCCGGACGGCGGGCACCTCGGCCCGGCGGTGCCGCCTACGCTTCGTCAGCGGTCGCCGTGGACACTCACCCCCCGGGTACCCGCGGAGGCCGCCACCGGCCGTCCCGCCAGTCCGGTTGATCACCGGGCCCGCCCTGGCGCGGGCGGCCGGTGGCCCCCCGGGCTCAGGAGGACGGGTCGTCGTCCGGGGGCGCGACGTCCCCGCGGGGCAGGTGCTGCGCCAGCGCGGCCTCCACCCCCAGCGCGTCGCCGGCACGCCGGCGCAGGCTCGCCGCGATCGCCTCGACCAGGCTCCCCACCGCCCGCCGCCACCGGGGGTCCGCGAGCAGTCGCGGGTCGGCCTTCTCCAGCGCGGCGCCGATGTCCTCCGCGAAGAGCAGATAGGTCGAGAGCACCACGTCGAAGCCCTCGTCGGTGAGCTCCACGAGCACGCTGCGCCGGTCCTGCGGGTGGGGACGGCGGGCGACCCAGCCGGCGAGCGAGAGCCGGTCCACGAGCGCGGTCGTGCTCGTGCGCGACAGCCCGGTCCGGGCGGCGATCAGGCTGGGCGGCCGCGCCCCGTTGTGCAGCAGGAACTCCAGCGCCGTGGCCTCGACGGGGGCGACCCCCATGGCGGCGGCCACGGCACGCCGATAGGTCTCCTCGGCCACGATGAACTCACGGACCCGCTCGGCAAGCGCCTCCACGCGGTGGGCCTCCGTCCGCTCGCTCCCGCCGGGGCACCACGTGCGGGGACCTCCAGGGTAGGGACGACGGCGGCCGGGGTGGACACCCGACGTCGTCGGATGACCTCGGACCCGCGGAGTCGGATGACCTCGGACCCGCGGATCCGGGCCCCTGGTCCCGACGGCGCCTTCCCCGGGCAGGGCAGGATTCTCGTCGTGACCGCGGCAGAGACCTCGCCGGGCCAGGGTGGGAGCACCGCCGGCCGCCCGCGCCCCCGGGTCGTGCTCGTCGAGGACCACGTCCGGGTCCGGGAGCACCTCGTGACCATGCTCGAGTCGGCGGGCTTCGACGTGGTCGCGGCCGTCGACAGCCGCGCCGCCGGGTACCGTGCCGTGCTCGACCACCACCCCGACCTCGCGGTGGTGGACAACCGCCTCCCCGACGGCCGCGGCGTGGAGCTGGCCGCGGTCCTGCGCGAGCGGGCCGCGGACGTGGGGGTCGTCATCCACTCCGGTGCGATCACCGCCGAGGAGACGGCGACGGCGCTGCGCCACGGGGTCCTGGAGGTCGTCACGAAGGACGTCCGGGCCCGGACGCTCGTCGACGCCCTGCGCCGGCACACGCGGGGTCGCCGCCGCTGAGCGGCGCGTCCTTCGAGGTTCGTACTACTCCGGCGTCGGATCGTCCGAGGCGGACCCGCCGAACGGCGGGGTCCGACCCAGGCCCTTCGCCTCTACCGTCGGCGCGACCCCGGAGCGAGGAGACCCCGATCAGACCCGGACCCACCCCGGACACGACCCGCATCGTCACGCAGTGGCACTGCGTCCCGTGCGACGTCGCCGGCCGCGACCCCGATCCCGACCCCGCGTGCTGGAGCTGCGGGCGGCGCGGCGTGACCGTCACCGCCCGCCCGGCGGTGGTTCATCCGGACTGATCTCCTCGTCGGCGGTCTCGGCGCTCTCCTCGGCCTC
This sequence comes from Actinomycetospora sp., assembly GCF_036497585.1. Classification (GTDB taxonomy): domain Bacteria; phylum Actinomycetota; class Actinomycetes; order Mycobacteriales; family Pseudonocardiaceae; genus Actinomycetospora. The sequence continues at coordinate 996 of NZ_DASXJD010000255.1, read as the reverse complement.
GGCCTCCAGGGCCGAGGAGAGCAGCCGGTCCAGCGCCGCGAGCGAGTGCCGCGGACCGGCGCGGTCGATGACCACCGGGTCGTCGTCCTCCACGCCGGCCTCGGCGAGCCCCTCCCGGATCGACTCCGCCGACCGGATCGCCCCGGAGGCGAACCGGTCCGCGGCGACGTGCTTCGGCGGCGGGGTGAACCCGCCTTCGTCCTCCTCGGCCATCAGCTCGAGACGGCGCACATGCCCCGGTCGGCCGTGACCGGGCCCGCCGCGGACGGGCGGACGTCGAAGTCGAAGATCGCGGTGGGCAGGTAGAGCGAGCAGCAGGCGTTGGGGATGTCCACGACACCCGAGAGCCGGCCCTCGATCGGCGCCGACCCGAGGAGCAGGTAGGCCTGCTCGCCCGAGTACCCGAACTTCTTGAGGTACTCGACGGCGTTGAGGCACGCCCGCCGGTAGGCCAGCGTCGCGTCGAGGTACTCCTGGGTGTCGGTGTCGTGGTCGACCGAGATGCCGATGAAGGTGAGGAACTCGGAGTAGCGCGGCTCGACGTTGCCCGGCATGAACATCGGGTTGGTGGAGATGCCGTAGGTCTCCATCCCGCCCTTGATCAGGTCGACGCCGAAGTCGATGAAGCCACCCATCTCGATCGCGCCGCAGAACGTGATCTCGCCGTCGCCCTGCGAGAAGTGCAGGTCGCCCCCGGAGAACTTCCCACCGGGCACGTGCACCGGGTAGTAAACGCGGCTGCCGCGGGTGAAGTTCTTGATGTCGTGGTTGCCACCGTTTTCCCGTGCGGGAACCGTGCGCGCACCTTCCCGGGCGACGCGCTGCAACTCCTTGCCAGACAATGTCCCGGCGAGCGTGTTCTCGACCAGCGGTGGCAGCCCTAACGGCGGGACCCGGTCGGGGTCGGTGTCGATGAGAGCCTGCTCCCGCTGGTTCCAGCTCGCGAGCAGCTCTGCCGACGGCGCCGTGCCGAACAGGCCGGGGTGAGTGATGCCG
>NZ_DASXJD010000254.1:0-9599 GCF_036497585.1 Actinomycetospora sp. | reverse complement strand
CACCTCACCGACGCCGCCCGCGACACCGCCGCCCGCCTCACCCACCACGCCAGCCCGACCACCACCGTCACCGAGCCGGCCCCACCCACCCGCTACGACCACGACCCCGACTTCTGAGGAGGAGCAGACTCACGGACATGGAGCTCTCCGACGTGTTCGCGCTCTGCGCGGGCGAGCAGGGTCTCGTCGTCGTGGCCACCGCCCGGGCCGACGGGTCGATCCAGTCGTCCGTCGTGAACGCGGGCGTGATCCCGCATCCCGTCACCGGCGAAGACGTGTTCGCCTTCGTCACCTACGGCCGGGCGAAGCTGCAGAACCTCCGCCGCCGCCCGTGGACCGCGGTGACCGCCCGCTCCGGCTGGCGCTGGGCCACCGTCGAGGGCACGGTCGAGATCGTCGGGCCGGACGACCAGCACCCGGGCGTCGGTGAGGAGCAGATCCCCGGCCTGCTGCGCGAGGTCTTCGCCGCGGCCGGAGGCACCCACGACGACTGGGACGAGTTCGACGCCGTGATGGCCCGCGACCGTCGGGCCGCGGTCCTGGTCTCACCGACCCGGATCTACTCGAACTGATCGCCGTGGTGGTGGCGGCGGTAGTGCCGCGCGACCCGCGCGCGGTTGCCGCACCCCGTCGAGCACCACTCCTGCCGCGGGTGGGCCTTGACGAAGTAGAGGACGCAGCCCGGCGCCCGGCAGGCACGGAGGCCCTCCGGATCCGTGAAGAGGTCGACCGCACGCTCCGCGAGCATCCCGACGACGGCGAGCGCAGGTGACGCCGCGGACCGCGCCACCCGCACCAGCCCGCCGTCGGCGTCCCGGTCCAACGCCGCCCACGTCGGAGCGGCGGCCGCGGCGGCGTTGACGACGGCCACCGCCTCGTCGACGTGGCCGACGGGTGAGGTCCACGTCGTCCGGTCGTCGGCCGTGGCCTCGGCGGCCAGCCGGCGCAGCGCGTCCCGCAGGGTCCGCAACCGCTGCAGGACGTCGATGTCGAGGGGACCCGGCGGACCCATCGGACCGAGCACCGCCCCGCCGAGCCCGAGCCCGGCCCGCTCCAGCCACGCCGCCGCCTGCTCCGGGTCGTCGAGCGTGTCCTGCACCCCCTGCCGGCCGGCCCGCACCGTGTTCATCAGCTCCACCGGCCACGATTCACCGTGGGCCGCACCCTGTGTCGTCATCGCCACCCGCCCCCCCGTCCTAATGCTTGAGCGGCCCGTATCCCGTTTGACTTTGCCATGCGATCAGAGCACCGTCACTAATGCGGACGGTATTAACGACCATTAGATACAGGAGGCGGCCATGGGCGCGGCGACAACGCCGGAGCGCGGGTTCCACGCCGGCGAGCGGGCGGTGCAGCAGCGCGCGGGCACGCTCGCCCAGGCCGACCGGCTCGCACGCATGGTCGACGAGCCCGACCTGCGCGGCGGCACCGGGCAGTTCCTGGCCGAGCGGACCTTCGCTGCTCTCTCCGCCCGGGACACGGCGGGACGGCTGTGGGTCTCGCCGCTGACCGGGACTCGTGGCTTCCTCCACCCGTCCGACGCCACGACCCTGCAGATCGGAATGGTGCCGGCGCCGGGCGACCCGCTGCGAGGACTGCCCGCCGACCAGCCGGCCGGCCTGATCGCGATCGAGTTCGCCCGCCGCCGCCGCGCCCGGGTCAACGGCACCCTCGTCGCCGCCGGACCGGAGGGCCTGACCGTCGAGGTGGACCAGGCGTACGGCAACTGCCCGCAGTACATCCAGCAGCGCGCCCTGGAGCACGACGCCGAGACAACCCCCGACGACGTTCCCCCCACGCGCACCGCGGTCCTCTCCTCCGCCGACCAAGCCCTCGTCCGGACCGCCGACACGCTCCTGCTCGGCACCACCCACCCGGCGCGCGGCAACGACGCCTCCCACCGGGGTGGCCCGGCCGGCTTCGTGCGCGTGGCCGACGGGCGGCACCTGTGGTGGCCCGACTATCCGGGCAACAACATGTTCAACAGCTTCGGCAACCTCGCGGTGGACCCGGCCGCGGCCCTGCTGTTCGTCGACTTCCCGGCCGGCCGCGCGCTGCACCTGTCCGGCACCGCCCGCGTCGAGTGGGAGGTGTCGGGTGCGGGTGACGACGGCGGGACCGGTCGGCGGGTGTGGTTCGACGTCGAGGCCGTGGTCGCCGGGGTGCGGGTACCGCTGCACGCCTCCGACGTCGAGCCCTACCGCCGCAACCCGGCCCTCACGTAGCGGACCAGCAGGGTGCCGTCGTCGTCGACGAGCAGCGACGCGACCTCGAAGCCCCGGGGGGCGTCGAGCGGTTCGGCGCTCGTCGCGACCCGCCCCGCCCGGCCGGCCACCGCCATCGGCGCGATCGAGAGGCGCAGCTCGTCGACGAGGTCGTCGTGCAGCAGGGTCCCGACGAGGCCGGGGCCGCCCTCGCAGTCGATCCGCCGGTAGCCGTCGTCGGCCAGGCGGGCGAGCGCGGTCGGCAGGTCCACGGCCTCGTCGCCGGCCAGGAGCACCTGCGCGCCGGCCGCACGCCACGCCTCCTGCTGCTCGGCGGGAGCGGCCGCGCTGGTGACGACGATGGACGGGACGAGCACGTCGACGAGGCTGGTGGCGTCGGCCGGGAGGGACCCGGAGGTCACGACGGCGAGCGGGGGCGCCGGCGAGAGCCCGTGCCGACGACGACGGTCGGCGGCACGCGCGTCGGGTCGCAGGCCGGGGTAGTCCTCGGCGAGCGCGGTGCCGGAGCCGAGCAGGACGACGTCGGCGAGGTCGTGCCCGAGCGCGAAGACCCGGCGGTCGGCGGGGGTGGAGAGGCCGGCGCTGCGACCGTCGACCTCGATCCCGCCGTCGAGGGAGCTGACGAAGTTGACGGCCAGCCATCGGTCGGCCGCGTCCAGCGGGTAGCGGTAGAGCTCCTCGAGCGCCCCGTCGTCCCTGTCGTCGATCGGTCGGCCCGGCAGCGGCCAGACCTGGTGCATCAGTCCATCCACCGCTGCGCACGGGCCGGGGGCCGGTGGCCCAGGACGCTGGCGACCATCTCGACGGTCTGGCGGGTCTCCGCCACCTGGTGGGCGCGCACCATCGCGACCCCGTGCGCCGCAGCGAGCGCCGTCGCGGCGAGGGTGCCGGTGAGCCGGCCCTCGAGCGGCACGTCGAGCGTCTCCCCCACCACGCCCTTGTTCGACATCGCGAGCAGCACCGGCCAGCCGGTGGCGACCAGCCGCGGCATCTCGCGCAGCACCTCGAGGCTCTGGGGGGTGTTCTTCCCGAAGTCGATCGTCGGGTCGAGCAGGATGCCCTCGGCCGGCACCCCCGCCTCGACCGCGCGCTCCGCGAGGGCGGTGGTGACCGCGACGACGTCGCCCATCACGTCGGTGTAGCGGGGCCGGACCGGGTCAGTGCGCGGGGTCAGCCCGCCGGTGTGGGCACAGACGTACCCGGCGCCGTGGCGGGCCGTCACGGGGATGATCTCCTCGTCCCAGCCGGCCCAGCTGTCGTTGACCAGATCCCCGCCCGCGGCCAGCAGGGCGTCGGCAACCTCGGCGCGGTAGGTGTCGATCGACAGCACGAGGTCGGTGAAGCGCTCCCGCGCCCAGACGAGGGTCGGGCGGACCCGGTCGATCTCCTCCTCGACGCTGACCACGGGGCCGGGGCTGGCCGGGACGCCCCCGAGATCGACGACGTCCGCGCCCGCGGCGACCGCCCGCTCGATCGCGGCCTGCGCGGCCTCGGGCCGCCAGGTGGCGCCGTTGTCGTAGAACGAGTCCGGCGTGCGGTTGACGATGGCCATGATCAGCGCGCGGTCCCGCCGCAGCCGCCGACCGTGGACGACCATCTCGATCCCCCGTTCGACCGAGACGCTCACCGGACCCCCGCCGCGCGGTCGCTGTCGATCAGGCTGGCCATGCCGCCTTGATACACGTCGGCGTCCGGCGGCGACAACGACGACGGAGATCCTGTCCGTCCGGCGGGGCCGGGCGAGCGAGGGGCGCCGCGACGTGACCCGGCTCCCGCCCGGTTGTCGATCCCGCGCCGCACCCGCAGGATCGGTCCCCGTGACCCCCGTCGAGACCGGCCGCCTGCTCACCCGGCGCCGCCACGTCGACCTCCGCCGGGTCACCTCGCTGGCCTGTCGTCGGTGACCGCGTCCCCCGCACCCGACGTCGTCGACAAGGACCCGCCACCATGGCCACCCCCACGATCACCGCTGCTCGTGACGCCGCAGGCGCCCACGGCGGCGCCCTCCCGCCGCTGACCGCGCACTGGTTCCTGCCCACCTACGGCGACTCCCGCGGGCTCGTCGGCGGCGGACACGGCCTGGAGGCCCGGGCCGCCGGCACCCCGCGCGAGGCCTCGCTCGGGTACCTCGGCCAGATAGCCCGCGCCGCCGAGACGGTCGGGTTCGAGGGCGCGCTCACCCCGACCGGCGCCTGGTGCGAGGACGCCTGGCTGACGACGGCGATGCTGGCGGCCGAGAGCGAGCGGTTGAAGTTCCTCGTCGCGTTCCGCCCGGGCGGGGTCTCCCCCACGCTGGCCGCGCAGATGGGCGCGACGTTCCAGCGCCACTCCGGGGGACGGCTGCTCGTCAACGTCGTCACCGGCGGCGAGCCCACCGAGCAGCGCGCCTACGGCGACTTCCTCGGCAAGGACGCGCGCTACACCCGCACCGGGGAGTTCCTCGACGTCGTGCGCCGGCTGTGGGCGGGCGAGCAGGTCACCCTCGACGGCGAGCAGGTCCACGTCGAGGGCGCCCAGCTGCAGCGCGTGCCCGACCCGGTCCCGCCGATCTACTTCGGCGGGTCCTCCCCCGCGGCCGGCGACGTGGCCTCGAAGCACGTCGACGTCTACCTCACCTGGGGTGAGCCGCCGGCCCAGGTCGCGGAGAAGATCGAGTGGATCCGGGGGCTCGCAGCGGCGCAGGGCCGGGAGGTGCGGTTCGGGATCCGGCTGCACGTCATCACCCGCGACACCGCCGACGCCGCCTGGGCACAGGCCGAGGAGCTGCTGCGCGGCATCCCGGAGGAGATGATCGCGCAGGTCCAGGCGGGACTGTCGAAGAGCGAGTCGGTCGGCCAGCAGCGGATGCGCTCGCTGCACTCCGGGGGGACCAAGACCGCCGGCGACCTCGAGGTCTCGCCCAACCTCTGGGCGGGCGTCGGGCTCGTCCGCGGCGGCGCGGGCACCGCGCTGGTCGGGAGCCACGGCGAGGTCGCCGACCGCATCGCCGAGTACCACGCCCTGGGCATCACCGAGTTCGTGCTCTCCGGCCACCCGCACCTCGAGGAGGCCTACTGGGTGGGCGAGGGCCCGCTCGCGGAGCTGGGCCGACGCGGGCTGTGGCACCCGGCGGCGGGGTCCGAGGCGGCCCGGGCGGCGAGCGCGCCCGCCTCCTCGGTGCCCTTCGCGGTCACCGGTTCCGCGCGCTGACCGGCGCGCACCCCTAGGAGCGCATGACCACCGCACCCGCGACGGTGCGGACCTCCAGGCCCTGGACCCGGTCCGGCGGCAGGTCCGTGGAGGCGGCCACCCGGACGTCCTGCCCGGGTGGGGGGCTCCAGCTCGCGATCTGCTCGAGGCGGCCGTCGGAGGAACGCACGACGAGCACGTAGGTCGTCCGCGGCGCGTCCGGGGGCGCCGGGGCCTGCGGCGCCCCCTCGTAGACGCAGGTCAGCGACACCGCGGTGCCCCACGGCCGGGCGGTCAGCCCGGCGAGGCCGGACGACTCCGAGCCCGCGACGGCGGGCAGCACCATCTCCCGGGCCGGCGCGGCGGCGACGGTGTCCGGTCCGGGGGCCGCACCGGACGTCGTCCAGACCGCGACCCCGGCTCCTGTCGCGAGCGCGAGCACGATCGCCGCCGCGGCGGCCAGCAGCGCCACGCGGCGCCGGCGGCGCACCCGCCGGACCGTCCCCGTGAGGATCTCGGCAGGCGGCACCAGGACGGCGTCGTCGGGACCGGGGTCGTCGGGGTCGTGCGCGGGGGTCCCGGCGCGGGCGAGCAGGCCGGGCAGCCCCGCCACCGACGTCAGCTCCGCCCGGCAGGCGGCGCACCCGTCGAAGTGGGCCTCGAAGGCCTCGCGCTCCCCCGGGTCGAGCGCCCCGAGGACGTAGACGCCGACATCGAAGCGGTGCGGGCAGCTCACGACCCGACCCCCATCTCCTCCAGCGCCAGGCGCAGTGCCCGCAGCGCGTAGTGCACGCGCGACTTCACGGTGCCCGGCGGTACGTTCAGCACCGCCGCCGCCTCGCCGACCGTACGGCCCCGGTAGTAGCACTCCACGAGCACCGCGCGGTGCTCGGCCGAGAGCCGGTCGAGGGCGGCGGCGACGGTCCATGACTGGACGGCGGCCTCGGCGTGGTCGGTGACGGTTCGCGGGTCGGACGCGGAGCCGACGCCGTCGGGATCCTCGGAGAGCAGCTCCGGGCGCGCCGAGCGGGCCCGCCACTCGTCGATGAGGACGTTGCGCAGCGTGCGCAGCAGCCAGGGCCGCGGGTTGCCGCGGCTCGGGTCGAGGGCGTCGGGGTGGCGCCAGGCGCGCAGCAGGGTCTCCTGGACGGCGTCCTGGGCCCGGCCCCGGTCGGCGGTGGTGCGCAGGGCGACGGCCCACAGCGCGGCGCCGTGCTGGTCGTGCAGGAGGCGGATCAGCTCCGCGTCCCCCGACTCGCCCACCTCCACCACCCCCTCGGTCAGCGTCGCGCGGCGCGGGTGAACGACCAGGCCGTCACCCAGACGATCCCCACGGTGAGCACGAGCGCCCCCGGGACGTGGATCGCCAGGTTCGTGTGCTCGCCGTAGTAGGCCTGCACGAAGCTCAGCACGAACACCACGGCGGCGACGAGCGCGGGCCACCACGGTCCCCGGTGCGCCCGGGCGTAGAGGACCGCGGCCACGGTGAGCAGGGCGGTCACGACGTGCATCACGATCGCGCCGCTCGCGTGGATCGGGAGGGGCCCGCCGCGCGGGAAGAGCTGGCCGGCGGTGACGTACTGGCACACCAGGTTGAGCACGGACAGCACACCCAGGACCTGGACCGCGCGCAGGATCGCCGCCGACGGGCCCGCCGTCCGGGACCCGTGGTCGATCGTGCTCGCGGACTGCGTGCTGCGGGTCATCGCCACGTCCTCTGCTGTCGGGGTTCCTGCCGGAGTACACGGAGCACGCGCCCCGATGGTTCACCCCCTCGCCGTGCGGCGCCCCGCGCGGCAGGATGCCGACGTGACCGCACGGGTGACGAGCGAGCTGCTGCTGGTGGGGAGCCTCCCGACGCCCTCGGCCGAGGAGGCGTTCCGCGCCGGCGCCGGCCTCGTCGGGGACCTCGTCCCGGCGCTGCCCGACGGCGAGTCCGGGCCGCTCGGCGCGTGGGTCGGCTTCGACCGGACCCAGCTGCTCGAGCCGCATCCCGACGTCGAGGTGCTCGTCCCGAGCGCCTCGCCCACCGGACGCGCCCGGCACGCCTACGAGACGGCCCGGCTGACCGTGCGCCCCGGCGTGGAGACGCTGCGGTTCGAGCGCTGGCCGCGGGTGCCGGTGATGCTGGAGTCCTACGCGCTCTTCCGGCGCCTCCGCGACGAGGGTGTGATCGGCGAGGACCAGCGGTTCCAGGTGAACGTTCCGGGCCCGTCGAGTGTGTTCACCGGGGCGTTCAAGGACCACTACGCCCGGGACTGGGACGTCGTCGGGCCGGCGCTGGAGGACCTCACCCTCCGCTCCCTCGACGAGGTCCTCGCGGCGATCCCCGCTCGGGACCTGGCGGTGCAGTTCGACTGCGCCTACGAGGTGCTCGACAACGAGCAGGTCCTCGGCTGGACCGAGGGCGGCCGGGAGGGGGCCTGGGACCGGTTCGCCGGCCCCTGGTCACGGCTGGCCCCGCACGTGCCCGAGGACGTCCTGCTGGGTCTGCACCTGTGCTACGGCACGTTCCCCGAGTGGCCGATGTTCGAGGCCCGGGACATGGGGCTGCTGGTGCACATGGCCAACCACGCCGCCGCCCACGCCGGCCGGCCGCTGGACTGGCTGCACCTGGCCGGGCCGCGCTACCTGCGCAGCGAGGACGAGGCGTTCTTCGCGCCGCTCGCCGGGCTGCACGCACCGCACACCCGCGTCTTCCTCGGGATCGTGCTCCCGCTCGACGGCGAGGACGGGCTGCGCCGCCGGCACCGGACGGCCTCGCGCTACCTCGCCGACTTCGGGGTCGCGATGTACTGCGGGTTCGGCCGCCAGCCCGGGCAGGACCCCGCCGAGACGCTGCGGGAGCACGCCGCGGTGGTCAGGGCCGTGGTGGGCTGAGGGAGGCGACGATGCGGGCCTCGGCGTCGGCGAGGTAGTCGGCCACCTCGAGGGCCGCCTTCTCCAGCTCGCCGCGCTCGACGAGCGCCGCGACGGCGTCGTTGCGCTCCAGGTAGGGCTCGTGGAAGTCGCGGTGGGTGCCCATGCGATGGAAGGTCAGCCGCATCTCGGCGAGCAGCAGGTCCATCTGCGCGTCGAGCCGCGTGCTGCCGGCGAGCCCGACGAGCGCGCGGTGGAAGTGCTGGTTGGCGTCGGCGACGCCGACCCAGTCGCCCTGCTCGGCCGCGGCCCGGCCCTCCTCCACGGCGGCCCGCACCCGCGCGATCGCGGCCTGGTCGCGGCCGAGCTCGCCGTGGCGGACCGCGGCGGGCTCGACGACGCGCCGGCTGCGGTAGACGTCCGCCACGTCGGCCACGCCCGGCGTCGCGACGAACACCCCGCGGTGCTGCTCGCGGACGAGGATCCGTTCCGCGACGAGCTGGCTGAACGCCTCCCGCAGGGTGTTGCGCGAGACCCGCATCGCCTCGCAGAACGCCTGCTCCCCCAGCCGCACCCCGGGCAACAGCCGCCCCTCCACGACCTGCTCGCGCAGCGCGTCGGCGACCCGCTCGGCCGTCGAGGACGTCTGGGCCACGTGCGCGGTGGACAGCGCCTCCAGCGCGGCCTGGGCGGCGCGGTCCGGATCGGCGGCGGTCACGGTCGCGGAGTCTACGTGTCGGATCGTTGAACGAAGCCTGGTCGCCCGGCCCGCCCCTCCTCCGAGCCGACCTGACCTCAGTTCTCCTCGAGGTCGAAGGCGTCGTCGCCGACCCAGACGCGCAGGCCCTCGCCGTCGTCGGTGATCGCGCCCTCCTCCTCCTCGGAGAGCTCGCGGGCGGCACCGAGCGCCCGCTTCGAGTAGAGGATCCGGCCGTCCCCGAGATCCTTCGGCCGGTACTCCGAGGCCAGCACGGCTGTGCGGCTGCGCGTCGCGAGGAGCTCGGCGTTCGCGGGCCCGACCTCGGCGATCCACTCGTTCATGACCGGGATCACACCGCCGGCGGGCCCGGACCTCCAAGATCTGATCCCGGCGTGCAGCATGTGCGCGCCGACCCTCAGCTGCGGTGGAACAGGCGCCGCAGGCCGCCCTCCTTCTGGTGCGGCTCCGCGCCATCGGACTCACGCTGGGCCGGGATCTCCTCGGTGTGCTGGTCCCCGGAGTCGTCGGACTGCTGGGAGTCCTCGGATGTCTCGGTGTCGGTGCCGGTGGCGCCGGCCTTCTCGTCCTCGGACTTGGTGTGCTCACCGGCCTGCGGGAGTACCACGGTGCCCCCGGCGTACTCGTCG
>NZ_DASXJD010000253.1:0-3073 GCF_036497585.1 Actinomycetospora sp. | reverse complement strand
GCCACACCGAGCGAGGAGATCGCCGTGAAGTTCCTGCTGCTGACCCGCCACAACGCCTCCGAGACCGCCGTCGCGCCGATGACGGAGTGGGACCCGGCCGACGCCGAGGCCCACCTCGCCGCCCTGCGGGCGATCAACGCCCAGCTCACCGAGAGCGGCGAGCTCCTGACGATGCAGGCCCTCGCCGACCCGGCGAGCGCCCGGATCGTCCACGGGCTCGAGGCGGGCAGCCCGATCGTCACCGACGGGCCCTACCCGGAGAGCACCGAGCTGTTCGCCGGCTACCAGCTCGTCGACGTCGTCGACGAGGACCGCGCGGTCGAGATCGCCGCGCAGGTCGCGGCCGCGCCCGGCCCGGGCGGGAAGCCGATCAACAACCGCATCGAGGTGCGCGCCGTCATGTTCACCTGGGAGTGAGGGTGGCGACCGCCGACGCCGAGGGCCTCGAGGACCTGCTGCGCGCCCACGCCCCGCGGGCCCTCGCGGCCCTCGCCCGGCGCCTCGGCGACCTCGCCGACGCCGAGGACGCCGTCCAGGAGGCGCTCCTCGCCGCCGCGGGCGCGTGGCCGGAGCGCGGGGTGCCGGACGACCCCGCGGCGTGGCTGGTCACGACCGCGGTCCGCCGCCACGTCGACCGGGTCCGCAGCGACACCGCCCGGCGCGCCCGGGAGGACGCCGTCGTCGTCGCCGACCCGGGACTCCCGACCTCGTTGGCGCCCTCGCGCGACGACTCGCTCGCGCTGCTGTTCTGCTGCGCGCACCCGGCGCTGGCCCCGTCGGCGGCGATCCCGCTCACCCTTCGCGCCGTCGGCGGCCTGACCACGCCCGGGATCGCCCGGCTGCTGCTGCTCACCGAGGCTGCGGTCGACCAGCGGATCCACCGGGCGAAGCAGGCCATCCGCGAGGCCGGCGCCCGCTTCCGACTTCCGACGTCGCCGGAGTGGCCCGGCCGGCTCCGGGCGGTGCTGCACGTGCTCTACCTGCTCGCGACGGCCGGGAACGCGCCCGGCGACGCCGGCGGCGACCTCGCCCGCGGGGACGCCGCGGCCGAGGCGGTGCGCCTGCTCCGCGAGCTCGACCGGCTCCTGCCCGACGAACCCGAGGTCGGCGGGCTGCTCGCGCTGGTCCTGCTCACCGAGGCCCGGCGCCCGGCGCGGACCGGTCCCGACGGTCGGTTCGTCCCGCTCGACGAGCAGGACCGGACGCGCTGGGACCAGGAGCTGATCGCCGAGGGCACGCAGCGCGTCGAGCGGGCGATGCGCCGGGGCCGGGTCGGTGCCTACCAGCTGCAGGCCGCGATCGCCGCGGTGCACGCCGAGTCCTCCGACCTGGCCGCGACCGACTGGGCCCAGATCGTCGGGCTCTACGACGTCCTGCTGCGGGTCGACCCCTCGCCGGTGGTGGCGCTCAACCGGGCCGTCGCGGCGGGCGAGGCCGGCGAGCCCCGCGCGGGCCTGGCGCTGCTGGACGCGCTCGAGGGCGAGGCCCGCCGGCTGGGTCACCGGCTGCCGGCGGCGCGGGCCCACCTGCTCGCCCGGCTCGGGGACCACGCAGCCGCCCACGAGGCCTACCGGAGCGCGGCCGCGGCGGCGACGAGCGTCGCCGAGCGCGACCTGCTCGTGCTCCGGGCCGCGAGGTGCCGGGCGCACATCTCAGCGTCCGATGAGATGTCCGGTGGCGTCCCGGGTTAGGGTCGCCTCCCGTGACCTTCCCCTTCTCGGCCGTCGTCGGCCATCCCGACCTGCGGCTGGCGCTGCTGCTCTCGGCCGTGGACCCCGGGATCGGCGGCGTGCTGGTGCGCGGCGAGAAGGGGACCGCGAAGTCGACCATCGTGCGGGCGCTCGCCGGGCTCCTCCCCGACGTGACGGTGCGTGCCGGCGACCGCTTCGGCGTGGACGTCGACGCGGGTGAGGAGAGCCCCGACGGTCCGTTCGGCCCGGACGCAGCCGTCGAGCGGCGCCCCGCCCGCCTCGTGGAGCTGCCGGTCGGGGCCTCCGAGGACCGGCTGATCGGCTCGCTCGACCTGCAGGAGGTACTGGCCCACGGCCGCGGCTCGGTGCAGCCCGGGCTGCTCGCGGCCGCGCACCGCGGCGTGCTCTACGTCGACGAGGTCAACCTCCTGCACGACCACCTCGTCGACCTGCTCCTCGACGCCGCCGCGTCCGGGCGCTCGCACGTCGAGCGCGACGGCATCTCGTTCGCGCACCCGGCGCGGTTCCTGCTGGTCGGGACGATGAACCCCGAGGAGGGCGAGCTGCGCCCGCAGCTGCTCGACCGGTTCGGCCTGACCGTGGCGGTGACAGCCTCTCGGGAGGTCGCCGAGCGGACCGAGGTGGTGCGCCGCCGCCTCGCCCACGACGCCGACCCCGCCGGGTTCGCCGCCCGCTTCGCCGGCGCCGAGGACGAGCTGCGCCGCCGGCTCGAGGAGGCCCGCGACCGGCTGGGCGCCGTGGCGCTGTCGGACCGCGAGCTGGTGCGGATCTCCGCGGTGTGCGCTGCCGTCGAGGTGGACGGGATGCGGGCGGACGTGGTAGTCGCGCGCACCGCCGTCGCCCACGCGGCATGGCGGGGGGCGGCCGCGGTCGACGTCGACGACGTGCGGGCCGCCGCCCGGCTCGCGCTGCCGCACCGGCGCCGCCGGGACCCGTTCGACGAGCCGTCGCTGTCCGAGGAGGAGCTGGCGAAGGCCCTCGAGCAGGCGGAGCAGGCGGTGCAGGACTTCGACGACGACCAGCCGCCGGACCCGCCGTCGGGCGGTGAGGGCGGTCCCGACGACGACGGCGGCCCGGACTCCCCGGGACCGGACGGCGCCGACCAGGGCGGGGCGCCGGGGGCCGAACCCGACGAGGGCGAGGCGCCCGGCCCCCCGGCCGGCCCGGGGCCGGGGTCCGCGGACACCGTGACCGATGGTCAGGGTTCGCGTGAGCCGTCGTCCGGCGGCCGCGACGACGGCGATTCCCTGCCACCGGATGCCGGCAACGGCCCGTCGCCGACCCCGGGGGGTGGCGACGAGCCCGCCGGGCGCCCGGTCGGCGCGCCCACCCCGACACGGCTGCGCACCCGGCGCTTCGAG
>NZ_DASXJD010000252.1:0-37363 GCF_036497585.1 Actinomycetospora sp. | reverse complement strand
CCGTCGTCGGGCATGTGGTCGGTGAGGTTGGGGTGGGGCCAGTCGGTGCCCCAGAGCACCCGGTCGCCGAACTCGGCGACCACGCGGCGGGCGAAGGGCACGACGTCGCGGTAGGCGTCCCGCTCGCCGTCGAGGGCGGGCGGGCCGGAGACGCTCAGGCGCTCCGGACAGCTGACCTTGACCCAGACCTCGTGGCGGTCGACGAAGCGCAGGAAGTGCGAGAACGCGGTGCCGTCGACGTCGCGGGTGACGTCGGGGCGGCCCATGTGGTCGACGACCAGCGGGACGGGCATCGCGCCGACGACGCCCTCGAGCTCGTCGAGGTCGGCGGCCTCGAAGTAGATCACCGCGTGCCAGCCGAGCGGGGCGATCTTCTCCGCGACGACGGCGAGGTCCTGGGCGGGCGAGGTCTCGACGAGCCGCTTGAGGAAGTTGAATCGCACCCCCCGGACGCCGGCCTCGTGCAGCGCGGCGAGCTCGGCGTCGGTGATGTCCGGGCGCACCGTCGCGACGCCCCGGGCGCGCCCGTCCGCGGCGCGCACCGCGTCGACCATCGCGCGGTTGTCGGCGCCGTGGCAGGTCGCCTGGACGATCACGGAGCGGCTCACGCCGAGGTGGTCGTGCAGCGCGACGAGCTCGTCGCGCCCGGCGTCGGTCGGGGTGTACTTGCGCTCGGGGGCGTAGGGGAAGACGGCGCCGGGTCCGAAGACGTGGCAGTGCGCGTCGACGGCGCCCGGGGGCAGGGCGAAGGTCGGGCTCGACGGGTGGCGGTGGTGGTCGAGCCACCCCGGTGTCGGCGTGAAGCCCACGGAGTTCCTCCCGACGTCGCTGGGGTCGGTCCTGGTGTGGGGCCCGGCTGACTCTCCATGGACACCACGATCGGCGCAAGTATTGTTGACAATCTTGGTGGCGTTCTCGTCGGGTACTCTGCGGCCAGTCGGACGAGGAGGTGGAGATGAGCGCGGTGACCTCAGCCGCGGGCGGGACCGAGGATGTCGTCGACCTCGTCCGCACGGCGATCCACCAGGGCGAGTTCGCGCCGAACCAGCGCCTCGTCGAGGCCGACCTCTCCGTCCAGTTCGGGGCCAGCCGTGCCGCGGTGCGCACCGCCCTGGTCCAGCTCGCCGCCGAGGGCCTCGTCGAGCGGGTGCAGAACCGCGGCGCCCGGGTGCGCGCGGTCTCCCTGGACGAGGCGATCGAGATCTGCGAGGTCCGGATGGTCGTCGAGGGCCTCTGCGCCGCGAAGGCCGCCGAGCGTGCCACCGAGGACGACCTCGCCCTGCTCCGGGAGATCACGGCCGACATGCGCCGGGCCGTCGAGGGCGGGGACGTCTTCGCCTACTCGGAGCTCAACCGGCGCCTGCACGCCGCCGTCCGGGCCACGGGCGGCCAGCGGGTGGCCGACGGGGTGCTGGAGCGGCTGCGCGGCCAGAACGTGCGCCACCAGTTCCGGCTCGCGCTGCTCCCCGGGCGCGCGTCGGTGTCGCTGCCCCAGCACCTCGAGATCGTCGACGCCATCTGCGCCCGCGATCCCGAGCGGGCCGAGGCGGCCATGCGCGCCCACCTGGCCAGCGTCATCGAGACGCTGCCGCAGGTGGGCTCGTCGCCGGTGCGCTGAGCCCCATCCCGGAGCGAGCGAGCGGTCCGTCCGGGCGCATAGAAGCCGCGAGAGTGCCGCTCGCTCCTCGGGGTGGGGGCGGCGCTCACGGCGAGAGGTCCTCCAGGGCGCGGTTGCGGGCGCGCGGGGTGAACTGCGCGATCACCGCCGCGACGATGAGGGAGCTCGACACCAGCACGAGGGCGGGCAGCGGGGCGAGCCGCGGCACGAGCGGGGCGATGACGAGCACCCCGGCCGCGCCGCCGAGGACGCCCAGACCGTCGACCAGGCCGAAGCCGGCCGAGCGCACCCGGGTCGGGAAGCTCTCGGCGGAGAGCGCGAACGTCGGCGGCACCCACACGTTGAAGCCGAAGAACACCAGGAACGACCCGACGAACGCCCACGCGATGCTCTGTCCGAGCACGGCGACGACGATCCCGCCGACCATCGTCATGACCGCCGCCACCGGGAGCCACGCCCGGCGCTCGAGGGCCTCGGAGAACCGCGCGGAGAACAGGGCCTGCACGAGGAACCCGAGCCCGCCGACGGCCGAGATCATCCCGGCGACCGGCGCGGTGAAGTGCAGCCCGGTGAGGATCGCCGTCGAGCCGGTCGAGTAGCCGAAGACCGTGGCGTAGCCGAAGAACCACATGAGGGTCAGCAGCACGAGCCGGCGCCGGTAGAGCGGGGCGGCGACGATCTCGCGCAGCGCCACCGTCGGGTCGGCGCTCGCGACGACCTCGGGGGCCGGTTCGGGGTCGGGGAGCGGGCCGCGACGGCGGGCGCGCCGCTCCAGTCCCGCGACGACCCGCTCGGCGTCGTCGACCCGCCCGTGCTGCAGCAGCCAGCGGGGTGACTCCGGCAGCCGCGTCACCGCGCCCAGGGCGGCCAGCGCGACGACGGCGGCGAGCGCGTAGATCCAGCGCCACCCGTCGTCGAGCACGCCGCCGAGCGCGATCGGCAGTCCGGCCGGGAAGGGTGCCCCCGGGGTGGTGAGCAGGAGGCCGAGCCCGATACCCAGGGTGGCGCCGAGGGCGCAGAGCACGAACGTCGTCGCGGTGTAGGCCGCGCGGGCCCGGGCCGGGGCCACCTCGCCGATGTAGGTGTTGCCGACCGAGAGCAGCGTGCCCATCGCGACGCCGGTGACCGCCCGGGCGACGACGAACAGCGCGTAGCCGCCGCTCACCGCGGTGAGCAGCGAGCCGACCAGCGCGAACGCCAGCCCCAGGAGCATGATCGGCCGCCGGCCCCGCCGGTCCGAGAGCGGCGCGACGGCGAGGCCGCCGACCATGTAGCCGAGCAGGTAGAGCACGACGGGCAGGGCGAGGAAGCCGTCGGCGCTCGCCTCGGTGCAGCCCGGCACGATCCGGGTGCAGGTCTGGATGAACGACACGTTGATGTCGAAGTTGCAGAAGAACACGACGAAGAGCGCGAGGCCGGTGATCCCGGTCGCCGCCCAGGACACCGCGCGGCGTGGCAGGCGGTCGAGGCGCGCGGTGAGGTCGCCGGTCGCCCGCTCGGTGCTCGTCATCGTCGTCTCCCGCTCGTCCGGTCCGGGTTCAGGGCGCGGTGACCGTAGGCACACCGAGGCTTCGTCGACAAGAAGGATGACGAGATTGTTGACAATCGTCGCCGTCGCAGCGACGCTCGGGGGGGCAGCCGACGCAGCCGAGACGAGGAGGGACCCCGCATGAGGACGGTGGTCGTGACCGACCCGCCGCGCGCGGACGCCGAGGACGCCGCGGCGCTGGGGAAGTACGGGGTCGCGACGGTGCACGAGGCGCTGGGCCGGGTCGGCTACCTCGGACCGCAGCTGCGGCCGGCCTGGCCGGGCGCGCGCGCCGGCGGCACCGCGGTCACCGTCGTGTGCTGGCCGGGGGACAACCTCATGATCCACGTCGCCGTCGAGCAGTGCCGCCCCGGCGACGTCCTCGTCGTCACCACCACCTCACCGAGCACCGACGGCCTCTTCGGCGAGCTCTTCGCCACCGCGCTGGCCCAGCGGGGCGTCCGGGGCGTCGTCCTGGACTGCGGGGTGCGTGACGTCGCCGAGCTGCGCGAGATGGGGTTCCCGGCCTGGTCGCGCGCCGTCAGCGCCCAGGGCTCGGTCAAGGCGACACCGGGCGCGGTCAACGTCCCGGTGGTCGTGGGCGGGCAGGTGGTCCACCCCGGTGACGTCGTGCTGGGTGACGACGACGGCGTCGCGGTCGTGCCCCGCGCGGACGTCGGCCGGGCGCTCGCCGCGGCCGCGGCCCGCGTCGAGAAGGAGGACGCGACCCGCGCCGCGTTCCGGGACGGGGAGCTCGGGCTCGACCGCTACGGCCTGCGGGAGCGCCTCAGCGGTCTCGGGATCGAGTACGTGACGCAGGCCGAGTACGAGGGGGGTCCCCGATGAGCGACGACGACGCCGGCGTCCGCACGACGATGCTGCGCGGCGGGACGTCGCGGGGCCTGTTCTTCGAGGCCGCCGACCTGCCCGCCGACCCGGCCGCCCGCGACGACCTGCTGCTCCGGCTGATGGGCACCCCCGACCCCCGCCAGATCGACGGTCTGGGCGGCGCGACGTCGCTCACGAGCAAGGTCGCGGTGGTCGGGCCTTCCGAGCACGCCGACGCCGACGTCGACTACCTGTTCCTGCAGCTCGGCGTGGCCGAGCCGACGGTCTCCGACGCGCAGAACTGCGGCAACATCCTCGCCGGGGTCGGCCCGTTCGCGATCGAGCGCGGCCTCGTCGCCGCCGCCGATCCGCGCACCGACGTCCGCATCCGCATGGTCAACTCCGACAGCGTCGCGGTCGCCACCGTCCCCACCCCCGACGGGCGGGTGACCTACCGCGGTGACGTCGTGATCGCGGGCGTCCCCGGCACCGCGGCCGGCATCACGCTGGCCTTCACCGACACCGAGGGCTCGGCCACGGGCGCGCTGCTGCCGACCGGCACCGTGCGCGACACCGTCGACGGCGTCGAGGTCACCTGCGTCGACAACGGCATGCCGGTGGTGCTCGCGCTCGCCTCGACGTTCGGCCTGACCGGGCACGAGACCCACGAGGAGCTCGCCGCCGACACGTCGCTGGGCGAGCGGATCGACGCGTTCCGCACGAAGGCCGGCGCGCTCATGGGGCTCGGCGACGTCTCGGGCTCGTCGGTGCCGAAGACGGTGCTGCTCGCCCCGCCCGCCGACGGCGGCCAGGTGGTGACCCGCTCGTTCATCCCGGTCGCCCCGCACACCGCCATCGGGGTGCTCGCCGCGGTCAGCGTCGTCACCGGGATGCTGCTGCCCGGCTCCGTCGGTCACGACCTCACCGCCGCCTGGCCCGACTCCAGCCGCGTCGACGTCGAGCACCCGACGGGGCACTTCCTGGTCGACGTCGAGGTCGACACCGACGTGACCCCGCCCCGGGTCGTGCGCTCCGGGGTCGTGCGCACCGCCCGCAAGCTCTTCGACGGCACCGCCTTCCCCCGGCCGGTGGCCTTCGGCCACGTGAGCACTAGTCCGCCGGATAGCACGGATTAGTGCTCACAAGGCCGGAGGCCACCTCCTCAACCCACCTTCCCGGAGAACCCCCCATGCCTCCCATGCACGAGGTCGCCCACCTCGCGCACCTCGAGCTGCGCACCCCGGTGCTCGACGAGTCCGCCGCGTTCTTCACCGACTACCTCGGCCTCACCGTGACCGACGAGGCGGGCGGCTCGGTGTTCCTGCGCGCCTTCGACGACTACGAGCAGACCACGATCAAGCTCACCGCCCACGAGACCTCGGGCATCGGGCGCACCAGCCTGCGCGCCGCGAGCCCCGAGGCCCTCACGCGGCGGGTCGCCGCGATCGAGGCGACCGGGCGTGGGCGGGGCTGGGTCGACGGCGACCCCGGGACCGGGCCCACCTACCTGTTCACCGACCCCGACGGGCACGAGTTCGGGCTGTACTACGAGTCGCGGTGGTACCGGGCGCCCGCCGAGCTCGCGCCGTCGCTCAAGAACCAGGCCCAGGCCTACCCGGCGCGCGGTGTCTGCGTCCGCCGCCTCGACCACGTGAACTACCTCGGCGTCGACGTCGTCGCCAACCGCGACCAGCTGCGCGACACCCTCGGCGCGATGGTCACCGAGCAGATAGTGCTCGACGACTCCTCGATCGCGGGGAGCTGGACGACCTTCACCAACAAGGGCTACGACGCCGTCTACACCCGCGACCGCACCGGCACCCCCGGCCGGCTGCACCACATCGCGTTCGCCGTCGACAGCCGGGCCGACATCCTGCGCGCGGCCGACATCGCCATCGACCAGGGTGTGTTCATCGAGACCGGCCCGCACAAGCACGCCATCCAGCAGACTGTGTTCCTCTACGTCTACGAGCCCGCCGGCAACCGCATCGAGCTGTGCAACGCCGGCGCCCGCCTCGTCCTCGCGCCCGATTGGGAGCCCGTCGACTGGACCGAGGCCGAGCGGGCGAAGGGCCAGGCCTGGGGGCTGCAGACCATCGAGTCGTTCCACACCCACGGCACACCCCCCGTCGCCGAGACCACCGTGGCGACCCCGTGAGCGCCCCGCTGACGGTGGCGCTGCTCGGGCTGGGCGAGGCGGGCGGCGAGATCGCGCGCGACCTCGCCGCCGCCGGCGCCGACGTCCGCGGCTACGACCCGAAGGTGGCGCCGCCGCCCGGGGTCGACCCCCGCACCGACGAGGCCGACGCGGTCCGCGACGCCGAGCTGGTGCTGTCCGCGAACAGCTCTCACGACGCCGCCGTCGCGCTCGCCAACGCGCTCCCCGGCCTGCGTCCCGGGACCGTGTTCGCCGACCTCAACACGGCCTCGCCAGGCGTGAAGGCAGGGCTGGTGACGACGGCGGGTGGGGCGGCCGACGTCGTCGACGTCGCGCTGATGTCCCCGGTGCCCGGGAAGGGGCTGCGGACCCCGATGCTGGTCTCCGGGCCGGCTTCGGACCGCTACGCCGCGATGCTCACACCCCTCGGCGCGCAGGTGACCGTCCAGCCGGGACCCGCCGGTACCGCGATCTCCCGCAAGCTGCTGCGCAGCGTCTTCTACAAGGGCCTGGCGGCAGCAGTGGTCGAGGCCCTCGAGGGTGCCCGTGCCGCGGGCTGCGAGGACTGGCTGGCCGGCAACGTCTCCGCCGAGCTCGCGGGCTTCGACGAGCACGCCATCGACCGCCTGGTCGACAGCACCCACCGCCACGCCCGCCGTCGCACGGACGAGATGGCGGCGGCCGCCGAGCAGCTGCGCGAGCTCGGCGTCGAGCCCCGCGTCGCGACCGCCGCCCACGACCTGCTCGCCGCGCTCCGTGACCAGGGAGACCCCGCGTGATCATCGACTGCCACGGCCACTACACCACCGCGCCGGCCGCGCACACCGCCTGGCGCGAGGCGCAGACCGCCGCGTTCGACGCGGGCGAGCCGCCGCCGCGCTACCCGGACATCTCCGACGACGAGATCCGGGAGAGCATCGAGGGCAGCCAGCTGCCGCTCATGGCCGAGCGCGGGATCGACCTGACGATCTTCTCGCCGCGCGCGTCAGCGATGGGCCACCACCGCGGCGACGAGGCGGTCAGCGCGAGCTGGACCCGGGCCTGCAACGACCTCGTCGCCCGGGTCGTCGAGCTGTTCCCGGAGCACTACGCCGGGGTGTGCCAGCTCCCGCAGTCCCCGGGCGTGCCGATCGAGCACTCGGTCGCCGAGCTGCGCCGGTGCGTGGACGAGCTGGGGTTCGTGGGCTGCAACCTCAACCCCGACCCCTCGGGCGGGCACTGGACCGCGGCGCCGCTGACCGACCGCTCCTGGTACCCCTTCTACGAGGCCATGATCGAGCTCGACCTCCCGGCGATGGTCCACGTCTCGGCGGTGACCAACCCGAACTTCCACGCCACCGGCTCGCACTACCTCAACGCCGACACCACCGCGTTCATGCAGCTCGTGCAGGCCGACCTGTTCCGCGACCTGCCCGAGCTGCGGCTGGTCATCCCGCACGGCGGGGGAGCGGTGCCCTACCACTGGGGCCGCTTCCGCGGGCTGGCCGACATGCTTGGGCGGCCGCCGGTCGAGGACGGGGTGATGGGCAATGTCTTCTTCGACACGTGCGTCTACCACCAGCCCGGCATCGACCTGCTGTTCGAGGTCATCGAGACCGACAACGTCCTGTTCGGCTCGGAGATGGTGGGCGCGGTGCGGGGCATCGACCCGCGCACCGGGAACCACTTCGACGACACCCGCCGCTACGTCGACGCGGTCAAGCTCGAGGCGCCGGACCGCGACAAGGTCTACGAGCACAACGCCCGGCGGGTCTACCCGCGCCTGGACCGGCGACTGCGCGACCAGGGCCGCTGAGCCGGTCTCCCCGGGTGGGCCCGCGCCCACGGGGTACCTCCGGCGCATGTCGCGTCGTCGTTCCTCCACGTCCTGGATCCCCCGCGTGCTCGGGGTGGCCACCGCCGCCTACAGCGTCGCGATCATCGCGAAGCCCGAGCTGTTCGCCCGCCCGACGAAGCTGGCGGACGACCGGTCGGAGATCCCGCGCGGCACCGCCATCGGCATCCGCGCCCTCGGCGGCCGGGACCTCGCCTCCGGGCTGGCCATGGCGTTCGCGCCGGAGGGGACGCCGCTGCGCACCGCGGTCGCGGTCCGGGTGGGGTCCGACGTCGTCGACCTCGTCCTGCTGGGAACGACGCTGCCGGACCGGGATGCGCGGCTGAAGGCCGCCGCGGTCGCCGCCGGCTGGGGGGCGCTGTGCGCCGTGGGGCTGTGGGCCGCGTGACCTGGGCTCAGGCGGTGGTCTGGTCCGCCGGCTCGACCTCGGGAGCGGGCTCGACCCGCAGGTGGTAGACACCGGCTCCGGCGGCGAGCGGGTGCAGGTCGTAGTGGTGCACGACCTTCGGACCGTCGTGGAGGTGGGTGTGGGTCACCGTGGGCAGCGGGGCGCCGTGGCGTGCCTCCCGGACCTCGACGCGGCCGTCGAGCGGGCCGCCGAGATAGAGCAGCACGGCGTCCTCCGAGTCGTGGTCGTCGGACATGGGCTGCCTCCCCGAGGTCTCGCGGTTGCCGAACAGGGTAGGTCGGAGGTCGCGGGCGCGCTGCGTCCGTCCGGGGTCAACTCGTGACGTCCGGTGAGCGCAAGCCCACGGATGGTGGTCGGGCGGATCTCGACGAGCAGGTGTCCGGCTGGACCGCGCCGGGCACGGCGCCGCTCGTCGGCGAGGTGACGCTGCTGCTCGCCGACGACATCCACCGGGCGTGGTCGCAGGCCGACGAGGAGGCGCCGCCGTTCTGGGCCTTCGCCTGGGCGGGTGGGCAGGCCCTCGCGCGGCACGTGCTCGACCACCCGCAGGTCGTGCGCGGCCGCCGGGTGCTCGACCTCGCCACCGGCTCCGGGATCGTCGCCATCGCCGCCGCCCGGGCCGGGGCGCTGCACGTCGTCGCCTCCGACTCCGATGCCCGCGCGCGGGTCGCCGCCCGCCGCAACGCCGCGCTGAACGGGGTCAGCCTCGACGTCGTCGGGGACCTGGTGGGCCAGGACGCGGACGAGGTCGAGCTCGACGTCGACGTCGTGCTCGCCGGGGACGTGTTCTACGAGCAGCCGATGGCGCGGCTCATGGCGGAGTTCCTCGACGAGGCCGCCGGGGCGGGTGTCGAGGTGCTCGTCGGGGACCCCGGGCGGGAGTACCTGCCCCGCCGGCGCGTCGAGGCGCTGGCGGTCTACGACGTGCCCGGCACCGCCGACCTCGAGGGCCGGGCCGTCACGCCGACGACGGTGCACCGGTTGCGCTGAGCGCCGCGGCTCCGGCCCCGCCACCGCCCCCGCCCCCGCCCCCGCCCCCGCCCCCGCGGCAGCAACGGCACGTTCCTGGCGTCAGACGTCAGGACGGCGCCGGTCACGCATCGCCGAGCCCTCACGCGGGGACACCTGCTCGCAACGTGATCGCGCACCACCGGAAATGGTTGCGCACAACCATTGACCGCGAGAGCCCGACCACGCGACGCGAAAGGCCGACCGTGCCCGACCTCTTCTCCCCGTTCACCCTCAAGGGCGTCACGCTGCGCAACCGCATCGGGATGTCGCCGATGACCATGCACGCGTCCGTCGACGGCGCGATGAACGACTACCACGTGATGTACCTCGGGGCCCGGGGCCCGGGGCGCGGGCGGCTTCGGGCTGGTGTTCCCGGAGCAGATCGCGATCGTCCCCGAGGGCCGCACGACGGTGGACTGCGCCGGCATCTGGTCCGACGACCAGATCGAGGGCCACGCCCGCGTCACCGGGATCATCCGGCGCCAGGGCGGCGTCGCGGGCATCCAGCTCGACCACACCGGCCGCAAGGGCAGCGAGGTGGCCGCGCACGGGCAGGTCGGCGAGTACGGGCCCGGCGCCCAGCTCCCGCCGGACCCCCCCGCGGCTGGCAGACCTCCGGCCCGTCGAACATCCCCTACGGCGGCGACCACCCCTTCGCGCTGGCGCGCTCGTGCGTGTGTTTCCGTGCCATGGCACGGAAACACACGCACACTCCGGCCCGCCCCGGTGATCACCTCTAGGGTTCCCGACGTCGGGTGTGCGTGCGTTTCCGTGCTCCAGGGCGGAAACGCACGCACGAGGCCGGAGGCCGAAGGAGACGCATGCGCGCGGTGCAGGTGAGCAAGCTCGAGGGACCTGAGGCCCTCGAGGTCGTCGACGTCGACGAGCCGGTCGCGGGGCCGGACCAGGTGCTCATCGACGTCGAGGCGGCAGGCGTGGTCTTCCCCGACCTCCTGCTCAGCCGCGGCGAGTACCAGATGCGCCCGGAGCTGCCGTTCGTGCTCGGCTCCGAGGTCGCCGGGACCGTCCGCACCGCCCCGGACGGTTCGGGCTTCTCCCCGGGCGACCGGGTCGCGGCGCTGTGCGTCCTCGGCGGCTTCGCCGAGCGCGCCGTCGCACCGGTCGACCAGACCTTCCCCCTGCCCGACTCGGTGTCCGCCGACGTCGGCGCGGGGCTGCCGATGAACTACCTCACCGCGCACTTCGTGCTGGGCCAGCGCGGCCGGCTCGCCGAGGGCGAGACGGTGCTCGTACACGGAGCGGCGGGCGGGGTCGGGATCGCGTGCATCCAGTTCGCGAAGGCGCACGGCGCCACGGTGATCGCGGTCGTGTCCACCGAGGGCAAGGCCGAGGTCGCGCGGGCAGCCGGCGCCGACCACGCCGTCCTGGTGGAGGGGTTCAAGGACGCCGCCCTGGAGATCACCGGGAAGCAGGGCGTCGACATCGTCGTGGACCCGGTCGGCGGCGACCGGTTCACCGACTCGCTGCGCAGCCTGCGCCGCGGCGGGCGGCTCCTCGTCGTCGGGTTCACCGCGGGGGAGATCCCGACGGTGAAGGTGAACCGGCTGCTGCTGCGCAACACCGAGGTCGTCGGCGCGGCCTGGGGCGAGTGGGCGTGGGGCACCCCCGGGTTCATGGCGGCGCAGTGGGAGGAGCTGCGCGACGACATCGCCGCGGGCCGGCTCGCCCCGCCGATCAGCGCCACCTACCCGCTGGCCCGGACGGCGGCCGCGGTCGGCGAGCTCGCGGAACGGCGGGTCACGGGCAAGGTCGTGGTTCGTCCTCAGGAGTGAGTCGCGGCGTCCGCATTCTGTATAAGGTGCGCTCCGACGGCCACCAGGAGGCTCCCGTGCTCGCCCACTCCCGCACCGGCAGCGGGGAACCGCTGATCCTCGTCCACGGCGTGACCCACCGCCGCGAGGCCTGGGACACGGTGACGCCCTACCTCGAGAACGAGCACGAGGTGATCGCCGTCGACCTGCCCGGTCACGGCGAGTCGGCCGACGTCGAGCCCGATTTCGACGGTTCGTCCGCGCCCCTCGTCGAGGCGGTGGAGGGCCTCGTCCGGGATCTGGGGCTCGAACGGCCGCACGTCGCGGGCAACTCGCTCGGCGGCCTCATCGCGCTCGAACTGGCCGCGCGCGGCAGCGTCGCGTCGGCGACCGCGCTCTCCCCGGCCGGGTTCTGGTCGCCCGTCGGCCGCCTGTGGGCCCGCGGGGTGCTCAGCGGCGCGTCGAAGGCGCTGCAGGCGATGTCCCGCGAGCAGCTCGACCGGGTCCTGTCCGGTACCGCCGGACGCGTCGCCCTGACCGGGCTGATCATGGCCCACCCCGGGCGGCAGGACCCCGCGGTGCTCTCCCGTGACCTGCAGGGTCTGGCCCGGCCGCGGGAGGGTTTCGCGACGATGATGGCGGGTCTCGACCGCTGGACCACCCCGCGCCGCTCCGACGTCCCCACCATGGTCGCGTGGG
This sequence comes from Actinomycetospora sp., assembly GCF_036497585.1. Classification (GTDB taxonomy): domain Bacteria; phylum Actinomycetota; class Actinomycetes; order Mycobacteriales; family Pseudonocardiaceae; genus Actinomycetospora. The sequence goes on along the minus strand of NZ_DASXJD010000252.1, from coordinate 25,506 downwards.
GCAACCGCGACTACCTCCTGCCGCGGGCCCAGATCCGCCGGCTGCGCACCGTGCTGCCCGACGCCCACGTCGTCGTGCTCCCCGGCTGCGGTCACATCCCGATGGCGGACGACCCGGCGCTCGTCGCCGAGGTGATCCTCGGCAACGCCCGCCTCGCGCGAGGACGGGCATGGCACACGAGTACCGCCTGACCGTCGCCTGGCACGACGACCGCGGCACCGTCGACTACCGCTCCTACACCCGCGACCACGTGGTCTCCGCGGTTGGCAAGCCCTCGCTCGACGGGTCCTCCGACCGCGCGTTCCGCGGGGACCCGGCGCGGTGGAACCCCGAGGAGCTCCTGGTCGCGGCGCTCTCGCAGTGCCACCTGCTGAGCTTCCTGCACGCGGCCGCCGACGCCGGCGTCGTCGTCACCGCCTACACCGACCACCCGGCGGGCCGGATGACCAAGGACGACGACGGCGGGTGGTCGTTCGCCTCGGTGGTCCTGCACCCCGAGGTGACGGTCGCGGGCGCCGCCGCCGACCTCGGGCCGCTGCACCACCGAGCGCACGAGGACTGCTTCATCGCGCGCTCGGTGGCGTTCCCGGTGACGGTCGAACCGGTGGTCCAGGAGCGGTGACTCAGTAGCCGCCCGAGGAGTACGAGTCGCCGGACGCGGCCGGGGCGGGGGCAGCAGCGCCGCCCGTGCCGTCGGCGTCCGCAGCGCCCGGCTTCGCGGCCGGGGCAGGGGCCGCAGCCGGGGCCGTCCCGCCGGCGGCGGGGGCGTTGGGCGCCACCGCCTTGCCCTCCGGGTTGAGCGCCTTCCACGTGCCGCCGACGCCGTTGCCGGTGGTGTCACCGGCCTTGGCGTCCTTGGCATACCGGTACAGCGGCCAGCCGTTGAGGGTCATCTGCTTGGTGCCGTCGGGCCGGTCGACGGTGCCGACCTTGTCCGGGTTGACGCCCTTGAGCCACGGGGTGTCGTTGGCCAGCACCGGCGGCCAGGCCGTCGCGCAGGCGCCGGTGCAGGTCGCGGCGGAGGGCTTGTTCGAGTCCTTGGTGTACTCGTAGACGGTGTAGCCGTCGCTGGTGGCGACGAGGCCGAGCGGCGTCTCGCGGGTCGCGAGGTTCGGGCCGGAAAGCGTGGTGGCGGCCACCGGGACGCTCGCCGCGGGAGCGGCGGCCTTGGTCGACCCGGCGCCCCACTGGGCGATCGCGACGTAGCCGGCCGCCCCGGCGACGACAGCGCCCGCGGCGATCAGCGCGAGGAGAATGCGACGCTTCCCGCGGCCGGTGCCCGTGCGGCGGTCACCGCGCCGGTGGCCGGAGCCGACGGGCAGGGGGCCGCTGGGGTGGCCGTCGCGGGGGTCGTACCCGGCCGGCGCGTACCCGGCCGGCGCGTACCCGGCGGCCTCGTAACCGGCGGGCGCCGCCTCGTAGGCGGTGGGCTCGTAGCGGGGGGCCTCGGCGGGCTGGTGCCGCACGGTCGGCTCGGCCGCCTGCCGGGCGGTCGGTCCGGTGGCCGGCCAGCCGCCCGTCCGCGGTGCCGCCGCCTGGGGTCCGGAGTACGGCCCGACGGCGGGCCGGGCGCCGGTGCGCGGGGCGGCCGGGACGGGCCCGGACCAGGGCGCCGACGGCTGCGGGCCCGACCAGGGGGCCTGCGGGCCGGCCGCGGCGTCGGCGTGCCGGCCGGCCGTGTCACGGGGGACCGGGATGCCGAACTCCGGGCGCGGGTCCTGCTGCAGGTCGGGGCGCATGGACGAGAACCTCCGGTGATGGGGAGCGGTGCCCGTCGCGGCGTCGGGGGTGCCGCGATGAGCGCGACGACGACGGTAGGGAAGGCCACATCACCCGGAGCCGGACCTGAGAGCGTGACCGCCCGGAGGCCGCGCAGGGGGCCTCGTCGTGCGGTCAACGGCGCAGCACTGAGCCGTCGGTCGGCCGAGGCTGCTCCGAATGCGGACCCCGGCCTTCAGGTAGGTCGCGGCCGCAGCGGCCGTCACAGAAGATCCCCGGAACGGGTGAGCCGGGCGTCGCGCGCCTAACGGTGGGCGGGACCACGACGAGTTCCCTCTCATCGGCGACTCCTTCGCCGCGGGCACGACCATCGGCGGCGCGCACGGGTAGGGCTTCCCGCGGATGGTCGCGGCCCGGGTCGGCTGGCGCGTCGAGACCACCGCGGTCAGCGGGACGGGGTATGTCGCCCACCCGCCCGGGACGCTCCCGTACGACGCCGGGCAGGTCGACCGGATGGAGGCCGCCCACCCCGCGGTGCTGGTGGTCGAGGGCTCGCAGAACGACCGGTTCGCCGACCCGCGGACCGTCGGACCGGCCGCGACCGCGCCTACGCGCACCTGCGCCGCGCGCTCCCGCGGACCAGCACCGTCGTCGTGGGGCCGGTCCCGTCGAACTCGGGCCAGGCCGCGACCATGACCGAGCTGGGCCGGGTGGTCGGCGCGGCGGCCCGGGCAGCGGGGCTGCCGTACGTCGACGCGATCGCCGAGGGTTGGTTCACCGACGCCCAGGCCTCGCTCATCGGGGCCGACCACATCCACCCGACGTGGGCCGGGCACGCCCGCATCGCCGACCTGCTCGGTGCCGACCTCACCCACCTCGCGATGCTGCCCGCGGCCCGGACATGACGAAGGCCCTGGTCACCATGGGTGACCAGGGCCTGGTGGTGGGCGATACTGGGATTGAACCAGTGGCCTCTACCGTGTCAAGGTAGCGCTCTCCCACTGAGCTAATCGCCCGAGGCGGAGGCGGGAATCGAACCCGCGTACAGGGCTTTGCAGGCCCTTGCCTAAACCACTCGGCCACTCCGCCGGGAGTTCGGAGTCAGTGATCCCGGTCGAACCTGTGGGCCCGACGCCGAGGGGCCTGCCTCCCGAGCGGACGACGGGACTCGAACCCGCGACCCTCACCTTGGCAAGGTGATGCGCTACCAACTGCGCTACGTCCGCATGTCATCGGTGAGAACGCTCGGTGACGTCCCCTTGCCGACGACCGAAACTCTACTGCATCGCGCGCGCCCCCCGGCGAAGGGGGGTCGAAGATCAGGAGGGGTCGGTGGACAGCAGCAGCCCCAGCGCGTGCTCGAGGTCGAGCCAGTCGTCCTCGGCGCCCGGCTCGATCACCTCGTGGGTCCGCTGGAGGAACTCCGAGACCTCGCGGGAGAGCGCGCGGAAGGTCGCGTGGCCCGATGGCGAGGAGAGCTCGATCTCCACGGTCTCGCCCTCGGCGGGGCGGATGCGGACGTCGCCGTCGCCGGCGGTGTCGATGAGCCCCTCGGTGAGGAGGTCCCGCGAGAAGACCCACTCGACCCAGCCGGCGCGCCCCGTCCTGAAGGCGGCCTGCACGGCGTAGGGGTCGCGCGTGTCGTAACGGAGCTCCACCTGCACCGGGACCGGCGGGTTCGGCGGTCCGATCAGGTCGAAGACCGCCGTGGAGCGGATCGTGACGTGGTCGTTGTGCATTCGAAGGCTGCCTTTCGCGCACGCTGCTGTCGAAGTGGGGAACGACCGGCGGCCGGGCCTGTGACGCTGGTTCACCCGCCTCACGCACCGAGTGCATCGTAGGAGTACCCGGTCGAGGGCCTTACATGGTCCGGTTCCGTAACGACGCACCCTCCCCGCCGGAGCGGCTCGGGGGCCCCAGGAGCACTAGCCTGGGCTGCGTCTTACCCGCACACGCGACGATGAGGCAGGAGAGAGCCGTGTCGGACGCCTCGCAGCGCGGTGCCGAGGTGGCTGCACAGCGTGACGACGGGGCCGAGAACGGTGTGACCGACGCCACACTCCTCGAGGCCGTGGCGGCGCGGTCGCCGCGCTCGCTCGAGGAGTTCTACGACCGCTTCTCCCGGCGCGCCTACTCCCTCGCCCGCCGCGTCTGCGTCGACGAGGCCCTCGCGGAGGACGTGCTGCAGGAGGTGTTCCTGCTGGTCTGGCGCCAGCCCGACCGGTACGACCCGGCGCGCGGCACCGTCGCCGTCTGGCTCATGACGCTGGTCCACCACCGGGCCGTGGACGCGGTGCGCCGCGAGGCGACCCGTCGTCGCCACACCGTCCCGCCGGGTGAGGAGGGTGACGAGTGGCTCCCGCCGGCACCGGGCGCCGACGACGCCGCGCTCGACGCCGTCGTCGCCGGGCACGTCCGCCGGGCGCTCGGCTCGCTGCCGACCGAGCAGCGGGAGGCGCTCACGCTCTCCTACTTCGGGGGGTTCACCCAGCGTGAGGTCGCGAGCATCGCCGGTATCCCGCTCGGGACGGTGAAGTCGCGGATGTTCACCGCGGTCCGCACGCTGCGTGGGCTGCTCGAGGGACACGTGGACCGGGGCGACCGCAGCGCGGGGGAGGGGTCGTCGTGAGCGCCCCGCTGCCCGCCTCCCCGCACGGCCACCCCGAGCTCGCCGTCGCCTGGGTGCTGCACGGCCTCGAGCCCGACGAGGCGGCCCTCTTCGCGGTGCACCTCGCCGAGTGCCCCGCGTGCCGGCGCATCGTCGCGGAGACCGAGGAGGTGACGACGCTGCTGGGGTCGGCGGTGGAGCCGGTCGACCCGCCGACGTCGCTGCGGGACCGGATCCTCGCGGAGGCGGCTCCCGCTGATGACGGCGAAGCGTCGTTGCTGGCGTCCGTTGACAGCAAGGCCCCCTCGTCCGAGGGCGTTGTCCCGCTCCGGCGTCCCGAGCGCGGGGGCTGGATCCGTCGCACCACCGCGCTGCTCGCCGTCGCGGCCGTGCTCGCCCTCGTCGTCGCGGTCGGCGTGCTCATCGCCGCCAACCGGTCGCTCGCCGAGCAGCGCGACGCCGCGGCGGCCGAGGCGGCCCGGGGCGCCGAGGTCACCCAGGTCATGGACGCCGCCTCGCAGCCCGGCGTACCGCACGCGGTGCTCGCCACGCCCCAGGGCGAGTTCGTGGGCCTCGTCGTCGACCGCGGTCACGGGCCCGAGATGCTCGCCTCCGGGCTCGCGCCCAACGACCCGGACCACACCTACGTCCTCTGGGGACTCGCGGGCGGGACGCCGGTGGGGTTGACCGCGTTCGGTATGTCCGGTTCGGGTCCCGTCGTGCAGTCCGTACCCTCGGTGGAGGCGGCCGGACCGTTCGCCGGGTTCGCGGTCTCCCTCGAGCCCGGCCACACCGTGCCCGCCACACCGACGCAGGTCGTCGCGAGCGGTCGGACGGCGGGCTGACCGCCCCGGGTCAGACCGGCGCCCGCCGGCCGATGCCCCAGGACAGGCGATGACCCCCCCACAGGCCACCCCCGACCGCACCGTGCCCGACGACGAGCCCGGCCCGCTGCACGACGGCCGGCTGCAGCGGGTCCGCGTCCGGCTCCGCGCGTTCCGGGCCCGGGTGAAGGCGCGCCCGTGGTGGAACCTCGCGTGGCGGATCGCGATCGGGGTGCTCGGCACGGCGGTGCTGGTGCTCGGGCTGATCGCGATCCCGTACCCGGGGCCGGGCTGGCTGATCGTCTTCGCGGGTCTGGGGATCCTCGCGACGGAGTTCACGTGGGCGGGGCGCCTGCTGCGGTTCGTGCGCCGGTACTACGACCGCTGGGTGGCGTGGGTGCGTCGCCAGAATCGGGTCGTGCAGGCGTTGCTGGGGCTGGCGACGCTGGCCGTGGTCCTGACGACGCTGTGGCTGCTCGACGCCCTGTGGCTCGTCGCGCGGCTCGTGGGCCTCGGTCACTGGACCTGGCTGCACAGCCCGATCATGGCGTGAGTTAGGCTGGCCGGCGCTGCGGGCGATTAGCTCAGGGGGAGAGCGCTTCGTTCACACCGAAGAGGTCACTGGTTCGATCCCAGTATCGCCCACGCAGAAAGGCCCTGGTCAGAGGCTCGTGAGAGCCACCGGCCAGGGCCTTCGCCGTTCCCGAACATGATCCATGCAGCAGAAATGCAGCAGCGGACATCGGTGCTCGTCCTCCTCGTCGTCGGTCAGGGCGGCGAGGATGCGGCTCGTGTCGGCTGTCCTCCTCGTGTAGAGGTCGCGACCTCACCGAGCAGACCTGCGCGGACGAGCGACGGCCGCCAGACCCGGAGGCGGACGAGTGTGCGGCGCAGCGGCTTCCCGACGGCGTCGGGGAAGACAAGGCCGTGATCACCGAGCCTCGTAGTTCTCGAGGTGCTCGCGAAGCATCGGGACCAGCCGGTCGGGGAGGGCACCGTTCGCCGGCCCGCGCCCGTCCTCGGGTACGGCTTGAACGCCCCGGTGAGCGCACGCGCCTGGCCACCGGCGCGCTGCCCACGGGGCTCACCGCTCAGAGGCTGGAGGGCGCGGTGAGTTCGGCCACGAGTCCTTGGACCCGCTGGTCGATGTCGTCGCGGACGGGGCGGACCTGCTCGGCGGACAGGCCGGCGGGGTCGGGGAGCTGCCAGTCGAGGTAGCGCTTGCCGGGGAAGACGGGGCAGGCGTCGCCGCAGCCCATGGTGATCACGACGTCGGCGGCGTCGACGTCGTCGTCGCTGAGCTTGGTGGGGACCTCGTGGGAGAGGTCGATCCCGATCTCGGCCATCACCTCACGGACGGCGGGGTTGACCTCGTCGGCCGGTGTGGAGCCAGCGGAGCGAACGGCGACCTGGCCCGCGCCGTGGTGGGCGAGCAGGGCGGCGGCCATCTGGGAGCGCCCGGCGTTGTGCACGCACACGAACAGCACTTCGGGGACGTGGTCAGCCATGGCGGGTCTCCTCGAGCGCAGCGGTGGAGGGGAACAGGCGTCGACGCAGCGCGAGGGAGACGTAGACCAGGGCGACGAGGACGGGGACCTCGATGAGTGGGCCGACGACGCCGGCCAGGGCTTGGCCGCTGGTGGCGCCCCAGGTGGCGATGGCGACGGCGATGGCGAGTTCGAAGTCGTTGCCGGCGGCGGTGAACGCGAGCGTGGTGGTGCGCTGGTAGTTCAGTCCGGCGGCGCGGCCCAGGGCGTAGGACCCGGCCCACATGATCGCGAAGTAGGCCAGCAGGGGGAGCGCGATCCGGACGACGTCCAGGGGTGCGCTGGTGATCTGGCGCCCTTGCAGGGCGAAGAGCAGCACGATGGTGAACAGCAGCCCGTAGAGCGCCCATGGCCCGATGCGGGGCAGGAACCGGGACTCGTACCAGTCGCGGCCCTCGGCGCGTTCCCCGAGACGGCGCGTCAGGTAGCCGGCCACCAGCGGCACCCCGAGGAAGATCAGCACGGAGCGGACGATCGTCCACGGAGAGGCGTCGAGCCCGGTGGTGGGGAGGCCGAGCCAGCCCGGCAGGACCGAGAGGTAGAACCAGCCCAGCAGCCCGAACGCGATCACCTGGAACACCGAGTTGAGCGCGACCAGTACCGCGGCGGCTTCACGGTCGCCGCACGCGAGGTCGTTCCAGATGATGACTATCGCGATGCAGCGGGCGAGCCCGACCACGATCAGCCCGGTGCGGTACTCGGGCAGGTCGGGGAGCAGCAGCCAGGCCAGGGCGAACATCAGCGCGGGGCCGATGAGCCAGTTCAGGACCAGCGCGGTGACCAGCAGCCGGCGGTCGCCGGTGACGGTGTCGAGGCGGTCGTAGCGGACCTTGGCCAGCACCGGGTACATCATCACCAGCAGCCCGAGCGCGATCGGGATGCTGGTGCCGTCGATCGCGACCGCGTCGAGCCCGGTGGCCAGGCCGGGCACGAACCGGCCGGCGAGCAGGCCGAGGGCCATCGCGGCGAGAATCCACACCGGCAGGAACCGGTCGAGGGTGGAGAGTTTCCCGACCACCCGGGCCTCGGCCGGTGCTGTGGTCTCGGCGCTCACCGGTCCACCACGGGCAGGCTCGTGATGCCGTCGGGGATGATGCCGCTCGGGTCGTCCGGGGCCGCGGGCACGAGTACCGCGGAGACCTGCGCCAGCAGCTCGGGGTGCACCCGATAGTAGATCCAGGTGCCGCGCCGCTCGCCGGTGATCAGTCCGGCCTCGCGCAGCACCTTGAGGTGGTGGGAGATGGTCGGGCCGGACAGGTCGAACACGTCGGTCAGGTCGCACACGCAGGCCTCGCCTCCGGCGTGGGAGGCGATCAGCGAGAGCAGCCGCAGCCGCACCGGGTCGCCCATGGCCTTGAACACCCGCGCCAGCTCCACCGACTGATCGGCCGAGAGCGGCTGGCGGGCCAGCGGCGAGCAGCACCCCACGACCTCGGCGAGCTGGGCGAGGGACCTGCTCCTCACCGTCCTGCTGTTTCGACATACGTCTACCTTGACGCTTGTCGAAACAGAGCGCAAGGTGTGCTTCGGCAGTCATCGAAACAAGGAGCGTGTGATCGTGTCGCGTGTGCAGCTCGCATTGCGGGTCTCCGACCTCGAAGCATCCCTGAAGTTCTACTCGTCGCTGTTCGGCGTCGAGCCGGCCAAGCGCCGCCCCGGCTACGCCAACTTCGCCGTCGCCGAGCCGCCGCTCAAGCTGGTGCTCCTCGAAGGCGAGGCCGACAACCCGACCGTGATGGACCACCTCGGCGTCGAGGTCGAGACCACCGCCGAGGTCAACGACGCCACCGCGCGGCTCGACCAGCTCGGGTTGTTCCCCCAGGTCGAGGACGACACCACCTGCTGCTACGCCCGCCAGGACAAGGTCTGGGTGCATGGCCCCGGCAACGAGCCCTGGGAGGTCTACACCGTCAAGGAGGACTCGCCCGAATACGGCACCGACGGCCTCGTCGGCCAGCCCATCGGCTCGTGTGCAACTGCCGAGGACCGCGCCTGCTGCGGGGTTACGGCGTGCTGCACCGACGACCAGACGCCGGCCCAGGAGGGCACCACCCTCACCGAGGCCAAGACCGCCGCCGAGTGCGGATCTGTGGAGACCCCCACCGATCACCCAGCTGCGGTTTGAGCCCTGCCCCGGCGTCCGGTGTGGGCCCCGATACCGGCGCCGACGTCGACATACCCCCGGCTACTCGTGCTGATCGCTCGGGGGCACGGCTGGGCTCGTCTCGAGTGCTGAGCGGACACGTCGAAGTCGGTAGTGCCACAGGTCGAACGACACGCGGGATCGGCGACCGGCAGGGCTGACGTCGGCATCGGGGGCCGGGCCGACGTGCACCACCTCCCATCCGGCGGGAGCGAATCGCCGGGTCACTTCCTCGGGGGCCAGACCCGCGGTCATTGGCGCCGCCCGCGGGGGGCGCCGGAAGCCGTAGAGGAGCAGGGTCGCGCCGGGGGCGGCGACCTGCGAGACGGCCTGGACGTAACGACCTCGCAGATCGTCAGGCAGGGTGTGCAGGCACCCGAAGTCGAGCACCAGGTCGTAGCCCTGGCCGATGCCCAGGGCGCTCAAGCGAGTGACGTCGCCGTGGACGAACGCTGCCTCGACGCCGGCCTCGGACGCCGACCGACGCGCCATCGTCAACGCCCGGGGGACCATGTCGATCCCGGTGACGTCCCAACCGTGAGCCGCCAGATAGATCGTGTCGGTACCGGTACCGCATCCCAGGTCCAGCGCCCGACCAGGAGTCACGGCCTCGCTGCCCTCGACCAGTGCGACGAGACCGGTCGGTGGCCTCGAACGCCGCCACACCACGAGTCGCAGTCGGTATGCCGCTCTGTACACGCCCCGGTACCAGCGCGGCCGTTGCGGAGGCTCGTCATCCACGATCGCGACCCTCGGCTCGGTCACCGCGACCCCCTGGCGCGACATGAGACGATACGTCTCATCTAATATAGTGTCGTGGGGCGCGAGTTGTCACGAGATGCGGTGCTTGCCGCGGTCCGACGATCCTGCGCGGGCGGGCAGCAGCCCACGATGCAGCGGCTGGCCGACGACGCCGGGGTGGGTGTACGCACCCTCTACCGGGCCTATGGCAGCCGCGACCATCTGCTCGCCGCGGCGGGATGTGAACGAGCGCCCACGACCCGCCAGCGCATCCTCGAGGCCGGGCTGGAATCCGTGGGCCAGTCAGGCTTGGCGGGGCTGTCGATGGACGAGCTGGCGGCAATGGCCGGTGTCTCCCGCGCGACGCTCTACCGGCTGTTTCCCGGCAAAGAGGCGCTGTTCGATGCATTGGTCCAGACCTTCTCGCCGTGGCAACCGGTCGCCGACATCCTCGCTGCGTCGTCCGATGGTCCCCCTGACCAGGTCATCCCTGCCATCGCGCACGCGATCGCCGACAGCTTGTCGGGACGCGCCGGGATGCTGCTGCGGATCGTGCTGGAGCTAGGTAGCTACGAACCCGACACCGCCGCTGCCCGCCATCACGCGCTCGGCCAGGGGCTGCCCGACCTCGTCGGCTATCTCGAACGGCAGATGAACGCCGGCCGGCTGCGGCGCGTGCCCGCGCTCGTGGCCTGCCAGCTGCTGGCTGGACCCATCCTCGCGGGACAGCTGACTCAGCCGCTCGCCGAGGCAATGGAACCGCACGGTCCCGACCCCGAGGAGCAGCTCGACCAGATCGTCGGCGCCTGGCAGCGAGCCATGGCGCCCTGAAGCAGGGCTGGCCGATCGCCCCGGACTGCGGCGACGCTGAGCGCGGACGGCACGGGGATGCGCGAGCCGGTACCCCTCTCGACACTCCTGTCTTCGACCCGTGCGGCGGGCCCGCCCGCGGGCCGAGCCACAGGGCGGGACGGGGGACGGGCACACCATGCCTACCGGGTCGGGTTGCGGTGAGCGGGTAGTGCCTCCGGCGGCCAGGCGCTCCGCCCTGGACCCGAGCTCAGGGCGTGATGGCCGAGTTGCTCGGCATCACCGTCGAGGACGCCGATCACGCGTTGCGCGTCCCCCACCGCGGGACCGATGCCCACTCCTCGGGCCCGCAGTCGACCTGAGCTTCACGTCTGCCCTCCCCGGGGACATGTGCTTGCGAGAAGCCGATTGCGATCAACAGTGCTGCTGTCGCCGCGGATGCCCTCGTGCCCAACGTCGTCCGAGCTGAGCATGTGCACTCTGTTTGATCTTGGTTCGATCCTCTCGATGACGGTCGGCACGACGCCTCTGACCGCTCGCCGTGTCGCCCCTGCCCGCCAGCGCATCGGCGCTTGCGAATTTGCGAACGGGAGACGGCTCCGCCAGCCTGGAACCAGGTGGCCTGGACCTCGCCATGTTCTGCTCTCGCATGCCGCGAGAGCCAACTCGGCGGGGGACCGATGGCCGACAGGGCGCGTAAGAGGTTGCGTACCGAGATCGAGCTGCGCGAAGCGGAGGCGATGATCACCGATTCGTGGGGGGTGAGTCTCGACGAGTCGGCGCAGGCGCTCAAGAACCATGCGGACCTCATGCGCGTCTCCGTGGCGGACCTGGCCCGGCTGGTGATCTGCAGGAGGGCAGCCGTCGCTCCGACGCACCGCAGACAACGCTGAGTGCGGCACGAGGCAGCGCGGAGGTGAGTAGCTCGCTGCCCGCGTGGCCCGGTCACGATCGCGTGCCTCTCCGGACGTGCGCAATCCCCTTGCTGTGTGCATGGACGCAGGTGTGCAGGACCTCGATGCTGTGCGCAGCTGGCCTGGCCCCCGCTGGCGTCGCCGCCTCCTGGCAGCGATCCCGCCCGTCTACTGGGGGCCCCATGCAGGGCATGAGCCACGAGGATCTGCTGGTCCAAGAAGAGATTCACCGAGCCCACGTGCTCATTTGCAGAGCGCGTGGGCTCACCGCCGAGGCCAGCGTTCGAGCGCTGGCCGAGCACGCGACCAGCGCCGGGGTGTCGCTGCACCTCGCCGCGTTGGTTGTGCTCGGGCAGAGCGCGATAGGACAGGAGCCGCCAGGCAGCCCGCTGGGGCCGGGAACCTGACCCATGGCGAGCTGGGGGGCGAGCCGGCGGGCGAGGTCCCGGGCCACCGGTGGGGGTCACGGGAGCCCGGGACCGTCCACGACCGCGCGTGAGCTGGAGTGCCGGGTACCGTCAAGCTGCGCCCGCACCCCCCACGCGCCACGCTCCGGGGTCATCCCCCCGGCCCCGGAGCCACCCAAACCGCTGGCGGGGCGCGCCGCGTTCAAGATCAATGCAGGCAAGATCAACGCGGTATTGGGGCAACACTCGGTCTGACAGGCGGCTGGGCGCCATCGGACGTAGCAGCACAAACAGCAGGCCAGCGCACGTGCGGTGGCAGCGCGGGAGACCCCGGAACCTGGGGGTCGTAGTCGCGACGGGGTCTCACCCTCGACGGCGCGCCGGGGGGCTGCCAGACCGCTCCCACGGCCGCAAGCGCCAGCAAGAAGCGCCGGCGGTCGTCGAGGCACGGGGCGCTTGCCCCCGTGCGGACGGCCCGGCAGTACAGAGCCCGCGCCGCCGAGGGAGAGACCCCAGGTCCACGTGCGCGGTTGCGGCCCGCGTGGGAACCATGAGCTGGCCAACCCACGCGCCTGAGATGACTCCGAGAGGCAGCGGGCAGGGCGCTCATGACCGCGCACCACCCGACGTGGTTGCAACGGCTCAGCCACCCCAAGGGAGCCGTCGAACACGATGACCTGGCCCGCGAGCTGGTTGTCCAGCGTCGGCTACGAGAGTTGCGCGAGGAACGCGAACCGCTGGACCTCGACGTCGCGGCCGAGGCGACACTCCACGCTTTGCTTGGTCGGGCAGCTGATCGATGACCCGAGTCAGGCAGACCTCTCATCAGCGACGTGACGCAGGCCGGCGGGTCCGCACTGCCACGCGTGTAGACGTGGCCCGCGACGACGTCCATCCTGCAACGTGCCAGCTCCGGCCCGACCTTGCTGTCTGCTGACGCTCCGGTATCCGTGGTCGCGTGGGGTCGTGGACCGGCGATGACTGACGGGGACCTGGGCGCGGACTGGTGGCGGGATGTGCCGGTGTACTTGGCTCAGGGTGTGCTGGCCGAGCAGCTCGACATCACCGTCGACGAGGCAGATCAGGTACTACGAGTCCACGCCGAGCAGGTCGCTCGCCCGATGCTCGATGTTGCGTACGACGTGGTCGGATTCCGGTTGCTGATCGACCCCGGGCACGAGCGGTAGACCGTTGCCGGGGCTGATCCGGCGATGCGGCGGCCGACGTCGCCGAGTGGGCCAGGTGACGTCCATTGACGGACGTGCATCGACCCTGGACCTGGACCGCTCGGTGTGGCTCTTCTACGCTCTGCTACAAGGTGCGTACCCACAGCACCTGAGCCGTCGGCCCGTGTGAGCGATGAGACATGTCCCCCGGTGACGCTGCACAGCCGATCCGCACCGGTCCACCCGTGGACCCTTCTGCCGCCGTAGACCAGCTTTCCGATGTGCTGCTGGAGCTGACGGACACCCTCGGCGAGCAGTTCGACGTCGCAGGTCTGCTCCACCAACTCGCGACGGCGGCCACGGAGCTGCTCGACGTCGATGCGGCGGGGGTCCTGCTGCTCGCCGAGGACGGCCGGCTGGTCCCGGTCGCCGCGACGGACGTCAGCATAAATCGACTCGAGCATCTCGAGGCCGAGACCGGTATGGGCCCGGGACTGGAGTCCGTCCGCGGGAGGAAGTGCGTGAACTGCCCGGACATCGAACGGGAAGGCGAGCGGTGGTCCCGGTTCGCCCGGCAGGCCCACGGCAAGGGCTTCCGGGCGGTGCACGCCGTGCCCATGACCGTGCGGACCGACATTGTCGGGGGTCTCCTCCTGTTTCGACAGCGGGTGGGGATGCTCTGCGACGACGACCACCGAGCCGCCCGGCTGCTGGCCAGGGCGGCGGCCACTGGTCTGCTGCACAGGCGCACCGTGCACTACCTCGAGACCGTCAACGGCCAGATGCGCCAGGCGCTCACTAGCCGCATCGTGATCGAGCAGGCCAAAGGGTTCCTCGCCGGACGCTATAACCTGACCCCCGAGGCCGCCTTCCTCCTGCTTCGCGCCTATGCCCGCCCACGGCAGGAGCGCCTGAGCAACGTCGCCCAGGCCGTCATCGAGGGGCGCATCGATGTCACCTGATTGACCCATGCCCACCAGCCCCTAGGTTGCCAGCGCCTCAGCGACGGCCGGGAACATCGCGGGGACATCCCTCCTCGTCGTCGGTCAGGGCGGCGAGGATGCGGCTCGTATCGGAAGATGTGACGCGGGCCCCCGCGTGAGCGCCCCGGCAGGTCAGAGACCGCACCCGCCGTCGGAGAGCCCCCGCAGTCGGCCCGTGCCTGAGGCGTCCCGTGAAGACGATGTGTCGATCGCGCTCGCGACATGGACCCGCCGACTTGCTGTCTGGAACAGTGATGACCATCGGCCCGGACCCCGCCGGTAGTTGTTTCCGTGCGAGACGGAAGCCAGATCGAATCGGCGGGGGAGCCATGTTCGGACTCAGGCGCAGCGAGCACGCCTTGCAGATCGACCGCGAGGTCGCCCGCGCGCAGGACCTGTTGATCGAGCTCTTCGGGCTCAGCGCCGACGAGGCCACCGCGGCGTTGCGCAACGAATCCATGGACACCGGCGTGTCGCTGCACGCGGTGGCCCTGGCGGTGGTCGCCAACTGGGCCACGCAGGCGCCGGTCCTCCGTCGGGCTCCGCAACCGCAGTAGGCAGATCGGGCCCGCCGATTGAGCCGCCTCGCGCTGAGGGGCCACCCGACCGGCGGGCCGGTGAAGCCGCAGTCAGGGTCCGAGCGGGCCCTGCGGCAGAGGCTGGACGGAGTAGCCGTATCGGGACACACTCGAACTCGAAAGCGTCGGCCCGGTCGCCGCTGTCAGAGCTCTCGCGAGGGAGAGCCGGGGCTGATGAGGACCGATGGCCAACGGCAAGCTGAACCCGCGAGACTGGCGCGACGTACAGGTGCTGCGAGCCCAAGGCGTTCTGGCCGAGCTGCTCGTCGTGGATTTGGCCCAGGCTGGCCACGGCTTGCGGGCCTATGCCGACGCGGCAGAGATCCCGCTTCACGAGGTGGCCCGGCAGGTCTGCGACCTGGATCTGATCATCGATCGAGAGCTGTGCATCTCGGAGCGCCAGCAACCCGGCCCGGCCGGCACCGACAGCACGACGCAGGTCAGGCCGCACACCGATGGCGGAAAGCCCCACCGGGACCGTGTTGTCAGGCCGCCGATGAACGGCTGCCCGCAGGCATGGTGTGCAGAGCTTCTGAACCGGTCGGAAGTTGTCATCGAGCTGACACGGAAGAGCTACCGGCGCCTCGCGGAGACGGCTGAGGCCCTCGCGGAGACCTACGACAGGATCGCCGATACCCGCGAGGCGAACTCCCGCGCTGCCGGCATCACGAGCCCCGGCGAGCGAGTCCGGATCACCCGCCGACGGGCCGACGCGGAAAGACGGGACGCGCAGCAGCTTCGTCGAGCCGCCGAGGGGTCACACGACACGGACGAAGAGCGCGGTCGGTCGTGAGTCGATCTGACAGCGACGGATGCCGGCACCACCTCGGTCATCGAAGGCGTTCAGGACGGGGCGGACAGCCGGACGTCCGAGCATGCCGTCTGACCCCGACACCTTGATCACGTTCACCGCCGGTCTCGCCCGGAAGGTCGTCGCCGGCGGGATCGACCGGTCACGGAGGCCCGCGAGCCTGCGGATGACCAGATGGGCGAGCCGGTCAGTGAACCGTCCAGCCCAGAGCAATGCACCTCAAACCTGTGAGTCGCGCCGAGTGGGTCGCGCGGGGCGAGCGGTTCGCGCACACTCGTAGCGTTTGTCGGATAGCTCGGGGCCCCCGCTGGTTGAGACGCAGCCACGTGGCGCGTCCCTGTCACGTGGAGCGAGCATGATCGAACGCACCGGCGGCAACCCGGTATCCGGGCCCGTGGTTCACCAGGCCGAGGGCATCCTGTGCGCCCGCCACGGCATCACCATCGGCGAGGCCTCCCGCTTCCTGCTCGCCGACGCCGAGGCCGAGGGGACCACGTTGGCCGAAGCCGCCCGGAGAGTCGTCGACAGCTTGAGCGCCGCCCGAGAGGCTCGGGTCCAGCAGGCAGGCTAGAGCTCCGACCGCGGACGGCTCGCACACGCGTTCGATCGATAGACAGCTTGGGGGCGGCGAACATCGCGCGAACACGCCCGCTGGCACGAGCCGTCAGCGACCAGCACTGCAGAGTCGAGCACGCACTCGTCCACCAGAACCCGTCGGACTCCCCGCCCGAGTCCTCACCCAGGCGAGGTCTCGGAGAAGGGCATCTTTGACGTTTCAAGCAGCCTTCCGACCGGGCACGCGATAGGTAAGCCTGCTGGCGAGCCGAGGGGCGAGCCGGTGGGCGAGGTCCCGGGCCGCCGGTGGGGGCCACGGGAGCCCGGGACCGTCTAGCCCCCGGCGCGAGCGCAACGGTGTGCGTAGCGTGATGATTGGGCCTGTTCCCCCCACGGGTTCCAGGCTCCGGGGTCTTCCCCCCGACCCCGGAGCCCGTCAAACCTTCCGGCCCGGCGTCTGACAGCCCGCCAGGGCACCGGACGCAGTGGCGTGGAACAGCGGCCGGGTCGTTCCCGGGTCGCGTTTCCGAGTTCTTGCCCGTCGATCCGACTCCGCGTAGCTTCACGCCGGTGGGGTGGCTGACGTCGCTACCGGTCGGCGTCCTCATCGGGGGCTGTCTCGCCATCGCCGTGCTCATCGCCGTCGCCAGCCGGCTCGCGGTCCGCGCCTTCCTCCCGGAGTCCCAGTACGACGGGGCCCATTCGATCGCCGCTCCGCTGATGTCGCCTCTCGGGGCCGGCTTCGCGATCCTCGCCGCGCTGACCCTCGCCAACGAGGCCGCTGCCCTCACCGAGGCCGAGTCGATCGTCAGCAGCGAGGCCGCCGACGCATCGCGGCTGGCGTGGGCGGCGACCACCCCCGGAGTGGAAGCCGGTCTCGTACACGCGGCACTGCTCCGGTACTTGGAGGCGACCCGGGCGAACGAGTGGCACGGCCCGGAGGCCGCGACCGGGAACGATCCCGCGACGGCCACCGCGGTCGCCGACCTGGAGCGGGCCGTCCGAGCCCAGGCGGTGGAGCCGGGGCTGGGCACACCGGTCAGCACCGAACTGTTGTCCTCGGTCGACGCCATCACCACCGACCGGCGGGCGCGTCTCGCCTCGGCGGCGAAGCAACTGCCGGGCCTGTACGTGATCACCCTGGTCGTCGGCGGCATCGTCCTGATCGCGAATGCCGGTGTGCTCACGGTGCGCGTCCACCGCCGGGGCGCCCTGGTGATCAGCGGCCTCACCATCATGATCGGCCTGAGCGTCGCGCTCATCCTGGCCCTGGAGAACCCCTGGGAAGGCTCGATCGTCGTGAGCGGCCATCCCCTGGACTCGGTGGTCAACGACCTCGTCGCCGGCTACTTCCACTCCTGACACCAGAGCCCGCTGCCCGACGCCGCGCAGCTGGCCGGTACGTCACGTCCTTCGACGAGCGATCCGATCTCGTGGTCGACGGCGTCACCCGTGCCCGACCGACCACGCCCTGGTCCTGAACGACGTCCGGCACCACGGGGCGCCGAGCAGGCGTCTCACGCTGCGGCGTGCACACGGCCGGCACCGAGGTCGGGCGGATCAGGGAGTGGAGCCGGGCAGGTCAGAGCCCGGCGGACGACGCCTCGCGCAGGACGGCGTCGTCGGGACCCGGGTCGAGGTGCAGGGCGAGCGCCGCGAAGGCGAGGTCCTGCAGGGCGTCCCGACGGAGTCGAACAGCGTGATCTCGTCGGCGCCGGTCCGTCCGGGCGCCAGCCCGGCGAGGACCGCGCCGAGCTCGGTCCGGTAGTGCCCGGGTGTCGTGGTGCCGTCGGCGAGGGAGAGCAGGACCTCGCCGGACTTCTGGAGCACGACGTCGGTGCTGTCGACGACGACGGTGCTCCGGGCCATGCCGCGGGAGTCGATCTCGCGGTGGTCGGGCCGGGGCGGCGCGCCGACGGCGTTGACGTGTAGGCCGGGGGTGAACCAGTCGCCCTCGACCACGGGAGTGTGGGCCGGTGTGAGGGTGCACAGCACGTCACAGGCCGCGACGACGCCGCGCGGGTCGGCCGCGGCGCGGACCTCGATCGTCGGGAGGTCGTCGGTGGCCTCCCGACGCCGGAGGGCGGCGCGGAACTGCTCGACCCGGGCCGCCGAGCGGGACCAGATCACGACGTCGTCGAAGTCCCGGACCCGGCGCAGCGCGGCGACGTGCTCGACCGCGAGCGGGCCCGCCCCGACCAGCCCGAGGATCCGGGAGTCGGGACGAGCCAGGGCGTCGGTGGCGACGGCGGTGGCCGCGGCGGTCCGCATCCGGGTGCACGTCCCGCCCGCGAGCACCGCCAGCCGGGTGCCGGCGCGGGCGTCGAGGAGGATCACCGTGGACTGTTGGGCCGGGCCGTCCTGCGGTCCGTTGTCGCGGGCGTCGGTGAGCACCTTGACCGCGGTGAGCCCGAGGCGGTGCGACGTCGCGACCATCGGCAACAGGACGGTGCCCGGGCCGGTCGCGACGAGTGCCGGGACGGGCTGGTCGGCCCGGCCGAGGGCCTGGTCGACGTGCACGGCGCGCACGGCGCCGACGAGGTCACCGAGGTCGACCAGGACGGCCAGGTCGTCGTCGGAGAGAACGGCGGTCACCGGTAGGCCTTCATGAAGCTGTCGTCGGCGAGCTCGTCGTAGGCGGGGACGCGGGTGAGCATCGAGTTCTCGGCGAGCATGCGCATCCACCGGTCGCTGGCGGCGGGGTCGATCGCGACGGTCTCTCCCAGACCCGCCCGGCGCTCATCTGCGCGACGGCCTGGCGCAGAACAGCGAGGTCCTTGCCGGGCCAGCGGGTGCGCAGGATCCCGTCGATGGTCTCGGCGGGGGTGTCCGGCAGCCGGTTCATCGCGGTGGCGACGCCGGCGACGAAACGGGTGAGCCGGTCGCGCAGCTCCTCGACCCGGTCGGTGCGGCAGTAGTAGACGCTGTTCGGCATGAGGCCGCCGTGCTCGAGGTTGCGGTACACGACGTGCCCGTGGCCGGCCGATTCGAGCTCGACGGCGGTCACGAGGTCGAGCACGATCGCGTCCCCGAGCTCCGCCACGAACAGCTCGACGAGCATCGACGTCGAGAGGTCGCGGACGAAGTCGACCCGGTCGGGGTCCACGCCGGCCTCGCGCATCAGGCCCGCGGTCACCGCGTAGGGGCCGCTGCCCCCCGCGCCGGGGGCGAGCACCACCTGGCCGGCGAGATCGGCGAGGGCGAAGTCCGGATGGGCCTCCCGGCGGACGATCACCTTGGGGCAGGTGTGGTTGAGCTGGCCGATCACGGTCAGTGCGCGGCTGCTGCCGGCGGACATGCCCGGGACCCACAGCCCGCCCAGGGCGACGTCCGTGGCGCCGGACTCGAGGTCGTGGAGGACCTCGGTCCAGGGGTCGCACGCCCGGGAGGTGACCGACAGGCCGGCGTCGCGGAAGATGCCGGTGACGTCGGCGAGCGCGTACATGACCGCGACCATCCCGAACACCCCGGCCAGCCCGTAGGCACCGAACAGCGCCACGGCGAGGAACGGCATGACGGCGCCGGCGATGTTGCCGATTGACGATCGAGGTGCCGCTGGCCCGGACGGCGGTCGGGTACAGCTCCGGGGACCAGATGGCGAGCGTCGTGTTCGTGATCATGGTGAAGAACTGGAACAGCGCGCCGAGGAGCAGGATCCAGACGGTCGTCTGACCGAACGCGGCGAACGCGACCGCGGTGAGACAGCCGAGCACCCCGGCGCCACCCACGGCGGCGCGCCGCCCGACCTTCCCGGCGAGCAGCGCCGCCGCGCACGCTCCGAGCAACGACCCCACGTTCATGATCATCGTGAAGAGCAGGCTCTGCGAGATCGAGTAGCCGCGCTCGACGAGCAGGGTCGGCATCAGGAAGTTGAGCGTGTCCATGCCTCTCCGCGTGGACCACGACGGTCGGCCTCACCGCCCGGTCTCCGACAGGGCCTTCCCGCCCGGGCTCGGTCGTGGAGGTCCCGTTCCCGGGGGGACCCACGGCCGAGCCGACATCACGCGCCCAGACGCGCGGCCAGCGTCGGCGTGCCCGGGCCCGTGAGCTCCCCGAGCGCGTGCGAGCGCCCGGCGATGGCCATCAGCAGCGGTTCGGCCGGGCCCTCGACGACGGGACCACCACCGGAGGTCCACCCGAGGTCGGTGGCGACCAGCCGCAGGCCCCGAGCACGCGAGAAGGCTCGGATCGGGGGCGCCACACGAGCGAACGGCAGCGCAGCCGCGAGACGCTCGGAGGGGACCTCACGGGGCAGGCCGAGCGAGCGCCGGATGTCCTGGTGGTGGATGAGTCCGTCGACCAGACCGATGCGCCCACCGAACCCGGCGGTCAGTCCCGCGGGTCGGAGGTGGTTCGTGAACTCGGCCAGCAGCTCGTCGGGGGTCAGGGTGGTGTAGCGCTGGACCCCGACCTCGTTGACCTGGTCGGGCAGGAACCGGCCCCGGGCGAAGCGGCCGGCGAGCCCGAGCGGGCCGAGATCGTCGAAGCTGATGATGTGGGCGACGACATCGCGCACCCGCCACTTCGTGCACAGCGTGGGCGCGTCCCACTGCTCCTCGCGCAGGCCGGCCAGCAGTTCGGCCAGGTCGGCGCGTTCGTCGCGGGCCAGACGTCCCGGGTCCGGGTCGGTCACGACGGGCCGTCCCCCTGCTCGGTGGCCACCAGCGCCGAGAAGGCGGCGAGCAGCGCGACCCAGCCACCACCGCCGTACTCGATCGCGCCGTGGACGCCCTGGCCGCCGACGAGGCGCTCGAAGTGGCGCTGCTCGACCTCGATGGTGGTCTGCTCGGGTCCGTCGGCGTGGAAGCGGACCTCGATCTCGCTGGCGTGGGAGGGGTCGGGGTCGAACTGCCAGTCGCCCCCGATCTGCCAGGTGAACAGCACCCGTTCCGGGGGCTCCCAGGCCAGCACCCGGCCCCAGTCGCACTCGCTGCCGTCGACGCCGCGCTCGAACCAGCGGCCGCCCTCGCGGGGCTCGAGGACAACGTCGGCGACCTCGGCGGCGCCGATGTGGTACTGGCGCGGCCACCAGGCGCCGAAGGATCCCGTGAACAGCGCGAAGGCGCGATCACGGCTGACGTCGACGGTGGTCTTGCCCTCGATCGGTGGGATCGGCGTGGTCATGGCTGCTCCTGGTCGGGGTGCTCGGTGGTGGCCGCTTCGTCGGCGACGGTCTGTTCGGCGACCTTGTGGAAGCTCGCGAGGGCCTCGTTCCAGACGCCGTCGAGCCAGGCCCGCATGGCGGCCACCCCGTCGGGGTCGAGGCGGTAGATGCGCCGGTTGCCCTCCGCGCGGGACACGACCAGCCCGCCATCCTTGAGGACCTTGAGGTGCTGCGAGACCGCGGGCCGGCTGATCGGGAGCCGGTCGGCGATCTCGCCGACCGAGCTGGGGCGGCGGGCGAGGAACTCGAAGATCGCGCGGCGGTTCGGCTCGCCGAGCAAGCCGATGACGCCATCTTCGTCAGTCCTCACGCACGGTAAGGCTAGACGCACATAGGTGGCGTTGAACAGTCCTGGGTCGGCTGGTCCTGGAGCTCGAGCCGCGTCCGGGATGCTGCCGCGGGGCCAGGGGTCGCCGATTCTGGTGATCATCGGGCACGTAGCGGGGTGTCCGGGGACGGTGAAGCCCTCCAGGTGCCCGTTGATCACCCGCGGGGAAGTGTCGCGCGACGTGGCCCGTCGGTGACCCGTCGCGTGGCTGCTCGGCGGGCGGTACCGACCACGGGTGCCCTCGCGACGCTCACCACCGGATCGATTACTCTTCGAGTCCGGTGGGCCGATCGAGAGGCGTAGTTCGCATCTCCGTTCACTCGGTCGGCTCACCTTCACGGGGTTACGACGGCGAGCAGTAACGGGATGTGTGACCCGGGCGACAGTGCTGCTGCGAACTACGCATCCACCACTGGTCCGAACGGAGCCACCCCGTGACCGCCACTCCGCAGGCGCCCGACGCCTCGAACAACCCCGTCCAGCCGCCCACCGGGCCGCACTACATCCCGCAGCAGCAGGGTGCCGGCAACGTGCCGCCCTGGAACCCGCAGATGCCGCAGGGCCTCCCGCCGCGGCCGACGAACAACGCGGCGACGACGGGCTTCGTCCTCGCCCTGATCGCGGCCGTCGTCGCGTGCATCCCGCTGCTCGGCACCCTCTCCTGGATCCTCGCGCCCATCGGGATCGTGTTCGCGGCCGTCGGGCTGTACCGGGCGACGCCCTCACGTGGCGGGGTGGGCCGCACCATGGCGATCTGGGGCGTTGTGCTCGGCGTCCTGGCGCTGATCATCTGCTCGGTCTACGTGACCGCGATCGCGAAGTCGGCGCGGTCGGCCAGTTCGCCCACCTCGAGCAGCAGCGGCTACTCCGCGCCGTACACATACACCGCGCCCGCCCCCGCCTACACCCCGCCGTCGTACTCGTCGGGCTCGTCGAGCGGCTCCTACTCCTCGTCCTCTGGCGACTCCGCCAGCACCCCGGCCCCCGACCCGAACACCTTTACGGCGGGCACGTACGAGGTCGGCACCGAGATCCAGCCCGGCACCTACAAGACCACCGGTTCGTCGTACTGCTACTACGAGCGCGACAAGAACCTCGACGGCGAGATCGGCTCGATCATCGACAACGACATCGTCCAGGGGCAGGGCGTCATGCAGGTGAAGTCCTCGGACAAGTACATCAAGTTCAGCGGCACCTGCACCTGGACCAAGAAGTAGGTCATGTCCGTCGACGGAGACCCGTGCCCGGGCGAGCGCACGGACACGGGCCGTCGCTGGACGGTGGGGTCCGACGAGGTGCACCATGTTGGAGTCGGCCCGGACCTTGCCGGCTCGTGAGTACCTGGACGAGTCGAGGGTCGGGCCGAGGTGACGGCGATGGCGCGCCGGAACAGAGACGATGTCCAAACGGACCGGGACATCCACCGTGCTCAGGACCTCATCAGTCGGTTGCGCGGCCTCACCCTCGACGACAGCGTCGCGGCGTTGCACGACCACGCCGCGCTCACCGGGGTGTCGGTCCACACCGCGGCGCGTGCCGTCCTGGCCGAGTGGCAGCCGGCGGGCGAGCGGCGCCGCCGGGTCCCCGCCGCCCACGTCTACACGACGAGCGGCCGGACCGGACGGGTCGCGGTGCGCTGGCAGGGTCGCGAACGGGCCCATCTCGCGGTCAGCGGGTCCTGCACCGACGACCTCACCGGCCGGCTGCACCGGGCGGTCGAGGGTGCCCTGCGCGCGGGTGCCACCCACCTCATCGTCGACACCCGGGGCGTCACCGGCGCCGACGCCCGGCTCGACGAGGTTCTGGGGTGGGCGGGCCGTCGTCTCTGGGCCCGTCGTGGCGTGCTCGTGGTCCGCCCGTCCAGCCCCCCGCGCGTGGGCTACGCCGGCGTGTGACGACGGCTGGACGATCACGGCGCCGATGGTCCATGGTGGAGCGCGTCGGCCCAGACCTCGCCGGTGACGACCTCCGGGGTTACCGGGGGGTGCACCTTCGGAGGGTCGACGATGTCGCAACAAGTCCAGGACGACGACGAGTTCCTGCGGATCGTGCGCGCAGCGGCCGCACCAACCGGCGCTGTCCGGGATCACCTCCGCGTGGTCGGGGCCGCCGGAACGCCCGACAGCGAGGGCCTCGACCTGGACGAGGAACTGGCGCTGCACGAGCAGGCCAGGGCACACCGCTGTCCGCCGCCGCAGCTCGACGCGGCGACCGAGGCCCTCCTCCGCGCCCGACTCGCTCCACCTCCGGGCACCTAGCCCGACGAGCGGTACCGGTCGACCACGACCGTTGGCCGGACACGGGCGTACGCCATCCCGACGGAGCGCTCGCCCGTGGTCCCGATCCCCATGTGCGTCCCCGACCACCGATCGGTCGCGAGGGGCAGAACGCTGCGCATGTCGCTCGGTTCCTGCCCTGCCGGCACACCTCCTCGAGGGTGTCGCGCCCCGTACCCGCACGTGATCGTCGGAAGGGACGGCCCGCCGTGGCATCCGAGAACGCGCTCGTCACCGCCCTGCGCCACGCGGCTCGTGAGATCGCCGCCACGCGCAGCATCCGCGACCTGCACGAGACCCTGGCCCAGATCGTGCTGTCGGCCGTGCAGACGGTGCCCCACGTCAGCTCCGGCGGCATCTCGCTGACCGAGGACGGCATGATCACCTCGCGCAGCCCGAGCAGCGAGGTGGTCACGAAGCTCGACGAGCTCCAGAGCCAGCTCTACGAGGGTCCGTGCATCACCGCCATCGAGGACCCGCCGGACGACGGCATGGTGCTCGCGGACGACCTGGCCGGGGAGGACGCCGCCCGGTGGCCTCGGTTCGGCCCGTTGGCGGTCGAGGCCGGCTTCCGGTCGATCCTCTCCACGCAGCTGACCACCGACCGCGGCATGCGGGCGGCGCTCAACCTCTACGCCACCGATCCCCACGTGTTCGACGCCGAGGCCCGTCAGATCGCGGGACTGTTCGGGGTGCAGGCCTCGATGCTGCTCTACGGCGCCCAGCAGGCCAGCCAACTGCAGCACGCCATCGACAGCCGTGACGTCATCGGGCAGGCCAAGGGCATCCTCATGGAACGCTTCACCGTCGACGACGGCGAGGCCTTCCAGATGCTGGTGCGCTCCTCCCAGGAGACGAACATGAAGCTCGTCCAGGTCGCCGAGTGGCTGCAGCACGAGGCCAACGAGCGGCGTGCGCGACGGGATCCCGGCCCCAGTGACAACCGCTGATCCGCGCCGGGACCGCTGCGTCCGGATGTGTCCAACCCGACCGCGAGTCAGTAACGTGACGTCATGATCTCGGACGACTCCGGGCTGGGGATCGCCGAACAGGCGACACGGGCCCTGGGGAGTCTGGAGCGCTACGGACACGTTCTGCGACCACCAGACGTGGACGAGGTGTCCTGGCGGCTGGAGATGCTCGACGAGCTCACCCGGGCCGGGCACCGGCTGGCCGGGGCCGTGGCCCAGGTGGTCGGGGAGGACGACCCCGACGTCACGTGGATGGTGCGCGAGCTGCGCTCGGCGATCGACCTGCACTGCGACCGGGTGGACCGTGCCGTCAGGGACCGTTCGCGGCCGCGCCCCGGCAGCCCCGGTTCCGACCGGGTCGTGCCCTTCCCGACGCCCTACGCGCGCTCCTGCGACGACGTGCCGCCACCGGCCGGCGTCGTGGCGTCCGCCGGCACCCCCGTCCCGGGTCCCGCGCCGGCCCCCGTCGCCCGGTCGGCGCAGCAGGTCGTCATCGGCGCCGCCGCCGAGGTCCTCCGGGAACGTCACGGCTGCGGGGTCGACGCGGCCTACGCGCTCATCCTGGACCGGGCCCGCGAGGCCGGGACCACCACGTACGAGGTCGCGGTGCGGGTGATCGACGAGCGCTGACGGCGCGGCTCAGGAGGTCATCGCCCCGTCGGGCAGGCGGGTGAGGGCGCGCAGCGTCTCGGCGAGCCGGTCGCGGTGGTGGGCCAGCACGGCGGGGGTGACGGCGCCGTCCGCGACGGTCCACGCGAGGTCGTCCGTCAGCACCCGCAGCGCGGCGTTGACGGCCGCCGCGCGCAGGCGAACGTCGAGGTCGTCGACGGGCCGGCCGAGGCGGGCGGCCAGGGCCTCGGCGATGGTGGGCTCCGCGCGCTCGTGCAGGACCAGCCAGATCGCGCGCAGCGCCGGCTCGTCGCGGGTGAGGCGCACGACGGCGAGGACGGTCCCGGCGTCG
>NZ_DASXJD010000251.1:0-2431 GCF_036497585.1 Actinomycetospora sp. | reverse complement strand
CTCGAGCGGGTTCACGGAGCCCCAGAAGATCGTGCGGTCGGGGTCGCGGCCCGCCAGCTCCGCGCATTCCTCCCACGGCGAGAGCCCGTCGCGGTAGAGGTCGGTGAGCGGCAACGGCATGGCCACGAGCATGTCCGTGTCGGACTGGCCGTAGATCATCTGACGGATGTCCGACGGCGTCCAATCCTTCAGGAACTCGTCCGCGGAGAGCTTCGGCTCGGCGTCCGGGGTGAGTGTCGCGTGGAAGGCGTAGAGATGGTTGGAGAACATCTCGCCCGGCTTGCCGAAGGCGTTCTTCGGCGAGAAGTTGAACGGGTGAGCCACCCCGTCGAACACGAATGCGTCGCCGATCATCAGCTGGCCTCCTCGACCTGGGGACGGTGCGCCGCGACGTAGGCGTCGCGGTCGGGCACGGCGGTGGGGGCGGGCAGGAAGCGGAGCTTGCGCACCGCCGACTCGGACAGCCGGTCGGTGGACCAGGCCTCGTCCCAGACGATCTCGACCTCGGCGCTGTCCACCCCGGGCTGCGCCTCAATCGCCTCCTCGACCTCGGTGAGCACGCGCGAGGCGAACGGGCACCAACCCGAGGTCAGGAGTAGCTCGACCCTCGCGTGGCCATCGCTCACCGCCACTGACCGCAGCAGCCCCATGTCGACCACCGAGATGCCCTTCTCGCGGCAGCACGGGTCGTAGACGTCCGAGAGGGCGTCGGTCGCCCACTGGGGAACGGCCGGGGGCGCGGGGTCCATGGACTGATCGTGTGACGTCGCCCGCAGGTGCGAAAGGGCGGTGATTTCAGATGGTGCGTCGCCCGGCCAGGGCAGCCTCACCCGAGGCTGAGCGCCCGGGATACCCGCGACGCGCACGAGCGGAGCCTCTGGCGGGGTACGTCCCGCCGCAGCGACGCGGGCGAGGTGACGACCCCGAGCGAGCCGACGCCGTCGGCTGTGGTCACCGGCGCGGCGAGGCAGCGGACCCCCACGGCGTACTCCTCGTCGTCGACGGCGAGGGCGTCCGGGGCGGGGAGCCGGTCGCGGAGCCGGCGACGGTCGACGACGGTGTGCGGGGTGAGGTCGTTCAGCGGGTGCCGGGCGAGGTAGTCCTCCCGCTCCGGAGCCGGCAGCTGGGCGAGGATCGACTTGCCCAGCGCGGTGGCGTGGGCGGCGTGGTGGATTCCGACCCAGAGGTCGATGCGCGGGGCCTTCGGACTGTCGACGATCTCGACCACGACGACCTCGCCGTCGATGTGGCGGGCGAGGTACACCGCGCTGGACAGCTCGTCGCGCAGCCACTCCAGCGCCGGGCGGGCCTGCGCGACCCCGCGGGCGGCCGTCCCGTGGCTGCGGACGACGTCGATGCGATGGCCGAGCACGTAGGACCCGTCGTCGAGGCGCTGCAGGTAGTCCTCGTGGGTCAGCGTGCGCAGCAGGTGGTACGTCGTCGAGAGCGGTAGGCCCGCGGCCCTGGCGAGCTCCTTGGCGTGCGCCCGCCCCTCCCGCTCGGCGACGACCTCGAGCAACCGCAGCGCACGCTGCACCGACTGGATCAGGGTCGGACCGCCCTGTTCGCCCACGGCTCCGCTCCTTCGCGGTGTGTTCGCCGACGAGCGTGGCAGAACGGCGCCGCGTTGGGAACGGGGTCCGACGCTTCGCGCGCCGGCCCTGGTCCTCGCATGGTCCCCGAGCTCTGCGAGGACCATGCGAAGCGCGCGAACGGGACCTTGTAAGCTCATCGGCGGTAGCGTGTCCGAGCGGCCGAAGGAGCACGCCTCGAAAGCGTGTGAGGTGCAAGCCTCCGTGGGTTCAAATCCCACCGCTACCGCCAGCCTGAACAGGCCAAACGCCGGAAGGGTCCACACGGGCCCGACCGGCGTTTCTGCTGTCAGTCTCAGTTCTAGTCTCATTTGTCGTCCGCAGGCCCCTCGCTGACCTGCCAGATCAAGCCTCCGACCCGCAACGCGATGTCGCGTTGGATGGCCGACGTGACGTGCTGATACCGCGCCGCCATCGCGGTGTGCGACCACCCCATGATCCCCATGACTGACCGCTCCGGGACGCCGAGCAGGAGCAGCACGGTCGCGGCGGTGTGCCGGCATCATGCAGCCGGCCATCTCTCACCTCGGCCCGGCCGAGGAGCCTCTTCCACTCGTCGTAGTCCGTGCGCGGGTTCAGCGGGCCGCCAGTCGGGGTGGCGAACAGCCAGCCGCCATCCGTCCAGAGCTGCGCCGCCGTCTCCCGCTCGCGGTCCTCTTCGACCCGATGCGCCCGCAGGAGCTCCACGAGCTCGGCCGGTAGCCCGATGCCCCGACGACCCGCGCGTGACTTCGTCTCCGAGGTCTCGTCACGTACGGGTTACAGTGGCCGCCGTACTTCCGTCCGCAGGTCCCACGACGCGGTGGTGATCTGCGGCCCGAAGTCCGCACCGATCGGCG
>NZ_DASXJD010000250.1:0-12381 GCF_036497585.1 Actinomycetospora sp. | reverse complement strand
CGCGGTCGGCGTGGGCGCCGCCTTCCTGCCGATCGGGCTGCTCGCGGGCCTCTCCTTCACCGCGGCCCTGGTGTTCGCGGTGGGCCTGCTGGTGGCGAACGTCCCGGAGGGGCTGCTTCCGACCATCACGCTCGCCCTCGCCGGCGGGGTCCGCTCCCTGGCCCGGCGCGGCGCCGTGGTCCGCCGGCTCTCCGCGGTGGAGACGCTCGGGTCCACCACCGTCATCTGCACCGACAAGACCGGCACGCTCACCGAGAACCGGATGCGCCCGCAGGCGTTCTGGACCCCTCCGACCGGCCGCGGCGACCCCCGCACCGGGGCGGGTGAGGCGCCCGACCTGGCACGCGTCGCCCAGCGCTGCTCCGAGGCCGACCTGCTCGGCGTCGACGCCGGCACGGGCACCGGGGACCCCACCGAGCTGGCCCTGCTCGCCCTCGCCGCCGCCGCCGGCCTCGATGCCCGGGCCGCGACGCGCGAGCGGGACCGGCTCGCCGTGCACCCGTTCGACCCCGTGCGCAAGCGGATGTCGACCGTCGACCGCACGCCCGCGGGCGTCGTCGTGCACACCAAGGGCGCCGTCGAGGAGGTCCTCGCCCTGGCCACGCGGGTACGGCGCGCCGCCGGGGTGGTGGCCCTCGACGACGCCGGACGGGCCGAGGTGCTCGACGCGGTCCGGGCGCTGGCCGCCGACGGGCTGCGGGTACTCGCCCTGGCGAGCCGGCCGGCCTCCGCCGCCGACGCCGCGGCCCCCCGCGCCGACGTGGAGGCCGGCCTGGTCTTCGAGGGACTCGTCGGGCTGCTCGACCCGCCGCGGCCCTCGGTCGCGGCGGCGGTCGCCCGCTGCCACACGGCGGGGATCCGGGTGCACGTCGTCACCGGCGACCACCCGCTGACGGCCGCCGCGGTGGCGCGCTCGGTCGGCGTCGGGGGCCCGGCGCCGCGGGTGGTCACCGGCACCGAGCTCGCCGCGATGCGCGACCGCGACCTCGACGCGCTGCTCGGGCTCGGCGAGGAGATCGTGTTCGCGCGGGCGGCCCCGGAGGACAAGCTGCGGATCGTCGAGGCCCTCGAGCACCTCGGCGACGTGGTCGCGGTGACCGGCGACGGCGTCAACGACGCCCCCGCCCTGCGGCGCGCGGACATCGGCGTGGCCATGGGGGTGGCGGGCACCGACGTCGCCCGCGAGGCGGCGACCATGGTGCTCACCGACGACGACTTCGCGAGCATCGAACGCGCGGTCGCGGCGGGCCGGCGGGTGTACGACGACGTCCGCAAGTTCGTCGTCTACATCTTCGCCCACGCGGTCCCCGAGATCGTCCCATTCCTGCTGTTCGCCCTCACCGGCGGCGCGGTCCCGCTCGGGCTGACGGTCCTGCAGATCCTGGCCATCGACCTGGGCACCGAGACGCTGCCCGCGCTGGCGCTGGGCCGCGAGCCGGCGGAGCCGGGCATCATGGAGCGCCCGCCCCGGCCGCGCTCCGAGGGCGTCATCCGCGGCCGGATGCTCTGGCGGGCGTGGGGCCTGCTCGGCGTCACCTCGGCGGTGCTGACCACCGGGGCGTTCCTGGTCGTGCTGGCCCGGGCGGGCTGGACCCCGGGTGCCCCGACGGGGCCGGGCACGGCGCTGCACCCCGCCTACCTGCGGGCCACCACGGCCACGTTCGTCGGCATCGTGGCCTGCCAGATCGGGACGGCGCTGGCGGCGCGGACCGAGCACGCCTCGTTGCGCACGGTCGGGCTCTGGACCAACCCGCTCCTGTGGTGGGGCATCGCCTTCGAGCTCGTCGTCACCGCGGTCATCGTGTGGACCCCGGTCGGCCAGGAGGTGGTCGGGACCGCCCCCCTCGACGCGGGCACGGTGGCGCTGCTGCTCTGCTTCGCCCCGGTGGTCTGGGGCGTCGACGAGCTGTCCCGGTGGTCGCGACGGACCCGGCGCCGCCGGACGGCCTGACCCGCGTCGGCCCGCCGGCACGTCCGCCGGTGATCAGGAGGGCGGGGTCTCGGCGAGGATCCGGCCCGACGCGATGGCGCCCACCAGCTGCTGGTGGTCGCGCTCGTTCTGGTCGGCGTAGCTGCTCGCGAAGGCCCGGACGGCCACGTCGAAGGCCTCGTTGCTGCCGAGATAGGCCGCCACGGCGATCCGGTCACCCGAGCGCGCGTGGGCCCGGGCGAGCGTCCACCCGCAGACCTCTCCGTAGGCCTGCATCGTCTCCGGAATCATCGTCTCGACCTGGGCCGAGCCCTTCCAGTCCCGCAGCTGCCGCAGGTGGAAGTCACGCGTCCGCCCGTCGGGACCGTCGACGCGGACCCACCCGAGGAAGATGTCGCTCACGGCCTGCATCAGCCGCTGCCCGACCACCACCCGCTGTCCGGAGTTCTCGAACTCGCTCGCCCCGACGAACTCCTCCAGGACCGACGGGCCCGCTTCCTTCGCCTGCAGGAACAGGGGGTCGACGTCGTCCTCGCCGTCGTCACCGAGCAGCAGCAGCATCCACTCGCGGGTGCCGACGCTGCCCACCCCGACGACCTTGCGCGCCGTGTCGACGAGCCGGAACTGGTCCAGCAGGACCCGGCGCTCGGGCTCCAGCGTCCCCCGGTAGGTGAGCAGGACCTCGCGCAGTTGTTGCTCGAGCGCGTCGAGGTCGGCCGCGCCGGCGGCCAGATCACGCACCGGCACGATGAGCGGCGGATCCGCCCGCAGCCGCACGACCCCGTCCTCGATCACGGCGAAGCGACGCAGCGCCCCGAGGTTGTCCTTGGTCCGGGCCTTCCGGCCGGCGCGCTCGACCGCTTTGCGCTGGGTCTTGCCGAGACGCACGTCCGTGAGCGATGTGATGGTGTCCGCGTTCGCGTGGGCGTACCACACGTCCAACGTGTCCATCTCCGCGAAACCGCGCATGGCCCGCCGGTACGCCGCGACCGCCGCCAGGACGATGCTGTGACGCTCCCTCGGTGCGAAGCCGTTGCTCCGGGCCGCGACCTCCAGGCTCGTCGCCAGCCGTTTCACGTCCCACTCCCACGGGCCGGGCAACGTCTCGTCGAAATCGTTGATGTCGAAGACCAGGTTGCGCTCCGGCGAGGCGAACACCCCGAAGTTCGCCAGGTGGGCGTCCCCGCAGGCCTGCACCACCAGCCCGGACCGGGGCGTCCGGGCCAGGTCGCTCGCCATCGGCGACGCCGCGCCCCGGAAGAACGCGAACGGCGAGGAGGCCATCCGCCCGTAGCGGATCGGCAGCAGCTCGGGCACCCGGGTGAGCCCCTGACGCTCCAGCAGCGCCAGCGGATCGGGTCGGTCAGGACCTGCCGTGAACTCGCCGTGGCTCGACCGCGGCACCTCCGCCCGCGCGGCCCGTCCCCGCCTCACCCGCTGCTCGCGGGTGAGGCGTTCCTCGGGCTCCGGAAGGCGGACAGAGGTGGGCGAGGCGTCGACCCCGACGACGACCGTGGGTGCGTGTCGATCAACCACAGGATCCTCCTCGATCACGTCTCCACCACTCGGTCCGATGGTCTCGTCGGCGGTAGCGGGCCGGCGGAGTCGCACGACCCGCGGGGGCGGGCCGACAGTCCTGCTCGGGGACGAAGACACCGGCGACCATGTGCGGCACGCACCCGGCCCGGCGGCCGAGCATTCCTTGCTCACGCTGGCGTGCGCCACGCATACGGTCGGGGCCCGACACCCACCGCGACGTGTGCCGCACGCACACCTCCCCCTACTCGTCGTCTGCTCAGGGCAAGCGTGTGCGTCCCGCAAACCGTCGACCGCTCGTCGTCTGCTCCTGGTCAGGGCCACCCGCCGAGCAGACCAGGTGGAACGGACACCCTCCCGACCCGGGGGTGTCCTCAGCCCGCCTCGCGATCCCAGGGACCGGGATCGGACGCGAGGGCGTGAGGATCCCCGTCCACGTCCGGGGCGGAGCCGACCGGCGGGTAGAGCCAGCGCAGGGCGGGCGGGGCGGCGAAGGGCCGCCAGCGTCCCTCGGGCTGGGCGAGACGGTCGGCGACCACCCACAGCACCGCGGGGTGCATGCCCAGCCCGAAGTGGCTGCCCACCACCGCGACCGACTCGGCCCGCTCCCCCGCCGGCTCGACGCACGCCCGCCACGAGACGATCCCGTCCCACGGCGAGAACACCGAGGTGCACGGCGCGGGCACCGGCGGCAGCGTCGCCTCGGGCGGGGGCAGCTCGCCGGCCGCGACGTGCCGGCCCGCGACGGCGAGGTAGAGGCCCATCGCCCTGGTCTGGGCGGGATGGGTGAGGCGGACCGGACTGCCCAGGGTGATCACCGACCGCACGTGCTCGGGCGAGCGCCGCGCCGCGTCGCGCACGTAGAGCCCGCCCAGGCTCCACCCGACGAGGCTGACCCGGCGGCCGTAGCGGTCGGCGAGCTCGGCGAGGCGCGCGGGGACGCCCCGCACCACCTCCGCCGTCGGGCCGAGGTTGCGGCCCAGGTGCCAGCCGTGCGCCCGGTAGCCGCGGTGGCGCAGCATCGCGCGCAGCACCCGGGTCGACCGGTCCCCCCCGCCCAGCCCGGGGACCACGAGGACGGGGTGGCCGTCACCCTGCGGGGCCGCCCGCAGGACGTGCCGGCCGAGGGCGGTGACGCCGGCCCCGCCGAGGGCCCGTCCGAGGTCACTGGCGAACAACGGCCACGACGGGGCCGACTCGTCGTCGGTCGGCGGGCGGAAGGTCAGCGGGAGACCGGGCCGCCAGGCGGGCGGCCGGTCCTCGGGGAAGGCCGTGGTGTCCATCGTCGACGTCATCCGGGCACACCTCCACTGCGTGGCCCCGGGTGAGCGGATCGTAACCGGGCCCGGGTCGTCCGGCGAACCCGACCCGGGCCTTTCGGACCTGACGCGCCCGAGGGCCCCCGGGAGAGCGTCCCCGGCATGACGAGGACCGTGCCGATGGCGGCCGAGGACGAGCTCTGGCTGCGGCTCGACCGGCCGACGAACGTCCTGGGCATCGTCTCGGTGCTGTGGACCGCCACCCCCGTCGACCCCGGGGACCTGCGCCGGCTGCTGGCGGAGCGCCTCCTGGCGCCCTACCCGGTGTTCCGGTGCCGGCCCGCGGACGGCGACCGGCGCTCGCCGGGCGAGCGCTGGGTCGAGGACCCCGACTTCGACCTGGACCGCCACGTCCTCGTGGAGTCCCTGGACCCCGACGATCCCGAGGCCGCCCTGCAGGAACGCGTCGGCCGACTGCGGGCGCAGCGGTTCGACCTGGAGCACCCGCCGTGGAGCGTGCACCTGCTCTCCGGCCACGGGGCCGGGAGCGCGGTGGTGGTGCGCACCCACCACGCCCTCGCCGACGGCGTCCGGATGATGCGGCTGCTCTTCGCGCTCACCGACCCCGCCGACGGCACCGGCGACGGCGCCCGTCCGGTCGCCACGCACGGCGTCGCGGATCCCCTCCCCGACCTGCTCGCCGTCGCGCGCCACCCGCTGCGCGCCGTGGGCGCGGGCCTGCGGATGGTCGCCGCCGCGGCGAACACCGCCGTGGACACCGCCGAGGTGCTCGGCTGGAGCAACCCGCCGCACGCGTGGTCGGGTGCCCCCGGCACGACGAAGTCGGCGGCGTGGACGGCGCCGATCCCGCTGCGAGTGCTGGCCGGGCTGGCCCACGACGAGGGCGCGACCGTCAACGACGTGTGCCTGGCGCTGCTCGGCGGCGCGGTGGCCCGCGCCCAGGACGCCGAGCTCGCCGCGCGGGCCCCGGCCAACCTGGCGTGGATGATGCCGGTCAACCTCGAACCGTTCGACGCCGGACCACCCGCCCGGCTCGGCAACCACTTCGCGCTCGTCCTGGTCGTCCTGCCGCTGCGCGGCCCCTTCCGCGCCCGCGTCGCCGAGGTCCACGCCCGGGTCGAGCAGCTGCGCCGCAGCTGGGAGCCGGCCCTCACCCACGCCCTCGCGCAGCTGCTCGGCCACGCCCCCGAACCCCTCGCGTCGACGCTGTCCGACCTGCTCGCCGACAAGACCGTCGGCGTCGTCACCAACGTGCCGGGCCCGCGCACCGCGGTGACCCTGGCCGGCGCGCGCGTGACCGGCACCGTCGGCTGGGCGCCGTGCAGCGCCGACCAGCTGCTCACCGCCTGCATCGTCAGCTACGACGGCCACGTCCGCGTCGGCGTCGGCACCGACCTCGAGCGGGTCGGCGACGCCCGCCTGCTCGTGGCCGCCCTCGACGAGGAGCTCGACGCGGTCCTGCACCAGCGGGGCGTCCGGCGTGTGGCCCCGGTCGCCGCCCGAACCGGGAGAACACCATGAGCCTCAACCTGGCCGACGTGCTGCGGGAGTCGGCACGACGCCACCCGCACCGCACGGCGATCATCGCCGATGAGCACCACACCAGCTGAGCCGAGCTCGACGCCGCGTCCGACCGGCTGGCCGAGGGCCTGCGCCGCCGGGGGCTCGTCCTCGGCGACGCGGTGGCGCTGCAGCTGCCGAACGTGCCGCAGTTCGTGATCGCCTGGTTCGGCATCCTCAAGGCGGGCCTGGTGGGCGTGCCGGTCAACGTGCTGTTCAAGCGCCGCGAGGTCGCCCACGTCCTCGGCGACTCCGACGCCCGCCTGCTGCTGACCTGGGCGGGGTCCGCCGAGGAGGCCCGCAAGGGCGCTGCCGACGCCGGCGTCGCGTCGGTGCTCGTCCTGGGCGGCGACCCCGGGGAGTCCTTCGAGGAGCTGCTCGCGGTCGAGCCGGACGACCCGGACGGCGTCCTCGTCCCCCGCGACCCCTGCGACGTCGCCGCGATCGTCTACACCGCGTCAACCCCAGCGCCGAGGAACGCCGGGTGTACAGCGTCGGCAAGCCGATCTACGGGGTCGACGTGCGCATCCACGACCGCGCCGGCCACCCGCTGCCGCCCGGGCGCGACCACGTCGGCGAGATCGTGGTCCGCGGCGTGAACGTCATGCGCGGCTACCACGGCAACCCGGAGGCCACGGTCGCGGCGATCGTGGACGGCTGGTTCCATACCGGGGACCTGGGCTACGTCGACGACGACGGCTTCCTCTTCGTCGTCGACCGCACCTCCGACCTGATCATCCGCGGCGGCTACAACGTCTACCCCCGCGAGATCGAGGACGTGCTCTACACCCACCGGGCCGTCCGCGACGCCGCCGTCGTCGGGGTCCCCGACGACCGGCTCGGGCAGGAGGTGCACGCGGTGGTCCGGCTCCACGCCGGCGCCGCGGCCAGCGAGGACGAGCTCATCGAGTACGTGCGCGAGCGGGTCGCGTCCTACAAGTACCCCCGCTCGGTCGAGTTCCGCAGCGAGCTGCCGATCAGCGACACCGGCACGATCCTGAAGCGGGCGCTGTGAGCACGGCGCTGAGCCCGCTCGACGCGGCCTTCCTGGAGATCGAGGACGCCGAGCCGGCCGCCTCCATGGCCATCGCCTCGATCGCGGTCTTCGCGGGACCCGCCCCCCATCTCGACGAGTTCGCCGAACACCTGACGGGGCGGCTCCCGCTGATCCCCCGTTACCGACAGAAGGTGCGCCGCGTCCCCCTCGACCTCGGCCCGCCGGTGTGGGTCGACGACCCGGACTTCGTGCTGGGCCACCACCTGGTCCACGTGGGCCTGCCCGCCCCCGGCGGCGACGCCGAGCTCGTCGACCTCATGGCCCGGGTGATGTCCACCCGGCTCGACCGGGACCGCCCGCTGTGGCGCTACTGGCTCGTCGACGGGCTCGCCGACGGGCGCTGGGCGCTGATCTCCCAGGTCCACCACTGCCTGGTCGACGGGGTGTCTGGCACCGACCTCTACTGGAGCGTGCTCGACGCGCAGCCCCGGTCCCGGCCGCCCGCCGCCGACCACCACGTGCCCGTGCCCGAGCCCTCGACCGGGGCCCTGCTCCTCGGCGCGGCCGGGCACCTCGCGGGACTCCCCGTCGCGGCGACCGTGGCGGCCGCGTCGCTGCTCACGCACCCGCGCGAGGGCTGGCAGCGGGCCCGGGCGCTGGCGCGGGGCGGCTCCGCGCTGCTCGCCGCGCTGCGCCCGGCGCCGCCGTCGTCGCTGTCCGGCCCGCTGCACCGGCTCCGCGCCTACGCCATCGCCCGGGGCCGGGTCGCGGACGTCCGCGCCGCGCGGCACCGGCACGGCGGCACCTTCAACGACGTGGTCCTGGCCGCCGTGACCGCCGGTTTCCGCGACCTGCTGCTCGCCCGGGGCGAGGACCCCGGGCCCGACCTCGTCCGCACCCTGGTCCCGGTCTCGGTGCGGGCCCCCGGCGACGAGTCGACCCGCGGCAACCAGGTCTCGCTGCTGCTGCCGCGGCTGCCGGTCCACCTCGCGGAGCCCGCCGAACGCCTCGCCGCCACCATCGCCGAGCTCGAGGCGTGCAAGGCCGCCCAGGAGGCCGAGGCCGGCGCGGCGCTCACCGAGCTGGCCCGCTACGAGCCCTACCCGCTCGTCGCGCGCGGGGTCCGGTGGGCCTCGCGGACCGCACAGCGCTCCGTGGTGACGGTGACCACCGACGTCCCCGGGCCGCGGACCACCCTCTACGGCCTCGGCCGGGAGCTGCTGGAGATCGTCCCGTACGTCCCGATCGGGAGCACCGCCCAGCTGGGGGTCTCCATCCTCACCTACCGCGACGCGCTGGCCGTCGGGGTCACCGGGGACGAGGCGGCGGCCGACGTGGGCGTGCTCGCCGGCGGGATCGAGGCGGAGCTGGCGCGGCTGGCCTCCGAACCGGCTCGCTGAGAGCGCCCGGGTCACACGGCGTTCGCTGTTCATACGACCGTTCGGCTCGTGAACTGCACCGATGCCGCAGCGAACGAACGGGGCGGGAACGCCGGGTGACGAGCGTTGGGTCCCACGACGTGCGACAGGGCACGTCGAGGAACCGACCCGGAGGCCCCCGTGCCGCACACCGTCCCGACCAGCGCCCGGATCACCGTCCGCGAGCTCGCGCGCGACGAGGACGACGTCCTCGACGCCGTGTTCGCCGGCCTCTCCCCGACCAGCCGCCTGCACCGCTTCCTCGGCCCCGTCCCCGACCTCCTCCCGCCGGTGCGGCGTGCCCTGCTGGCCGTCGACGGGCGGGCTCACCTCGCCGTCGCGGCGTTCGCCGGGCGGGACCCGATCGGTATCGCCCGGCTCGTCCGCGAGGCCCCGGGCCGCGCCGAGCTGGCCGTCGAGGTCGTGGACGCCTGGCAGCACCGCGGGATCGGCGCCCGCCTCGTCCGGGCGGTCCTCGCGCGGGGGCGGGAGGCCGGCGTCGTGGAGGTCGTCGCCGACGTCATGGCCGAGAACGCCGCCGCCTTGGGCCTGCGGCGGGCCCTCGCACCCGGCCTGGCCGGTGTGCGCGACGGCCACGAGATCCGTTTCGTGGCGCACACGACCGAACTCGGTGCGTCATCGGCACTCCCGGCAGCGGCCTGAGGGGTGAAGGTTCGGTGGCGCTCGGAGCAGTGCGGGTCCGGGAGGCGGTGGATGTGGGCGGCGGCCCGGCCGAGCACGCTGGGAGCGAGCGGCCGGCACGGCCGGCCGCCGGAGAAGGTCAGGCGACGATGGTTCGGATCCGCCTCCTCGGCGAGCAGGTCGTCAGCGACGCGAGCGGCGCGCCGCTGGCCCTCTCGCCGCGCACCGTCGCCCTCGTCGGCTACCTCGTCCTGCACGCCGGCGTGCCCCAGCAGCGGGGCCGGATCGCCACCCTGTTCTGGCCCGACTCCGCCGACGAGCAGGCGCTCACGAACCTGCGCCGCGAGCTCCACCACCTGCGCGCCGCCCTCGCCGGCGAGCCGGCCCTCGTCGTCACCGGGCGCGACCTGTGCTGGTGCGACACCGCGACCTGCGTGGTCGACCTGCGGGAGTTCGCCACCGGGGCGGACGCGGCCGCCGCGGCGGCCCGCGCCGGCGCGGACGGCGCGGTCCTCGCCCACGCCACCGCGGCCCTCGCGGCCTACCGCGGGGAGTTCCTCCCGGGCGGCTACGACGACTGGCTGCTCGAGGCCCGCGCCGAGCTCGAGACCCGGTGCGCGGAGCTGTGCGAGCTGGCCTGCGACACCCTGGAGCGCACCGGCGACCTGGCCGGGGCGGTCGAGGTGGCCCGCCGCCGGGTCCGACTCCGCCCGCTCGACGAGCTCGGCTACCGGCGCCTCATCGAGCTGCAGGGCGAGCTCGGAGACCGGGCGGGCGCGGTGAACACCTACCACCACTGCGCGGCCGTCCTCGAGCGCGAGCTCGGGGTCACCCCGGATCCGGCGACGCGACGGCCCCTCGACCGGCTGCTCGCCCGCGCCTCAGAAATCGACGCCCCGGGCCCACCACCCGCGGCCGCCGCCGGCGACGCCCGCTCCGGCGCCGCCCGCTCCGGCGCCGCCGCGGGGACCCTCGTGGGCCGCGGCCGCGAGCTGGAGACGCTGCGGGCGGGCTGGCGGGCCGCCGCGGCCGGTCGACCCGCCGCGGTGCTGGTCCGCGGCGACCCGGGCGTCGGGAAGACCCGGCTGGTCACCGCGCTCGCCGACTCCGCCCGGCTCGACGGCGCCGTCGTCGCGAGCGCCCGCTGCTTCGGGGCTGCCGGCCGCCTGGCTCTCGCCCCCGTCGC
Organism: Actinomycetospora sp.; assembly: GCF_036497585.1. Classification (GTDB taxonomy): domain Bacteria; phylum Actinomycetota; class Actinomycetes; order Mycobacteriales; family Pseudonocardiaceae; genus Actinomycetospora. The sequence continues at coordinate 1,832 of NZ_DASXJD010000250.1, read as the reverse complement.
CGAGTGGCTGCGGACCCCGGACGTCCGCGCGGGCCGGGCGACGCTCGACGCGGTGTGGCAGGTCGAGGTCGAGCGGCTGGTGCCCTCGGGCCGGGGCGGGGACCCGGGCGGCTCCGGCAACGGGCCCGGGGAGGAGGCGTGGCAGCGCCACCGCTTCTTCGAGGGGCTGGCGCGGGCGCTCACGGCGACCGGGCGCCCGACGCTGCTCGTGCTCGACAACCTGCACTGGTGCGACGCCGAGACCCTCGCGTTCCTCACGCTGTGCCTCGGCCTGGTCCCCGACGCCCCCCTCATGGTCGCGGCGACGATGCGCGCCGACGCCTCCGAGCACGAACCGCAGGTGGGTGCCTGGGTCAGCCGGATGCGCGGGGCCGGGATGCTGAGCGAGCTGCTCCTGGGTCCCCTCGAGACCGCCGACAGCGCCCGGCTCGCGGCCGCCGTGTCCGGGGTCGCGCTGAGCGACGACGACGCGGCGGTGCTGCAGGCGAGCACCGGCGGCTTCCCGCTCTACGTCGTCGAGGCCGCCCGCAGCACCCTGGAGACCGACGCCCCCGTCCCCGTCGGGGACCTCGCGACGGTGCTGCGGGAGCGCCTCGAGCAGGTCGGGCCCACCGCCCGCGAGGTGGCCGGGCTGGCCGCGGCCATCGGCCGCGACTTCACCCTCGACCTCGTCACCGAGGCCAGCGACCTCGACGCCGACGCCGTCGTGCGCGCCGTCGACGAGCTGTGGCGCCGGCGCATCCTCACCGAGGTCGCCGAGGGCTACGACTTCTCCCACGACCTGGTCCGCGACGGCGCGTACGCCCAGGTCAGCCCACCACGCCGCTGGCTGCTGCACCGCCGGGTCGCCCAGGGCCTGGAGCTGCTGCACGCCGAGGACACCGACCGGGTGTCGGCCCAGCTCGCGGAGCAGTACGCCCGCGGCGGGCGCCCCGAGCGGGCCGTGCGGTACTTCCACCGCGCCGCCGAGCTCGCGGCCGGCATGTTCGCCCACACCGAGGCGATCCGCCTCTACGACGAGGCGCTCTCGATCGTCCGCTCGCTGCCCGCGGGCCGCTCCCGGTCACGGGAGGAGCTGGCCGTGCTGGAGGCCGTGGCGGCGCCGCTGAACGCCCGCGACGGCTACGCCTCCCCCCGGCTGCGGGAGACCCACGACCGCATGATCCGGCTCGCCGAGGATCTGGGGCAGCGGGACGCGCTGCTGACCGGCCTCGTCGGGCTGTGGAGCTCACTGTTCGTGCAGGGCGAGGTCACCGCCTCGGCCACCACCGCGGCCCGGGCCCTCGAGATGATGAGCCCGGATTCCGAGCAGGCCGCGGCCGCGCACTTCGCGCTCGGCACCTCGACGCTGATCGCGGGGCGCCCCGCGGAGGCCCTGGGGCACCTGGTGCACGTCGCCGAGCAGGGCGCGGACCACCGGCTGAGCATCGGCACCCGACCCGACGTGCACGGGCTGGCCTCCGCCACCCACGCGCACTGGCTGCTCGGTGACGACACGCGGGCCGGCACCGCGGCCCGCGAGGTCGTCGCCCTGGCGCGGACCACCGATCCGTACAACCTCGCGGTGGCCCTGGCGTACGCCTCGATCACCCACCAGCTGCGCGGCGCCGTCGACGAGCTGCGGCCGGCCGTCGCCGAGCTGCGGGACCTGTGCGACCGGTACGGGTTCGCCTACTACCGCGACTGGGCGCGGATCCTCGACGGGTGGTCGCGCGGGGACGGACCGGGCCTCGAGGCCGCCCGTCGCGGGGTGGCGAACCTCGACGCCGACGGGGCACGCGTCCGGATGCCGTACTGGCAGTCGCTCGTGGCCGACCTCTGCGCCGCGACGC